>CAZCPL010000084.1:12777-22256 GCA_964500255.1 uncultured Solibacteraceae bacterium | reverse complement strand
GAAACTCAAAGATCTGCCGGGCGAGCAGTTCGATATTGTTTCCAGCGACCAGCGAATGGACCTCAAACAGATCGCGGCGGCGGCGAATGACGTCGAGAGTTGAGGTTCCGATAGAGCCGGTGGAGCCGA
Source organism: uncultured Solibacteraceae bacterium (assembly GCA_964500255.1). GTDB lineage: Bacteria > Acidobacteriota > Terriglobia > Bryobacterales > Bryobacteraceae > F-183. The sequence continues at coordinate 22,127 of CAZCPL010000084.1, read as the reverse complement.
GGAGGCAAATGCGTTGTGGCATTCCCCTCGATGGTAACAGGGTGTGCCGGATGACGAGTTTTCGGACCGCTATGGTTCACTGTCCGCAACGAAACCTCAAGCCCCAGCCTTCTTGACCCGCGGAGACACCGGGGCATTTTTCTTCTCCGCCATCGCCGGCGTCAGCGGCGTACGCGCCCTTTCGGGATAATGCAACACCGCCGGATCCAATTTCTTCGATGCCACCAACGCCGCATTCCGGAACAACAACTGATTCGCCTCATTCCTGGGCGCCACCCCCGGACTCCCAGCATCCGAGATCTTGCACTGCGCCGCAGCTGCCGTGAAATCCATGACCCGGCACGAATCGCTAAACTTCGGGAACTCAACGAACGCCGACGCCCCCATCGCCCATGCCATGCTCAACAATCCCAACTGCGCATCCGCCGGCCATGCATCCCACTTCGCAAACGAGGTCTGCTTCCGAATCAGCTTCTCATTCGACAACAGACGCTTCTGAATCAGACGTCCCAGGGCCTCGTCATTCAACTCCAAATCCGTAACTTTCGCCGCCGCTTTGTAACCCTTTTTGGCCAGCGCCGTATTCGCTTTCACAGTCTTCCACTCGGATTCAATCTCCGTTTCCGTCGCCTGTCGCTCTGGGTCCGACTTGAACTGAAACGGCAGAATCCTCGCCTCGCTGACCGGGTCGATCAGATTCCCAACGCCAATCGTAACAAGGCTTTCGATGTCCAAATACATGTGGTGAACCACGCCTTCGAACGGCTCATTGAATGCGCGAAACACGCCCTGTACGGAAACATGCATAATCGGCTGAGTATATCAGTTATGATGATGCGAGCATGTTTCATCACCACGCACTTCGCCTCGTTCTTGCGACCGCCTTCCTCTCCCAGACCGTCGCACAAGCGGAACCTCTCCCCATCGTCCCAGCCGCACAAACCGGACTCGACGCCTCCCGTCTCGCCCGCATCGAGCGCCAGATGAACGCCCACGTCGAGGCCAATCGCCTTTCCGGCGGCATCGGTCTCATCGCCCGCAACGGCAAGATCGGCTACTTCCAAACCTACGGCTATATGGACGTCGCCTCCCAAAAGCCGATGCGCAAAGACGCCATCTTCCGCATCTATTCGATGACCAAGGCCATCACCGGCGTCGCTGTCATGATGCTCTATGAGGAAGGAAGGTTTCACCTCAACGAACCCGTCTCCAAGTATTTGCCCGAGTGGGCCGATATGCGAGTCGCCATGGAAACCAAAGATCCCACTACCGGGAAACGAGTCGCTTACACCGTGCCTGCCGAACGCAAGATCACGATTCGCGATCTGCTGCGCCACACCTCCGGCATTGACTATCAAGGTCCTGTCGACGAAAAAGGCAGCCCCGTCTACATGCAGTTGAAAGTCAACGATCCGGCCATCGACCTCGCCGAAGCTTCCCGCCGTCTCGCCAAAGCGCCGCTGCTCCATCATCCCGGAACCACGTATCACTACGGACTCTCCATCGACATCCTCGGACGCCTCGTCGAAGTCGCCTCCGGCCAACCGCTCGATCAGTTCTTCGAAGAACGCATCTTCAAACCGCTCGGTATGATCGACACCGCTTTCTACGTGCCCGAAGCCAAGTGGGACCGTCTCGTCACCCTCTACGCCCCCAAATCCGACGGCACCATCGACATCTTCAAAGGAGCGCCGCAAGAATCCTATAAAAAGAAGCCCAACGCCTTCATGGGCGGCCAGGGACTAGCCTCCACCGCGATCGACTACGCTCGTTTTTGCCAGATGCTTCTCGATGGAGGTAAAGCCGAAGGCAAACGACTGCTGAGCCGCAAAACCGTCGATCTCATGTCGTCCGATCATCTCGGCGATCTTCCGCGCGTCGCAGCCATGGGCGCGATCCCGCAAGGCTACGGTTTCGGACTCACCTTTGCGGTCAACAAAGGGCCTGGCATGACCGGAGCCATCGGATCCCAGGGTGAATACAACTGGGGTGGTGCCGCCGGAACCCGCTTCTGGATCGACCCCAAAGAGAACCTGATCGGCGTCTTTATGATGAACACACTTCCGCCCCAGATCGAAGTTGGCGGGGAGTTTAAGCAGCTCGTCTACCAGGCTCTGGAATAAGCTACAATGGAGGACTTTGCAAAACCTGCTAGAATGGGGTCAGATGCAAAAACACCAAGCCGCGATCTCGTCCTATCATTTCAGGCGAGCGACTGGCACGAGTAGCATCATTGAGATCCTGAACGAGGGTTCGTACGTGATGGCCGAGTACAGTGAACGTACCGGCGCAGTCAAGTGGCAGCGAGTCGTCCTCGCTTCGCAAAAAGAACTTATCGAGAAGTGGATCCGTGAACGCTATCCAGTGCAGAATGCAGCAGCTGTGGCCGCCCGTTCTTAGCGGTCTCTAAGCTCCATTCCTGGACGGCCGCCAAGGCACCCAGGCGTATAAACCCAACCGCACGAAACCGAAAATGAAACGGCCGGCCTCCTCCGGCCGTTTCGGCATTATTACCGGCTCAGCAGGCCGCGCAAAAACACGACGCGGTGCAACCTATCCGGTTGGATGAGGAAGTCGGCTCAACTCGGCTCGGCGCGCTCGCAGAGTCCGCGTCCGCGTTCCGCTGCCTTCACGATACTGTACGATGACTTCGCCGGGTACGTCGGCTTCGGCTGTTTGGACGGGATCGCTAGAGAGAGACTCGTGGACTCCTGCCTGCGATCTGGCCGATCTTGCTGTGTGAAGCTGACTGCCGCGAAAGTAACCGCAAATCCCCAATGCTCGAAATTTCTTAGGTGTCATGCATTCTAAAGAGTGCGGTCCGGGATTGGCTGAACCAATAAGTTCCCGGAACTGAATTCCTTAGATTTCCGCGGATCCGGTACTCAGCGGTTTTTCGTAGTCCGTGAAGCCGGTCACCCGCCCTCTGTCGGCTCGGCTTCTTCGAAGCCTTCCAACTCATCCGCACGCGATGCGTAGCGCTTCAAAACCTTGATCGAGTTGCCGGGTGAGTAACCCGCCGTGCGGAGTTTTCGATAGGCCGAGGCGAGGTGCTTTTCCTCTTTGAGATATTCGGTGAGGTTGGTGGAACGGAACTTGCGAGCCAGATACTTCTCGATGAGCGTGACCTCATCCTGCCCGGAAAATGCCTCTTTTACGGCTTCCTCGGCGACTTTAGAGGGAACGCGGCGATTGCGCAGATCGCGCAGTATGCGCATGCTTCCGAGCGACTGATTGTCGCGCCGCGACACGGCAAACGTATCGGCGACATGGCGGTCGTTCAGATAGCCGTATTGTTTGAGCGATGAGAGGACGCTGTCGATGTCTTCTGGTTTGGACGCGCGGGTCCGCAACTTCTCTTTGATCTCCCCGATGGTCAGCGCCCGGGATCCCAGAGTTTTTACCGCGTAGTCGAACAATGCGTCGCGTTCGAGCGTCTTTACTGTACGAGGCTTGCCAAAGGGCATGATATTCTGAGGGTGGATCGTGAGCCTCATAGCTCACGGGTCCAGACAGAAAGGACTATAGCATGGACGACGACAGCAAATTGGGATACTTCTTCCTCGGCTTGGGTGTCGGTGCCGCAGCGGCGCTGCTTCTCGCTCCGAAAACCGGCGAGGAAACGCGCGCTCTGATCAAGTCCAAGGCGAACGACAGCGCCGAGTACTTGCGCAAGCGCAGTGAAGACGTTAAGGAACAGGCAAGCGAACTGGTGGACAAAAGTCGCGATGCGGTCAGCCGCCAGAAAGACCAGTTGACCGCCGCAGTGAGCGCCGGGCGGCAGGCCTATCGCGAATCGGTCGGTTCTACCGATTAGGTTCTAGAGATGCGTGCGCCTTCGGCGCTGTGTTCTTGTCGGCCGTTGGTGCGTTTACCCCCGTAAGGAAACTCATGGATCAACAGACTTTGCTCTACATCATGACGACGTTTGTGGCGCTCGCCGCGATTGCGATGGTGGCACAAGCCGTGGCAATCGTTGCCCTTTACAAGGGCATAAAGGCCACCGAACAGCGCGTCGCAACCGTGCTGCCGAAGGTGGAAAAGCTGCTGGAAACCTCCCAGTCGACTCTGGAACAGGGCCGTACGCAGATGCTGGAGATTACGAGGCGCACCACGGAAATTCTCGATTCCGCGCGCACGCAGCTAAACCGCGTCGATGAGGTTTTGGGCGATGCCACCGTGCGCGCACGAGTCCAACTCGAACGCGCCGAAATGATCATCGACGACACCCTGAGCCGGGCGCAGCAAACCATTGGTTTGGTCCACTCAGGGGTGATGAGGCCATTGCGTGAAATCCAGGGTGTGACGGCGGGTATCCGCACGGCGCTGGCTTTCCTCGCCAAAGGCAATCGTCCGAGCGTTGCGCAAGTAACACAGGACGAAGAGATGTTCATCTGAACTAAAGTTCGCCACAGTCAAACGATAAGAAGAACAGGAGCCGATGGGACAGACTGTTCAAAGCTTAGTGCCGGAGTTCGACCACGATCCGTTTTCCGTTTCCCGCTCTCTCAGAGAGCTGCGAGATGTCAACCAGGAAGCGTTTGAATGGGCCGCTTTTCGTTCCCTTGTCGAACTCGGCGATTGTCCCGGCACTCGACACCTCGTGACGCTCGTTTATGAGGATGAAACTCTGCTGCGGCGCATCGCCAATCCTCATCTACTGGCACTACCTGCGGCGGTCCGGCTCATTCACGCGATCCGTCACGTCGATCCGCAGACGGAAGTCAAGCTCGTCCGGCTCATCATGCCTGGGGCAGAGCCGGTTGCTGACGAAACTACCGAACGCGTCCTCGATCTGATCGATGCGGTCACAGATAGTCCCAAACTCGTGCCCGTGCTGATGCATCTCTATCGGGCGGCACCCAGCCGCATTCGAGCGCGCTTGGCCACCACAATCGGGCGGCACCATCGCAACCGCGATTGGATCGAAGATCGGCTCAGGGACGACGATTCACGGGTGCGAGCCAACATCGTCGAGGTCTTCTGGGGAGAAAAGACCACAGAGGCCCTGGAAATCTTTCACAGCACGCTGCACGATCCTAGCCCGCGCGTGCGCGGCAATGCCGTTGTCGGCCTTTACCGGGCGGGTGCGATCGAGTCTCTGCCGGCCCTGGCAAAACTCGCTGCCAGCGATAATGAAAACGATCGGGCGACGGCCGCCTGGGCCATGGGTGTCACGCGCGATCCACGTTTTCAGAAGATCCTTGCGCAGTTCGTCAAAGATTCCGATCCCAATGTTCGCCGACAGGCCTATCGTTCGCTGGGCGAAATCAAGCGTTATCAGGATCATCTCAAAGGGAGGACTCCCTGCCAATTGCGATTCATTAAACTCCACCGTGCTTCGGAGGGGCTCCTCCACATCCTGTTCGAAGTCAAGGAAACCGCCTCGCTACAGGCGGTGAAAGGCGTCAAGCCTCTGGAAGTGCTGGTTTCGGAAAACACCATGCCAGTCTTTGACTACCAGTTGGTGGAACGCGTGAAGTATCCGCAGCCCGGCATCTACGATCTGCACTTTCATTCCGAACACGCCAAGCGTGCGCCTGAAGGCACGGACGTGTCCACCCGCATGCTGAAGGTGGAAGTGGCGATTTCGATGGAATCCCGCGTAGGCGATCATTCCAGCTACTGGTTCGGTGAATAGAGTCTATTTCGCCCTGGTCACAGCCCCGGCCGGGGTCTTCGCCGCCGCCAGCGCCTTCTGGTTTCCCCAGGCTTTCGCGACATCCAAAGGAAACCCCGCCATCAACTTTTCGACTCTGGCGAGCATTTCCTTCACTACCGCCGGATTCTCTTCCGCGACATCGTAGCTTTCCGCCGGATCTTCCCTCAAGTTGTACAACTCCGGTGCCACCAGTGGAAACGACTTCCGTCCCCCCGCGGGCGCTGGGCTGTACGTCGTATGGTTGTACCTCGCCACATGCAGCTTCCACTGCTTCCAACGTGCACACTGCAGGTTCGTATTGTCGAAATACAGCAGTACTTCCGGACGTTCAACCGCCTTCGTCGAGCCCGACAGCAGCGGCCATAAGTCGATCCCGTCCAAGGGCTTGGGCATTTCGGTGGCACCACACAAACCAGCCACGGTCGGCACAATGTCCATGGTCGACCCGATGCTTTCCGAGACGCGCCCTTTGGGAACCCGCCCTGGCATCCGCATGATGCAGGGCACCCGCACTCCGCCTTCCCATGTCATACCCTTCCGCCCGCGTAAGGGGCCGGGACTGCCTTGATACCAAGGCCCATTGTCAGACGTGAAGATCACCAGCGTGTCCCGTTCCAGCCCGTTTCGTTTGAGCGTGTTGACTACCTCGCCGACGCTCCAGTCGAGTTCCTCCACCACATCCCCATAGATCCCCAGCGGACTCTTTCCCCGGAACTTCGCCGACGCGTCCAACGGGATGTGCGGATAAGTGTGCGGCATGTAGAGAAAAAATGGCCTGCCTTTCGATTCGTCGATGAACTTCACCGCCTCAGCCGTGTAGCGTAGCGTGAGCGTCGCCAGATCGGTAGTCTCTTCAATGACTTCGGTGTCGCGCAGCAGCGACCGCGGCGTCATGTCGTTGCTGTAAGGGATGCCGTAATAGTGGTCGAACCCGCGGCTCGTCGGCAGATACTTTTCCGGGCGTCCCAGATGCCACTTGCCAATACACATAGTGCGGTAATTGCGTTTTTTGAGGAGATCGGCGAGCGTGGACTCGTCTACGTTGAGTCCGCCTGGGTCTTGTGGGAAAAGTACCGCGGGGACCCCTACACGGGTAGGGTAGCGACCGGTCAATAAGGCGGCGCGCGAGGGGGAGCATACAGGGTTCGCACTGTAAAAGTGTGTAAATCGTATTCCTTCCGCAGCCAGCCGATCTAGGTTCGGAGTGCGGATTTTGCTCCCATAGCAGCCAAGATCCCCGTATCCCAGGTCGTCGCAGAAGATCAGGACAACGTTCGGTAAGGCCTTTGCGCCGGAAACGGCTTGCACGGTAGCCGCAAACGAGGGGAGAATCAGAAAATCTCTGCGGGTAGTCGACATCGGTGAATTCCTGAAACATTATACCAGGGGCTAAAAATGGGCCAATTGACGGGTTTCCCGAGCGATGGTACGCTCAGTCAGTCGCACTCGCTGCGGGAGTGTGAATGACGGCTTGATCCAACCCGTTCGGGTCTGGATTCTCCTCACAGTCCGATGTCCCTCAAGGGGCTACCTGTGCCGGAGGCCTGTCCTAAGTTCCGCTTTTTCGGAGGAATTCAGAATGAAGATGATTTTCCGCGTGATGTTGGTATCGCTTTTGACGATCGCACTGGCCGTGGGTCAACGAGGCCCGCAACCGGGAATACTGGCCGATTCGACCAGTCTTCCGGTACAAAAAATCGGCCCCGACGATCTACTCGGGCTGACCGTGTACGACTCGGCAGAACTGACGCGCAACGTGCGAGTTTCGCAGGATGGCTCGCTCCGGTTGCCATTGTTACGGCAACGCATTCAAGTCGCCGGCCTGTGGCCAGCCGAAGTGGAGACCGTGATTGCCGATGCCTTGAAGAGAGAGCAGGTCATGGTCGACCCTGTCGTGACTGTGAGCGTTGCCGAATATCGCAGCCGGCCAATCAAGGTCGTCGGCGCGGTCAAGCACCCCATTACGTTCCAAGCGTTTGGAGAACTGACGCTGCTCGACGCGATCTCTCGCGCCGAAGGATTGGCCGACGATGCCGGTCCTGAGATTCTCATCAGTAAAGTGCAGCCCGGTGTCGACGGCAAGCCCGCCACCCTGGTGCAGCGAGTTTCAGTGAAGGCGCTGATCGACGCCGCCGACCCGGAACTGAATTTGAAGCTCGAAGGCGGCGAGGAAATTCGCGTTCCGGACGCCGGCAAGATCTACGTCGTCGGCAACGTGCGCAAACCCGGCGCTTTCGCGATCAAAGATTCGGCCGAAACCAGCATCATGCGATTGCTCGCCCTGTCTGAGGGCCTGTTGCCTTACAGCGGCAAACAGGCGTTCATCTATCGCAAAGAGGCTTCGGGCGGCAAAAACGAAATCCCGATCGACCTGGAACGAATCATCCAGCGCAAGTCTCCGGATGTCTCTCTGGTCGCCAACGACGTGCTGTATATCCCCGATCGCACCGGCCGACGCAACATCATGAACGTGATCGAAAAGTCGCTCCCAATGGGTGCGGCAATCGCCAGCGCTCTTATCTGGGTCGGCTCGAGATAGCGCCCGTCTCACGGTAGAAATTACTCACACAAATCCATGGCAAAAAACAACTTCGAAGGCCATCAAAGCCTGATGACTCTGCCTCAGGGCGGGACAACCAACTCTCCTTTCGCGCTATCGCCCCTCTACTTCCAGCAAGTGCCCGCGGGTGCTGGCGGCGGGATGGAGCCCGAGAGCGACGAGCAAAAAGTGCCCCTCAGCCACTACATGTGGATTGTGCGGCGGCACTCCTGGAAAATTCTCGCCTGGGTGCTGCTGTGCATGCTGGGGACTTTTCTGGTTTCCTCACGCCTTGCCCCAATCTACGAATCGACAGCCACCATCGACGTCGACCGCCAAGCGCCCAGCGCCATCGTCGGTCAGGATGCGGCCCGCGCACTCAGTCCAAACGATGCCGATCAGTTCCTGGCGACGCAAGTCAAGCTGATTCAATCGGATTCCGTTCTTCGGCCAATCGCTGAGAAGTATCGGCTGCTCGATCACGAAGAGCAAACCAAAGACCTCACCGAAGGCAAGTTGAGAGCTTTGATCACCGCCCCGGTGGCGCTCAAGAAACTCACCGTTGTGCGGCCCCCCAATACGTATTTGCTGCAGGTTTCCTACCGCTCGACCGATGCGGCTCTGGCTGCCGACGTCGCGAATTCTGTGGCCAAATCCTACCTGGAACACACCTACCGTATCCGGTTGACGTCGGCATCGACGCTTTCCAGTTTTATGTCGCAGCAACTCGACGAACTGAAGGCCCAAATGGAACGTTCCGGCCAGCGTCTCTCGGCGTTCGAGCGGGAACTGAACGTCATCAACCCCGAAGAGAAGACCAGTATTCTCTCTTCGCGGCTGCTACAACTCAACACCGAGTACACCAACGCACAATCGGATCGCGTCCGAAAAGAAGCTGCGTTCCAGTCCTTGAAAAACGGCTCTCTCGAAGCGGCGCAGGTCTCCAGCCAAGGCGAAGCGCTTCAGAAACTCAACGAGCGGCTCAACGATGCAAAGCAAAAGCTGTCGATGACTCGCACCACTTGGGGTTCGAACAGCCCGGATTTCCGCAAGTCCTCCAGCGATGTAACGGAATTGCAGCGACAATTCGACGAAACCCGATCGAACATCGGCCGCCGCATCGAAGTCGAATACCGTACGGCCCTCAGC
>CAZCPL010000084.1:0-12767 GCA_964500255.1 uncultured Solibacteraceae bacterium | reverse complement strand
GGGCAAGCTGCCGGCCCGCTGGTCGGCGTGGTGAGCCGCGAGGACATGCTGCGCAAAGCGGTTAACGCGACGAAAGCAGAATTCGACGGTCTCAATGGGCGTTCCTTCCAATACCAGCAAGCCAAGCGCGACGCCGAGAACGACAAGAAACTCTACGACGAACTCCTGCGCAAAATCAAAGAAGCCGAAATCAACTCCGGCATGCAGAACAACAACATCCGCATTGCGGATATGGCCCGGGCAGGCGCAAAACCCGTGTTTCCGAACATCCGGCTGAACGTCCTGCTAGCCTTCCTGCTGGCGGCGATTCTTGGCATTGCCGGCGCACTGTTGACGGACGTTCTCGACAACACGATTCGCGATCCGGAACAGGCCGCTCGCGTCCTCAATGTCGACATCATCGGCGGCTTGCCCGCGATCAAGTTGAAAGACGCACGCACCGCCGAACGAGTATCGGCTCCCGCAGGCGCTCTCGTCAAGTTCGGCGACGCCGCGCCAGACAAGATCTCGGGTTACGAGGAAGCCATCCGCACGCTCCGCAACTCGATCCTTCTGGGTGACTTCGATCGCCGGATCCGGTCTCTTCTCATCACCAGCGCTTCCCCAGGCGAAGGCAAAACGACCACTGCCGTCCATCTCGCGATCTCCCATTCGCAGCAGCACAAGAAGACTTTGCTGATCGACGCCGACCTCCGCCGTCCTTCGGTCCACAAAAAGATGCAGATCCCTTCAGATCGCGGTCTCACCAACTACCTTACCGAAGAAGGCGTCGGCTGGAAAGACGTCCTTGTGAAGGACAACGACTTCCCCGATCTCGACGTGATCGCGGCTGGCCCGCCGTCGCGCCGCGCCTCTGATCTCATCGGCCCTCGTATGGTGGACTTGCTCGAAGAAGTTTCGAAGCAGTACGATCTCGTGATCGTCGACGCTCCGCCGTTGTTGGGCTTTGCCGAGCCGCTGCAAATGGCAACGAGTGCGGACGGTGTCCTGGTCGTGACTCGTGCTGGATATACAAGCCGCAAGGCTGTTGGCAGTGTTCTCGGAACGTTGAAACGTCTGCGCGCCAACGTCGTTGGCGTGGTCCTCAACCAGGTGAAGCCTGGTATGAGCGAACACTACTACTACTACGGCTACTACCGTAAATACTACACGGAAGCAAGTTCGGAGACACAGAATAGCTAGGTCCACGAATCCTGCCAGGGCCACGGCCCGAAAGGCCGTGGCTCCAATCGCAATGATCGAATTTGAAACTTTTACCTATCGAACCATGAATGAAAGAATGTTCCGAATCGTCACGGGCGTAAGCCTCGCCACGATCCTTTACAAGGCCCTCGCCGCGCTCCAGCAACTACTGCTGGCTCGCGTTCTCGGTGCCTCAGAGGCGGCGGATGCGTTCTTTCTCGCGCAAGTCCTTCCCGTTCTTGTGGCGGGTTTGTCCTACAGCGCACTCTGTTCAAGCACAATATTCTTGCTCGGCCGTACCGAGAAGTCGGATCGCGGGCAGGTGACGGGAATGGTGTTGCAGACGGTGGGATTCTTCGCCGTGCTCATCCTGATCTTCTATCTGGCGGGAGACTGGACCATCCGTTTGGTAGCACCGGGATCGACAACTCCAATGATCCGCGAGGCGACCAGGATCGAAACACTGCTCCTCCCCATCCTGCTCTTTCAGGCAGCGGGAGGCGTTCTCGCCGGAATCCTGCTCTCGAAACGCCGTGTTCTCGCGCCACCACTTTCCATGTGTTTGATGTACGCGAGCGGCCTCGCGGGCCTCTGGGCAACCGTCGACGGTCAGGCGACGAGGCTATCGGTGGCCCTCTCCTGCGGCGCAGCCCTGCAAGCTGTTGCGCTCTTTGCCCTGCTTTGGCGCAGCGGTGAACTGGGGATGCCAGTCTGGCGAGGTACGCAGCTTCGCGACCTCGCCGCGCATGCTCTCCCCGTACTCGGCTGCAACGCCGTCTCCACCCTTTTCCTGGTAACGGACCGTTCTTTTGCATCAAGCCTTGGCCCAGGGCAGGTAGCTGCTGTCAGTTACGTCTACTCGCTCGTCACCATGCCCACCCAAATCATCGTCAACGCCGTGATCGGTGTCTGCATGCCCGGCTGGGTGAGCGCCGGTCGGGATCCCGTGGCATTTTCAGATTCCGTGACCCGAGCACTCTCGCTCCTGTCATTTGCACTTCTCCCCATCGCCATTGTGATGACCTTGGCCGCAGATCCGCTGACACGGCTCGTTCTAGGAGCGACAAGATTCACACCGACGCAACTCGACTCTACCGCCCAACTACTCGCATTGTACTGTCCCGCGATTCTAGGTTTCGCCGCCAAAGACGCGCTCACTGCCGCTGCCGTTGCGCAGGGTCGCTCGTTCGCGGCATTCTGCATCGGCGCGGGTTCTCTCGCCATCGCCGTATCGGCGAAATTTATCTTCGTTTCTGAATACGGTGCGGCAGCAATTGCTCACGGAACCACCTTTGCTCTAATCGTTTCCATCGCTGGATTGCTGGCCACGCTCTCCGCTTCCGGGGAGGCCGTTGCGATCCCGCGGCGTTTCTGGCACTACAGCAAAGGTGCTCTTCTTTCCGCGATTCCAGCACTTGCCCTCGGCGCGCTCCTCAGCCACCTGCTGCCCGGAACCGGCTGGATTGTCGCAAGTGTCGCCCTGATTGCTTACACCGCGGTCTGGGCTAGCCTTGGCGGGCCGGCCAGTGGACTTCAACTCATTCGGGGAAGGTCGTAACTCATGCTTGCTCTCATCCTCACGCTATTTTCCCTGGTCGTGCTTCCCCAAACGAAGCTCGAAGTAGAGAGTATTCCCTTTCTGGTGCTCGCTGGACTCGCCTGCGTCTTCGCAGCCAACACCCGGATCCGTCAGATGTCCAGCAAAGCCGGACTTTGCATTGTTGCCTTCTTCACCCTCTGTCTAATTCACGTCGTCTTCATTTTCGCGGAGGTCATGACAACCGCAGAGTACGTTCGAGGCCTGATCCCTTTCCTTTTTCTGGGATTCTTCTTCATCACCACCCGGTTGACATCATCGAAGAACTTCAAACATCTCTACTACGCCATGATCGCGGCCGGGTTGGTCTTCGCCATGGAAAACGTCGTCCTCCTTCCGCGGGTGTTGTCCGGTGAAATCTGGCGTAGCACCTACGTCAACACCAACCATGGCATCCCATTGCCGCTGATCGGATTTCATTTCTGCATCGCTTTGGCTCTGAGCAAAGGGACACGCGTCCAGGCCAAGATCATCCTCCTGGCGGCAGCTTCGCTGATGCTGCTTTCGTCTTTCCTAACCGGCACCCGAAGCCTCATTATTGCGTCCCTTTTGCCGCTCTTCTTGCTCCCACTAGTTGAAGCTCCTTCATTCAAGAAGCTGGCCCGATACGGGGTTGTCATCGCGCTGCTGGGCATAATGTTCCTGTTCGTTCCGATCGAGCTACTGCTGCGCAGTGCCCGCATCGGCTACTCCCAAATCGGCAGTATCGACACCCGCATACAAGAGAACAATATTGCTCTTGACCTCATCGCCAAATCCCCGATCATCGGCAATGGACTCGGCTTCCGTTTCGATACCAACGGACTCTACTATGCCGTGAACCGAGTCGGCTACGTTCACAACAGTTTGCTCTACCTGATCATGGATTTCGGCATCTTCGGGTTGCTCTATCTCGGAGCGCCGCTTTACGCCGTTCGTTCGCTGAAGCAGGTTCGGGAAGGCCCGCATCGGGACTATTCCCTGGGACTCGTGCTGGCTCTGCTGGGCCTGGCGCTGGACAGCCTCGGCTTCGCAATTGTGCGCCTCATTCACTTCAATGTCGTGTTCGCAATCATCATTGGAATGCTGGAAGTCCTCAAGCGGGACCATGCTCTTGCCGCGATCTGCGCCCCTAGATTCCGGATCTTCGCCACATCCCAACCCCCTGTGCCCTCTACGCAGACTCCATTGCCGGTCCAAGGATAGTGCCAATGCAAGCCCAAGCCACGACCGCAAAATACATTTCCGCCAACATCCCGCTGGCGAAAGCAGCGTCATACGACTGCGTTTGCACCGTGAACTTTGTCCGGGATTTCGATGTGGAGTCCCATTTCCATGCGGTCCGTTCAGACTATCGCTACGAAACAGTTCCCCTGCTTGATTCTCTTGCCCCCGAAGGCGCGGTGAATGGGCTGATCATTGGTTCGAGCCTCAGCATACTTCTCGAAGCCGAGCGGATGCGCCAACTCGCAGGAGGTCAGCGCTTCTTCAACTTTGGGCTCGGATGGGCAAGGGCCAAGGGCTTCTTCGCCACTCTTCGCTTCGCACGCAGCCGGGGGCAAAGGCCCATGCGCGTCATCATAAGACACCCGACCCACTCTCTGAGGGAACTCCCAGTCGGCAAGCCGGATGCACTATCTAAAGCCCGGGTCTTTGCTGGATCCTTGCCATATAGGTGGAAGAAAGGACAGTCAGTCCATCGTCTCCGGTGGAAACCCGCCCTCCGTTTCTTGGCCGACGGCCCGCTGCGGTGCCGCGATCACGAAGAGCAACTTTACCCCTGCGCATCCGAACACCTCGTCGCCAAAATTTCGGGACTTATCCAGCAGGACAACATCGACCCGTTCAACCTACATGATCCCGTGGCGTGCGGCGAGCCTTCGAATGAACGAATCTGGATTGGCGGCCAGAATACCCATCGTTCCGATGACAACCCGGCTTGGTCCGGGCCAGGTGACGGTTTGGACCGGCGGTCACTCCACGAAATCGCGGGAGGCTGCCACCAATGAACAGTTCTTCTCTCAACGAAAGCGTTTTTTTGTACCCCAGAAGCTAAAACACCATGTGCGGAATCGCTGGCATTTTCCATTACGCTGAACCAGAACGGCCAATCGACCGGAACCTTCTGGAGGCCATGACCCGGTCTATCGAACATCGGGGACCCGACGCCGCGGGTATCCACATCGATGGACCCATTGGGCTCGGCCACCGTCGGCTCGCCATCGTCGACTTGAGCGAGACTGGCGCGCAGCCCATGCGCACCGGCGATGGTTCCGGATATATCGTCTACAACGGCGAGTTTTACAACCACGCTGAGTTCCGCTCACGTCTCGAGCAGCGGGGTGTGCGCTTTCGCGGAACCAGCGACACCGAAACCCTGCTCCACCTCATGCGCGAGTACGGCCCCTCTGCTCTCGAAACCGCAGCCGGCATCTTTGGGTTTGCCTACTGGGACGCCAAGGACAAGAAACTCACCCTCGCTCGTGACCCACTGGGCGTCAAACAGGTCTACTATCACGACGACGGCCGTCGCCTCCTGTTCGCCAGTGAAATCAAGGCTCTCCTCGTCGACCCCATGGTCCGCCGAGAAGCAGATCCACTGGCCGTTTCCGAGTACCTCCACTTCCATACACCGCTCTTCGAACGAACCTTCTTCAAAGGTATCCGGCAAGTCCGCGCAGGCGAGTGCATTACCTTCGGTCGGTTCCACTCGCAAGCCCGAACTTACTGGATGATCAGCGACTTCGAGAAAGCCAAACTCGAAACCCAAGAGCACGTCGAAGAACTCGCCGGCCGCATCGAACACGTCGTTAAAGACCAACTCATGTCCGACGTTCCGGTTGCCGCATTCTTCAGCGGTGGCATCGATTCCACCGCTGTCGCCGCCTTCGCTTCCAAGAACGGATCGCTCGCCCGTTGCTTCGGCGTCCACTTCGCCAATCAGGGCGTCATCGACGAGCGTCCTTACCAGGAAGCCGCCGCCAAATCTCTTGGCCTCGACCTGCAACTGACAACCCTCGACGGCTCCACCTTCCCGGAGGATATGCGCCGCCTCCTTTACTTCCAGGATCAGCCCGTCATCGGACCCGCCATGTTCCCCATGCACGCGGTCAGCCAGCTTGCGGCCAGCCAGTTTAAAGTCTGCCTTGGCGGGCAAGCGTCGGACGAAGTGTTCGGAGGCTACGCCCGTTATGCGCTCGCCCGGCCGCTCAGCGTCATACGCAACTGGTTCGCGCATTCGAATAGCCACCATGTCAACCAGGTTGGCGGCAATCTTTCAAAGCAACTGACGCAGCGCAAGAATATCGCCCGGTTACTTCGCAACGTCGGTAACCTGCGGAATTGGCAATCGCGCTACTTCGAAAGCTTCGCTAAAGTTCCGATCCACCTTTGGAAGCAGATGTTCGATGCGGGCGACCTCTGCGACCGTGAACATTGCCGTCGGCTCTTCGAGCAGGAAACCAACCTCTCCAACGCCACCGATCCGGCCGACAAGATCATGCAATGGGACCTCCGTACTTACCTCACCGGGCTGTTCCAGCAGGACGACCGCATGAGCATGTCCGTCAGTCTCGAGTCGCGCGTGCCGCTCGCCGATCCGCGACTGGTCAAGCACGCCTTCAAGATTCCGTATGACCTCAAGTTCCGCCGCGGTGCAACGAAATGGATCCTCCGCGAAGCGATCGCGGACATCGTGCCGGAACAGGTCCTCAATCGCGTCAAGGTCGGCTTCGACACTCCGGTCGAAAACTGGATGCGCGGCCGCCACGCGGGTTTCGTTCGCGACACCTTGCTCTCGAAGAGCGCCCTCGAGCGTGGATTCTGGAATGAAAAAGGCCTGCGCCACATGATCGAGCATCCGGATTCCGCTTTCTGGCTCGACCGGGTCTGGAAAGCACTCAACATCGAGGTCTGGTCGCAAACGTTCCTCGACACCGCTCCGGCCAGTCACAGTAGCACTCCGTATATCCTGCAGAACACCTCCGATCCCTGCGCCCTGCCGGAAACGCCGCATGCCGCAAATCAGCCGGCCATTGCCAGCCTTGTGCGTGAAGTTCGTGAGCTCGGTCTACTCGGAACCGCTGCCCGCTCCGTCTGGGAATTCAAGACACGATCGGGATTGCTGAGCGTCGCTCCCAAAACCGCGCTGCCCGAGAGTGGACCGCTCGCACGTGGACTCTTCGCAACTCCCGACGTCGTTCGCAAAGCCCTTGCCTCCAATCGCGAAATCGACCACGATGGTCTCCTCAAAGACGCCGTCCAAGCGGCCCACGGGCGAATCAAAGCCTTCGGCAAGTGGACGGCGGATTACGGCCAGCCCATCGCCTGGCACGTGAACCCCCTCAATGGGCGCGGATTCTCCCGTACACCTCACTGGTCCCGTATCCTCGGCGAACAGTCCTACACAGGGGACATCAAAATGGCTTGGGAAGTCGGCCGTTTTCCACACTTCTTTCATCTCGGCCGTGCGGCCGCTTTCCATCCAGAGGCTGCCGCAGACTTCAGTGCAGCGACTGCGGATCAGCTGCTCCACTTCATCGATACCAACCCGGTCGATCTCGGTGTGCAATGGACGTCTGGACAAGAGGTCGCTTTGCGCCTCCTTGCCTGGACTTTCGCTCTGGACACCTTCTCCCAAGGAAACGATCCGTTCAGCGACAGCCTTCGCCGCGCTGCTGCGGCTCACATCACCGCTTCCGCCCAGTACATTGAGGAACACATTGAATACGCCATGCGGTCGGTGTACAACAATCACCTCATTAGCGAAGCTTTCGGACTCCTGCTGGCGGGCCTCTTGTTGCCCGAATGCGCGAGCGCCGGTCGCTGGACCCACTCGGGCATAGAGATACTCAACCGCCAGGCCGACCGGCAGGTCTATCCGGACGGTGCCTACATCAGCCAGTCGCACAACTACCAGCGTTCCGTCTTACACATCTACCTCTCGGCGATCGGGCTGTTGCGAGCACGCGGAATGGAGATACCGGATTCCTGGATCGGCGCACTCGAACGTTCCCTGGTCTTCCTTTACGCGCAGCAAAACGCATCGGACGGACGCCTGCCCAACTACGGAGGCAACGATGGCGCTATGCCTCTCATCCTATCGACCTGCGAGTACGGTGACTATCGCCCCACACTGCAAGCCGTCTCGCTCGTCACCCGCGGAACCCGCTTGTATCCCGCTGGTCCGTGGGATGAGATGGCCGTTTGGCTCAATGGAGCGGACATTCTCGAGGCTCCGCTCGACAAGCCCGCCAGGAGTTCTGTTTCGTTCGCCTCCACCGGCTATCACGTTTTGCGCGGCACTCGCGAACCCGACGGCAACTTCGCGATGTTCCGTTGCGGTTCACTGAAAGACCGTTTTTCGCAGATCGACATGCTGCACACCGATATCTGGTGGCGGGGCGAGAATGTGTTGGCCGATCCAGGAACATTTCTCTACAACGGGCCCAGCGAGTGGCATTCGCATTTCTACGGCACCCTTAGCCACAACACGGTGAGCGTCGACGGGCGCGATCAGATGGTGCACCTGCGGAAATTCAAAACTCTTTATCCAACCGAGGCGTCTTTGCTGCAGTTCGATGATAGCGGCGAACTCGCAGTCATGCAGGGTGAACACTACGGTTTCCGCCGCTATACGGGGCAGTGCGTCCATCGGCGGACAATCCTGTATGACAAAAACGAAACCTGGGTGGTGATCGACGACATTCTCGGCGAAGGGATCCACGGGGTACGCCTGCACTGGTTGGGCGGCGACTACCCGTATGACACGCCAGAACGAAACCGCTTGCGCCTATTTACTCCGCAGGGCCGGTTTGAGATCGCCCTGTATATGGGCGACGGGCAACCGGCACCGTGCGGTGTCGTTTCCGGCGAGGACGATCCACCGCGCGGCTGGCTATCGCGACACTACGGAGCGAAGGTTCCCGCACCGTCACTTGCCGCGGTGTGCGAAGGCCGACTACCTCTGCGCTTCGTGACGGTACTTTCCCCCCACGCAACCAATTCGATATCGGTGGGAAAAGACACTTGGACGATCGAATACCAATCTGGCCAGCGCGCCATCGCCTTCAATCGCCTCAGTCCCGAAATCGCTTTTGTATCGAGCGCGGCTCGAGTCAAAGAAGAGGTCCTCCAGCCGTGAAAACTTCCGAAAACTCCAGAGGGGAATTACCGTTATGAGAATCGTCGTATTTCATCAAAATTACTTGGCCCCCGGCCAAGCCGGAGGATCGCGATTCAATGAACTATCGCGGTTTTGGTGCGAGGCGGGTCATGAGGTCATCGTCGTCGCCGGAAGCGTCAACCATTCCGGCAGGACACAGAGTGCGGTGAAATCCTGGAAGTTGTATGCCGAGGAGGAATCGAAGTCCGCGCAAGGTCCGCGTGTTTGGCGCTGCTGGGTGCCCGACACATACGCCGGCTCCTACTTCCAGCGCGCGATTGCATTTCTCGGCTACATGTTTTCTGCGGCCTGGGTATCGATGTTCCTGCCGCGCCCCGATGTCGTCATCGCCACATCCCCACCCTTGGTCTCGGTGGTTCCCGCTTGGATCCTGTCACGTCTGCTTTCCGGACGCCGCTGCCCGTGGATTTTCGAAATCCGCGATTTATGGCCCGAAAGTGCCATTACAACCGGCGTCATTAAAAAAGGCTCCTTCCTTGCGAGGGCACTCTACGGCTTAGAACGGTTCGCCGCATGGAGCGCCGATCGGATCAACGTCCTAACTCCCGCTTTCCGCGTTGATCTCCTCGGCCGCAATCTCGCCGCGACGGAAAAGATCGTCTTCGTCCCCAACGGTGCGGACCTTGAGGCATTCAAACCCGAAGCCGCAGATCTGAAACTGCGCGACGAGTTCGGTTGGGGCGGTCGCCATGTGGTCCTTTATGCCGGTGCCCACGGTCGCGCCAACGCTCTCGATCAACTTGTACGGGCCGCGGCTTTTTTGCACCATCGCAACGATATTTTGATCGCTTGTGTTGGCGATGGCCCTGAGCGAGCGCGGCTTGCAACCGATGCGAAACAAAAGGGTTTGAGCAACATCTTCTTTCACGGTCCGCAACCCAAAGACCGCATGCCCGCGATCGTCAACGCCTCCACCATCGGGATAGCCGTGCTGCAGCGGAATCCGACGTTCCTAACCGTTTATCCCAACAAAGTATTCGACTATATGGCTTGCGCCAAGCCGGTGTTGCTGGCGATCGACGGCGTGGCGCGCCAACTGGTCTGCGGCGAGGCCGATGCGGGAAGATTTGCGACGCCAGAGGATCCTGCGCAAATCGCCCGGCACATCATCGAGTTGATTGACAGTCCGGTGGAAAGGGCACGTCTTGGGACGAATGGCCTCCGCTGGGTGAAGGCCAACGCCGGTCGCGAGCGATTGGCCGCATCCTACCTGGGAATCCTCGAAGAACTCTGCTTGAAAGACGCACCCGCGCCCGCCGTTCCTGCAGCGCGGCCAGCCCACAGGTGACCCATCATGACGCTGAAACGCCTCGTCGATATCGCAGTCTCCGCCTTGGCACTCTTGCTGCTATCGCCCGCTCTCTTGCCACTGTGGATCCTGATCCGGCGCAGAATGGGCAGTCCTGTCCTCTTTCGCCAACAGCGGGGCGGATTGGGAAATCGACCCTTCGTGTTTTACAAATTCCGCACGATGACGGATGCCCGCGATACCAAAGGCGAAATGCTGCCGGATCACATCCGTCTGACGACGCTGGGCCGCTGGCTGCGCGATTCCAGTTTGGACGAACTGCCCCAACTCTGGAATGTTCTTAAAGGAGATATGTCGCTCATCGGACCCCGGCCCTTGCTAGCGGACTACCTAAATTTCTATGACCAACGCCAGCGGCGGCGTCATGAGGTACGCCCGGGTATTACCGGGTGGGCGCAGGTCAACGGTCGCAATACCATCTCTTGGCCGGAAAAGTTTGAACTCGATATCTGGTACATCGAAAACTGTAGCCTGCACCTCGATGCCGTCATAATCTGGGGCACTTTAAAAGTTGCCCTCGGACGGAGAGGAATCGACCGGAGTGGCGACGTCACAATGCCGCGATTCTCTCCCAATGTTCTCGCTCTGAAGAAGGAAATCTAACTTGAGCACAACAGCTGTCAGACAACCATCCATCGTCGCTCCCGGAGCCCTGGCCAATGACTCTCCTCCCGGGCGATCGAAGCCAGTCTTCGGACCCTGGCCACACTTTTCTGCGCAGGACATCGCGGCCGTCAGCCGCGTCCTCGCCTCCGGTAAGGTCAACTACTGGACCGGCAACGAGTGCCGTGAGTTTGAGCGCGAATACGCGCAAAAACTGGGCGTCCAGCACGCGATTGCGTTGTCCAATGGCACGCTGGCCCTCGAGCTGGCCTTGTACGCCCTCGGTATCGGATCGGGAGACGAAGTAATCGTCACCCCGCGCTCGTTCATCGCCTCCGCGAGTTGCGTGGTCATGCGCGGCGCGACCCCGGTCTTCGCGGATGTCGATCTTGATTCTCAGAACATCACCGCGGCGACGATCGCTCCGAAAATCACACTGAGAACCAAAGCGATCATTGCCGTCCATCTCGCCGGTTGGCCCTGCAATATGGATACGATTCTCGACCTCGCCAAAGCGCACAATATCGCCGTAATCGAGGACTGTGCTCAAGCCCACGGCTCGTACTACAAGGGGCGGCCCGCCGGAAGCATGGGTGTGATCAATGCCTTTTCCTTCTGTCAGGACAAGATCATGACGACGGGAGGCGAGGGCGGCTTGGTCACCACCAACGACAAGGACCTCTGGAGCCGCGCCTGGTCATACAAAGATCATGGCAAGAGCTACAACACTGTTTATGAAAAACAGCATCCGCCTGGGTTCCGCTGGCTTCATGAGGATTTTGGCACCAATTGGCGGATGCTCGAGATCCAGGGTGTGCTCGGACGCCAGTGCCTGACGCAGTTGGATGACTGGATCACAATTCGCCGCAGGCATGCGGGGCGTTTGAATGCCGCCTTGGCCAAGGAGTCGGCAATTCGTCTGACGCTGCCGCCGTCGGAGATCGAGCATTCGTATTACAAATACTATGCCTTTGTGCGCCCCGAAGCGCTGCGAAGCGGTTGGAGCCGAGACCGCATCCTGAGCGAAGTTTCGCGCGAAGGCGTAACGTGTCTCGCCGGAAGTTGCAGTGAGATGTACCAGGAAAGAGCCTTCGCGAAAAATCGACTCAAACAGTCCGAAAGACTGCCCGTCGCCAAGGAACTCGGGGAGACATCCTTGATGATGCTCGTGCATCCCACCTTGACCTCTGAGGCGATAGAGTATTCTGCGGAAACTCTGAAGAAGGTATTGCGTGAAGCAACTCGCTAATGGCCAACGGGCTGGTCTAGCCACCTACCCGCATTTGGGGTACCCGCAAAATAGTATTCATTAGCAGGCCGTACTGTGCCGAGGAGTTTAATCAACATGATCGCTCATTTACGCGATTTCAAAACTCGCGAGGCGTTGCCCCGCATGCTGGCAGACATGGCCATTGTTCAATTGGCCGCGATTCTGTCGCTCCTGTTCACGTTCAGCTACTACATCTTCTTCCTGCAGGAAGAGATTCTTAGCCGCAGCTTTTTCATCGATACGCTCCGCAGCCGATACATCAACCAGTTCCCGGTGCTCGCCACCGTTTTCCCCTTGGTGCTTCTGCTGACCGGCGTCTATACGCGGACCCGCGGCTATGAAACCCGCTACAAATGGCCAACCCTCTTCCGCGGATGCGGGCTCGCTTCGTTGCTGTACGTCGCCGCGAGCCTCATCATCACCCGAGAGGATCTCCTCCCTCGAAGTTCGATGATCGTGCTGCCCATCCTCGTGACGGTCGGCGTCATCGGCGCACGCTGGCTCAATAGCTGGCTCGAGAATACCCGCATTGGACCCATCCTCGCTTCCAAACCGTCGGAAAGTGAGTTTGAAGTCGTCGCTTCCGGAGGACCGGTGCCAGTGCTCGTCGTCGGTGGAGCAGGATACATCGGCTCGATCATCG
>CAZCPL010000083.1:0-22288 GCA_964500255.1 uncultured Solibacteraceae bacterium | reverse complement strand
GACGGGCCCTCATCCAAGCTGCATGATCTGCCTGAGGCCATCCTCCAGTGCCGCCATCTCACCCGTGGAGACGGCGCCGAGGCGACTGCGCAGGCGTTCCTTTGCCACCGCTCGTATTTGGTCACTCACCGCCACAGCAGGTTGCCCACCACATGAGATCGGGATCAGAATCGGCGGGCTGGCCTTCGGCGAGCTCGATAGTGGGACAACGATCACCGTCCTTCGCCTTTCGTTGAGCACTTTCACCGACATCACAATGCAAGGGCGTGTCTTGCGAATCTCCGAACCGAGTGTCGGATCCAACGCTACCCACCAGATATCACCCCGCTCCGGGATCACTTCCATGGTTCCGCCATCTCGTCGCTGAGTCCGTCGAGTTCCTTCTCGATCTCGGCCAGATCCATGTCCTGATTCGCCAGCTCGCAGGCGCGGATCAACGCGGCGTCGCGCTCTTCGAGTCGCGCAGCCAGTGCCTCACTCACGAAGCGCGAACGGTCGCGTGAGGCAACCCTGCGGAGAAACTGCACCGCCAATGGTTCTGGTACGCTGAAAGTCATTTTCCGCATCGCCATAAGTCCATAATACCCGAACACCAGAGCAGGAGGGATGGTTGCCGTGTGACACTCGCCTCATCCAGCCGCAACCGATTGAATCTGATGGAGCGTCGCTGCAATGTTCGGCGGTGGGCAGGCCATGAAAGTTCGAAACGCGTCCACGACGGGGACGTTGTAGACCGGAAGCATCGCAGTGGCTGAAATCGTCCAAACGTTGAGGCAGTGCCGCGAAAAGCTGACGTACACATGCAGCGATATGTTCCCGACTAGCCACCCCCAATCCAGATGCTCGGCGATGGCTTCATTGAAGCGCATAGATACGTAGCCACAACGAATACCCCCCCGAAAGGGCCGCAACTGGTAAGAGCTCTGTAGTGGTTGCGGGCACCGGCCGATTCACTTTCGTTACTGGGACGCAAGTCGAATCGCGATGGCGACGGTGCAGGTGTTCGACGGCTCCGGCGCGGCACCCCGGTTGCAGATGGTGAAGAGCGGATCAAGTTACTTGTCGTCGAGCGATCGCTCGCCAACGTTCGGCATGGGGTTGGCGAGGATGGCAAGCCGGGTGGTGGTCCGCTGGCCGAGTGGGCGAGTGGATGAGGAGCGGAATCTGGAAGCCGGAAAATCTTACGAGTGGATCGAAGGCGATCGTCCGCGCCCGCTCGGCTGGCGCTAAGGCTTCACGCCGATTGCCAATACCGATTCCAGATTCGGCGGTTCGTGTTCCTTGTTGACCACCGTCACATCAATGTCGGCAAATCCGGCATGGGCGAGAAAATCGCTCAACTCCACCTCTGAGAAGCCCATCCAGATATCTGCATAGAGTTCGCGGGCCTGCTCGAAGTTGTGCTTGCGCAGGTCGAGAATCACAATGCGTCCGCCGGGTTTGAGGATGCGCCAGGCCGCCTCAACTGCCCGCTGCGGATGGATCGCGTGATGCAGCGCCTGGCTGAAAAACGCAAGATCCACCGACTCAGGATCGATGGGCGGATTCTCCAGTTCACCGAGCCGGTATTCCAGGTTGCGGACGCCGTGGTTGCGAGCGAGTTCGGAGCCGTACTCGACCATTTTTTCTGAGTTATCCACAGCGATCACATGCAGTGCGCGCTGTGCGAGCAACTGCGAGATCGTGCCCTCTCCCGCGCCGAGATCGGCGATGATCATTGGCGGAATGAGCTTCAGCAGAGTTTCGGCGAGGCCTTTCCAACTGCGACCCGGAACATACGATTTGCCGAACTTTCCGGCGAGATTGTCGAAGTAGGCGCGAACCTTGTCCGCGCGTTTCCGCAGGATGTGTTCGAGCGCACGCGCGTCCTGCTCGATTTCCTCAGCCGAAGATTCCGCCCGCAACACTGCCAGCAGGCGTTCCGACCCGGGTTTGCTGCGATACAAAACGTTCTTGCCGCTGCGGCGATCTTCTACGAGTCCCGCTTGTTTGAGTTGGGCGAGGTGAGTGGAAATGCGGCTTTGGCGGAGCGCAAGAATGTCCTGGAGTTCCGCGACGGAGAGTTCTTCACGCTCCAATAGCAGGACAAGGCGCAGGCGTCCTGGATCGGAGAGCAGGCGAAGACTTTGTGTGAGAGTGGCCGAGGACATGCGGAAAAACTAACGCACTCCCAGTTCGGCGAGGATCCGCTTGGCGTTGTAGACCTTGTGCAGTGCTTCCACAATGCCTTGGCTCGCGACATGCACCGAGCGGGCGGTTTCATCGGTGAAGACAAACCGGTTCGGAAGCCCTTCGATATTGCCATCGAAGAGGATGCCATTGATCTCGCCCTTGGTGTTGACCGTCGGGCTGCCGGAGTTGCCACCGTGGGTATCGGTGGTGCTGACGAAGTTGAAGGGTGTCTTGAGATTCAGCTTCTTCTTCGCAGCGATCCAGGACTTGGGCAGCGCGAAAGGTTCGACGCCAGTGGCGCGACCGTAGATACCGCCGAGTTCCGTGGCCCACGGCACGGCCTTGCCGGAGGCATCCTTATAACCGCGAACGTCGCCGAAGGTGACGCGGAGCGTGAAGGTGGCGTCGGGATACTCGGAGTCTCCATAGGCTGCCAACCGCGCGCGGGCGATCTTGCTGGCATTGGCGATGAGCGTGCTTTCGAGTTCGTTTTCAAAACGCTTGCGGAGCGTGCGCGCTGGTTCGTCGGTGATTCTCACGATGCGTACGATCGGGTCGTCGGATTTCAAGGCGAACGCAGCGTCGGCGGCGAGTTTCTTGCGAAACTCGATGTCTTTGATCTTGGATCCAGCGATGGCGGCTTTGGCTGTGGCGGCTTCCGTACGGCCGCCAAGGATTTCGCGCATCACCGGATGATCTGTGCCCAAACGTTCTTTCATCTCTTTCAAGAGGACCGTGAGCTTGACCTCTTCCATGGCATCGGAGATGGGGGCGGGCGAGAACAGATCCTGTTCGACGGCGGGAATCGCGGGGGTTGTATATTCGCGGAGTCGCTCGGCGTCCGGCTTGGCGCGTTCGACGGCCAGACGCAGGGCGGATTGCGCGAGGTGAACGTGCTGCGAGTTGCCTGGGATCCGTTCGAGCGCATAAAACTCTTTCATCACCGGACGCCAGGCTGCAAGCGCGGCGGCAATCTCATCCCAGGTCTTGCCGTATTCCGCTTGCTTGGCGGGATCGTCGGCAAGCGCTCTGCGAAGCTTGGTTTCATCGGCCTTTTTGCGGTCCATCAATTTGGCATCGTTGAGTCCGCGGAGGAAACCGTCATAGGCTTTGTAGGAGTTCTGGTACGACTGCAGTTCGCCATCGGCGAGGCGTTTGGATTCTGTGTCACGCTTGCCGAACTCTTTCAAAGAGGCAATGATGCCGTCGAGCATTGAGAGAGCGTTCGGATACTGCACGTCGCGCTGATACTCAAGCTGGGCGTAGGTATCGAGGCGACCCGTGGATCCGGGGTTGCCAGGCACGAACGTCAACTCGCCTTCGCGCACGCCTGCTTTCGCCCAGGGAAAGAAGTTCTTGGACGTCAGGGGCTTGCCGTTTTCGTAGGCGCGGAAGAGGGCGAAGTCGAGACAGTAGCGTGGGAAGGTGAAGTTGTCGGGGTCACCTCCGAAGGCGGCCACGGAGTACTCTGGCGCGAAGACCAAACGAACGTCCGTGTACTTCTGGTACTCGTGCAGCTTGTACATGCCGCCAGAATAAAGGGTGACGGCTTCGCAGGAATTTTTGCCTGCGCTGGCGTCAACGCACTGTTTCTCAAGTTCGGTGAGCTTGGCCTTGCGTGCCTTGTTGCGCTCGGCGGGAGTGGCGGCCTGCACCGCTTCAACCTTGGCGGTAATGTCCTCCATGCGGATCAGGACATTGATTTCCAGATCGGGGCAGGCTTTTTCCTCAGCCTCTGTGCGAGCGTGGAATCCATTGGCCATATAGTCGTTCTTGGCTGAGGATAACTTCTGAATACAGTCGGCACCGACGTGGTGATTGGTGAACAGAAGTCCTTTGGAAGAGACGAAAGAGGCGCTGCCACCACTGTTGAAGCGTACGGACGCGAGGCGCATCTTTTCGAGAAACGCATCGGTGACTTCGAAGTTGTAGCGCTTGCGGACGAGATCTTTCGGGAAACGATCCAGCAGCCACATTCCGTCGTCGGCGACTGCGAGAGTAGTGGCGAAGAGAGCGGCCACAAGCGGGGTGAGGAGTCTGGTACAATTAGGCGCCATGTGTTAACTCTATCGTGACACGGATTTTGTCAAGAATTTAAGTTGTCTTTTTTCAACAACTTACAGACAGAACCGCGAGAAAACGGATATGAGCGTGCGATACTCAAGTCAAGGAAGTACCCACAGACACGATGTCGCAACTTAGCGATGCTATCGCGCGTTTCCATCGGCTTTTGGAATCAGAAGCTTATAAGGACCTAGCTTGGGCGGAAGCGCTTCAGGAGCGGATGAAGCAGGAACATCTCCTGCTCGGTACGCGCCCGGCAACGCCGATCCTGCGGCCGCATTTTATCACGAAACGGCAGTACGAGAATATGGTGAAAGGCGCGGAGTCCTTGTACTCGGCCATTCATCGGGTGCAGGAGCTAGCACTCGGCAATCATCAGTTGATGAACCGTATGCAGTTGCTGCCGGCTGAGAAGATGCTGGCGGCGATCGATCCTGGCTATCCGTTTCTGTCGGTGACCGAGTTACTCGATACCAGCCTCAACAACGGCACGATGCGGTTCACCGATTACAATGCCGAAACCCCGGCGGGTATTGCGTATTCGGAAGCTCTTTCGAACATGTTCTACGACTCGCCGCCCATGAAGGAGTTTCGCAAGCGGTACTCTCTGACCAAACTGGGCAGCGGCAAGTTTGTGCTGCAATCGCTACTCAAGGCCCACAAGGAATTCGGCTCGAAGAACAAGAAGCCAAACATCGCAATTCTCGAATTCCGGCAGCCGTTTCAGAAAGACGCGGCGCCGGAGAATCTGGCTGTGGCGGAGATGTTTCGCAAAGAGGGTTGCGCGGCCGAAGTGGTTGCACCCGAGCACCTCGAATACAAGAACGGTGTGCTGCGCAAGGGTGACTTCGCGATTGATTTGATTTATCGCAAGATGAAAGTGCACGAGTTTCTGGTGCGGTTCGACCTGGGACATCCGCTGGTGCGTGCCTATCGCGACAAGGCGGTTTGCATCGTGAACAGCTTCCGCGCCGAACTGGCGCAGAAGAAGGCGATCTTCGACCTGTTAACCGACGAGGCGATTACCGAGAAGTTCCCGTTAGTGGAGCGCAAGGCGATCAAAGAATTCGTGCCGTGGACCCGCGTCGTGCGATCGGGGCATACCACTCATAAAGGTTCGCAGATCGACCTGCTCGATTTCGTCAAGACCAACCGCGAGACGCTGGTGTTGAAGCCAAACGACGATTCGTCGGAGTCTCCTGTATATGTAGGCGCGCGCATGGACGATGCGTCGTGGGATCGGGCCTTGAAGCAGGCAATCCGGAATCCGTATGTGGCGCAGGAAGTGACGGAGGCCGCGACGGCTGAGTTCCCGGTGCTGCAGCATGGAACGGTGCAGATGAAAGAACTGAACGTGGGTGTGCATCCGCACTCGTCGTTGGGTAAGGTGCATGGGGCGTCAAGTTGGTTGACAGCCGAGACGTCGTCGGGGTTTGTGAGTGCCGTCGGGTTGGCACCGACCTTTATTTTGGATTCGAAGTAGGATTGCTGGGAGTCTAGACTTTGAGCAAAGAGAGGCTCAGAAAGATTCGTCGCAACTATAGATTGCTGTGACTCTGGCAGCCGTCCACGACGATGCACGAACCACTGATCAAGCCGGCGGCCTCGCTGGCGAGAAAGACAACGGTTCGCGCTACTTCATCGGGGCGCCCAAAACGTCCCAGCGGCAGGTCGCGTTCAACAAATGCAGCGATCCCTTGCGGATCGGCTTGCATCCGCTTGTCCCACCCCCCGCCGGGGAACAGGACAGAACCCGGAGCGACGGTATTCACCAGGATCCCGTCGTTGGCGAGATCGCGGGCCATCGCCTTGGACAAACTGATGAGAGCCGCTTTGGCCGCATTGTATGCTGCCCCGCCCCCGCCTTCTTTGCCCCAGATGCTGGAAATATGAATGATACGCCCCCAATGCCGCTGCTGCATATGCGGAACCGCAGCTTTGCTGGCGACCAGGGCTGAGAAGAGGTTGATATCCATCACACGACGCCATTGATCGAGCGTTGAGACTTGAAATCCTCCGCCGCCCAAACTACCGCCCGCGTTGTTGACCAGGATATCCAGACGCCCGAACTTGGCGTGGACGCTGTCCACAAAGGCCGTGGTTTGATGTTCGTCGTTCAGATCGGCTTGGCAGGCGAAGAGTCCTTCGGCATCGGCGGCACGCAGAGAATCAACAGAGCGTCCGCAAACGCCGACGTGGCAACCTTCGAGAGCCAAAGCTCTGGCGGTGGCGAGTCCGATACCGCGGGTTCCGCCGGTTACGATCGCGACGCGGTCTTTGAATCCAAGATCCATGGGGAAACCAAAGGCCACACAGAACGCGTGGCCCCTTGAGAAGTATGACTTACTGAATCGGATAAACGCCGTCGGCGCCTTTAGGCCCGCGGTGTGCGGAATGGCAGCCCTTGCAGGTTCCACTGGCATCCTGATGGGCTTTGCTGGCTTCATCCCACTTGCCCGCCATGGCGGCCTTGGCAATCGCTTTGTAAGAGGAGATCGCGGTCTTGTTGAAACCCATCCCGTCTTCCCACTTCTTGGCCTTGGCGAATTTGGTGGACGCGCCGAACAGGCTGACGAGTTGCTTGGCATCGGCTGCCGCAGTGGCATCTTTGGCGGCGATCTTTTTGCCCAATGCGCCATGAGCGGGTTGGATCGACTTCATCGCGGCACGCAAAGCGGCTTCGTCGGGTGTAGCGGCCAAGATGGTCCCCGCTACCAGCAGGCAGCTCATGAGGTAAATTTTCATTCTCGATCATTCTCCTTGACGTTTGTGGTTCCGAAAACCTGAGGTTTCGGTGAGACCGAAAGCCACTCTTGATTAGACCAAAAGTTGGGAGCCTCCGTTACAGGTCGCGAGTTCAAAAGCAATATGACCCCTAGCTAGTACGAGAGTCCTACGCAATAAAGGGCGCGGCGAGCTTTCGCCACAGAAAAGACTAGGAGAAAATCAGAATGAACAAGAGCATCCTCTTTCCGGCGCTGCTACTCGCAGCCTTTGGAAATGCGGCAAACATCGGTACGGGGCAATCCCATCTGGACCATCACCGCGGGTGGCAGTGGCCCGGCGCAGGTGATCACCAATCCGATTACCGTTGCGAATGGATCCGTGTGGGCGAACCCGCCTGCGGGCAGCGCCTGGGTTTCGACCACAACGGCGAATTCGTTGCCGCCCACAACCTACAGCCTGTCCTATACATTCAACAACAGCGCTTCGGCCGTGCTCACATTCCGGGCGTTGGCCGACAACCAACTGCGGGTTTACATCAACAACGCAGTATCTCCAGTGTTCACGTTTGTGGGTCTGCTCGCAGGGGACTTCTCGAACCTTCCCACACTACAAACGATCAATCTTGCGGCCGGCCCGACAACGATCCGGCTGGACGTGGTAAACACTGGCGGGTTTAGCGGTGTTCTCTTTGCGGGCGATGTCAGCGATGTTCCAGAGCCCTCCACCTTCGCGGCCGCCGCATTGGGCGTTGTGGCGATGGGATGGAGGCTCCGGCAGCGCCGGGCGCCGAAGTCAACGTAACGCTGGTCATGCGGCGGGACCACTCGCGACACCCGCCGCATCGGATATCATGCTCAGAATGATCCCGGTTCTTCATTCGGTCAGCTACGCAGGCGTTTGGCCCGGCCAAGCGGCTTTGACGCTACACCAGTTTCTCGACAAGGCTGCGGAACTTGGGTTTCCTGCAGTGATGCTTATGGCCAAGCGTCCTCATTTATCACCTCTGGATTTCATTGCCGACGCGCGATTGCGGCTTCGAGACGAGATCGAAAAACGGGGCCTGAGCGTGCATGTGATTGCCGGGTACAACAACTTCTCAGCCGACGCCGAGCATGGCGATGTGCCGCATCGCGAGATCCAAATCGGGCACATTGCGGAACTCGCGCGTCTGGCAGCGGACCTCGGCGGCGGCAGGATGGTGCGCATCTTCACGGCCTACGAGCATCCTTCAGTGGGGTACTCGCTGCTTTGGAAGAACACGGTGGATGCAATCCGTGAGTGCGCGATACGTGCGGGCGATGTGGGTGTGACCATCGGCGTCCAGAACCATCACGATCTCGCCTCACATCACGATAGCCTGCACGATCTCATCGAGGCCGTGAATCATCCTGCCTGTAAGGCGATGTTCGACGCGTGGACTCCGGCGTTGCAAGGCGCGGACCTCGCGGCGGCAGCGAGCAAGTTGGGTCCGATGACCTGCCACACGACTGTAGCCGACTACCAGTTGCGGCCTCGTTTCCAATACCAGCCAAACGTTGTCAATTTCGAAGAGAGCAAGGCGTGGACACAGGCCGTTCGGATGGGAGAGGGCTTCATCGACTACACGAGCTTTCTAACGGCGTTGCGCGCCAGCGGCTACGACGGTGGTGTCGCGTATGAGATGTGCTCTCCGCTGCTTGGCGGAGGAGGCATCGAGAACTTGGATGCTCACGCGCGGCGGTTTCTCGCCTGGATGCGGGCCTGGACGATTGAGAATCCAAAATGATCGAGAGACCGGGAAACGAAGCTGTGGAAGCCTATCTTGCAAAAGTTCCGGAACCGCAGAGAGCGACATTGAAGAAAGTGCGCAAAGCGATACGCGCTGCCGCGCCCAAAGAGGCGGAGGAGACCATCGGCTATCGGCTTCCGGCGTTCTATTCCAGAGGTCCGCTGGTGGCGTGCCTGCGACGATCATTCAGAAGATCGTGGAGGCACGCGCCGCTACAACGACCTGAAGAAGTAGTAGCTACAGCTTCATGAACGGCTTGCCGGACGCGGCAAGTTGGGTCTGCATCCACATCAGCCACGCGAGAGCGGCAGCGACGGCCGAAACGGCGATGGCGCGCACAACGTTTGACTTCGAAAGCCTGTCCACGATCAGGCCGATCATCGGCAGGATCTGCAGACTGTGCAACCCGATGAAGTGAGCGACCCGATAGTCGCCGTGCTCACGACTCCAGTTCGCCCAGGGGATTCCTGGGCTGCCGTCTGGCGCGCCGACGCTATGGGCCTGGTTCATGATCATGGTGCCGCCTTCGAATCCGGCGGCGATGAACATCACGAGTCCAAAGCGAATTCCCCACAAAACACCTGTGGGCACGCTCGCCAGCGGAACAAGCACAATCAAGCCGAAAACCAGGGAATCAAGAACGGTATTGAGGCCAATCCCCATACCCATAGCGCCGAAGATCAGCCCATCTATCGCGGTATCGGTGTTGTAGTGAGA
The DNA here is from genome assembly GCA_964500255.1 of uncultured Solibacteraceae bacterium. Classification (GTDB taxonomy): domain Bacteria; phylum Acidobacteriota; class Terriglobia; order Bryobacterales; family Bryobacteraceae; genus F-183. The sequence goes on along the minus strand of CAZCPL010000083.1, from coordinate 12,840 downwards.
AGTCACGCCCCTGGCGGCCTGCAGGGTGATGGCGGCTTGTTCCAGCAGCATGAGGCCGGCAACAGAGCGGCCGATCCAAAGGCGCATCTTGTCGAAGCCATCGATAAGGCCCAGGATGATCGATAGAGAGAAGCAATAGATCATCACCGAGAGGCAAAACTTCATCGGCTTCAGCCACGGATTTACGCCTGCGACCGAGCGTTCATCGACAAAGCTGAGCGCCAGGCAAATCAAGAAGAGCCCGGCGTTGAAAATACCGCTAAGGTTCAACGCGCGATTGCCATTGGCGAACAGATCTTTGACTTGAGCCCACATGTTTAGTTCAAGGATGCCATTTGAGGAATCAGAGTACAATAGAGGAGATCGCGGAACCGCCCGCTTCCCGCTGCGGTTCTTCCCACCCGATATGTACCAAGCCTGGCTGCACCGTTACTCTATACTTCTTTCGGCTGCTACGCTGTTTTTGATTATCGCCGGAGCGGCGGTAACCAGCAACGAAGCTGGTCTGAGCGTCCCGGATTGGCCGCTATCTTATGGCAAACTCATGCCTGAGATGAAAGGTGGCGTCTTCTACGAACATGGTCACCGCATGGTGGCGACCACCGTCGGATTTCTCACGACTGTGCTCTGCATCTGGATGGCTTTCACCGAAAAGCGTTCCTTTGTGAAGAAGCTCGGCTTCGTCGCGCTTGCCTCCGTGATCGCGCAAGGCGTTCTGGGCGGGTTAACCGTGCTCTATCAATTGCCGAAGTACGTCAGCATCGCGCATGCCTGTCTGGCGCAGCTCTTCTTCTCTCTCACCGTTGTCTTTACGCTGCTGTTGAGCCGCGATTGGGTAGAAGGCAAGTCAGACGGCGATGTCGTCCCCGACGCCGGATTCCCGTCGTTTCGCTCGCTGGCCGTTGTGGTTCCCGTCATGGTGCTCGCGCAGTTGGCGCTGGGTGCGGCGTTCCGCCACAAGGCCGCGGGCGTGATTCCGCACATTATCGGAGCGATCTTCGTGGCATCGGCAGTGCTTTACGAAGCGATCTCGATTCTGCAACAGTATCCGAAGCATGGCGCGTTGAACCGCGCGGCCTTCACCGTGATCGGCGTGATTTCCGGACAGTTGCTGCTCGGTATCGCCGCCTATTTGACGCGATCGGAAGCGATCGAAACGCAGGTGATTTCGCCGATGCTGGTGCTGGCGACCGTAGCCCATACCGCGTTGGGCGCCGTCGCGCTGGCTTCGACGATTTACACGGCGGTGCAGGTGCGCCGATTCGTGCAACCAGCCGCTGCAGTAGTTCGCCGCGCAGCCGCGAACGAAGTTGCCGTCTAAATGATCCAAGACTATCTTGCACTGACCAAACCCCGCGTCACCTGGCTGATCCTGCTCAGCACTGCCATTGGCTACTATCTAGGCGCGCTACGTGTGGGTTGGAACGTGTGGACGCTGTTCCATTGCATCCTGGGAACGCTGTTGCTCGCCTCCGGAACTGCATCGTTGAACCAATGGTATGAACGTATCGCGGACTCGAAGATGCACCGCACGCAGGATCGGCCGATTCCATCGGGGCGGATGAAACCGATCAATGCCCTTCTCTTTGGCCTGACGTTGATCGTAGCTGGCGCGGTTGAATTGTGGATCGGTACCAACCGCTTAACCGCGCTGCTAGGCCTCTTCACCGTGGTCTCGTATCTCTTCGCCTACACGCCATTGAAACAGGTGACCCCTCATTCGACGACCATCGGCGCGATTCCCGGCGCGATGCCTCCGCTGATCGGCTACGCGGCCGCCGCGAACCTGCTCAATCTCGAAGCCTGGCTGCTGTTCTCGATCCTGTTTTTGTGGCAGTTCCCGCACTTTTACGCCATCGCCTGGATGTACCGCGAAGACTATGCGCGCGCGGGCATCCGGATGCTTCCGGTTGTGGAACCCGATGGCGAATCCACCGCCAAGCGCATCTTCTGGCTGTCGCTGGTGTTGGTTCCCCTGACGCTGATGCCCAGCTTGTTTCGATTGACAGGACCGCTCTATCTGATCGGAGCGCAATTGGCGGGCTTCGGATTCGCATTCTTCTGCGCTCGCGTTCTTGAAGACCGTTCCAAGCAGCGCGCCCGAAATGTACTGCTCGCGTCGGTGGTGTACCTGCCCATTCTTTATGCCTTTCTGGTTGCGGATCGCGCTATTTCCTAGCCTCTTACTTTTCACGGCCGGGTGTCCTTCGCCGAAGCCTCCGTTGCCCGATCTCGGCAACGTCCCGGACTTCCAACTGACCCGGGAAACCGGTGCCGCTTTTGCAAGCGCGATCGAACTGCGCGGCAAAGTCTGGGTGGCCGACTTCATCTTCACCAACTGTCCCGGACCCTGCCCTCGCCTGACGCAGCACATGAAGCGTGTGCAAGAAGGGCTGGTGGGAATCGACCAGGCCAAGCTGGTTTCGTTCACCGTCGACCCTGCGCGCGATACGCCGCGGGTGCTCGCCGACTATGGAAAGAAGTTCGGGGCAGATCCTTTGCGATGGTACTTTCTGACCGGATCGCGTGAAGACTTGCATCATTTGAGCAAGGATGTTTTCAAGCTGGGCGATGTGGCTCCAGACCTGGAACATTCCACGCGCTTTGTGTTGGTGGATAAGCAGTCGCGGATCCGCGGGTATTACGGGTCTTCGGAACCATCGAGGATCGTGCAGTTGATCGAAGACGCCAAGCGATTGGTGAAGGAGTAGTGATGGATTACCGCGATTTGCCTGCGTTGAATGCAACGCTCAACGCCACGGCAACGGTCTTGTTAGTGGTGGGATACCGACTGATCCGCGCTGGAAAACGGGAGGCGCATCGGAAGGCGATGCTGGCGGCGTTTGCCGTGTCGGTGTTGTTTCTGATCAGCTATCTCGTCTATCACGCGCAAGTGGGTTCGGTGCCGTTTCAGAAGCAGGGCTTCATTCGGACCGTGTACTTCTTCATCCTGATCACGCATGTGGTGCTGGCGGCGCTCGTTCCGTTTCTGGCGGGCGTGACGCTGTGGCGGGCGTGGAAGGGACAGTTCGCGCGGCATCGCAAGATTGCGCGCTGGACGTTTCCAATTTGGCTGTATGTGAGCGTCACTGGAGTGATCGTGTACTTCATGCTGTATCAACTATGATCCGTGACCTTCATCAATTGACAGTTATTGAAGGTCGCTCTATACCGAGACTATGCCGATGGCTTCGCTCAACATGTCACTACCCCAGGCGTTGAAGGACTACGTCGAAGATCAAGTTTCGGGCGGTTCCTACAGCACTCCCGGCGAGTATCTCAGAGAGCTATTGCGACGCGATCAACAACAGAGAGCCCAGGCTCGGCTGGACACGCTCCTTCTTGAGGCAATTGAATCTGGAGATCCGATTCGGGTGACACCGGCGCACATCAAAACATGCGCCGCCAGCTTATAGCCCGGCACGGAAAAAAGAAGAGTAAGGGGTGACGCCGGGCTATCTGGTCCGGCCAACGGCAGATCGCGATATCGATGACATCGCGGACGGTCTCGCCGAACGCGCGGGCGTGGAAACCGGAGTGCGCTTCATCGACAGCGTATTCGCAAGCTTCGAATTGATTTCCAGCCAACCGGCGATCGGTTGGCGCAATCGCAGTCCGCGATCGCTCTTCGAAAAGTTGGAACCTTGCGTGTCGAAAAACCATTCGAAAAGTATCTGATCTACTACGACCAGGGGCCGGATGCCATAGAGATCATGCGAGTGGTGTATGGCGGTCGAGATCTGGAATCGCTTCTCTACTAGCCTTCCGGAACGGCAGCCACAGCAGCGCGAAAAACGCCAAAGCAAATAGTTCCCCGGTGAGAATATAGATCGGCCACGGACCAAAATAATCTAACGCCGAGGCGCTCGCAGGCTTGCGGCAAAGATACATGTAGTTCGTGTTGAAGATCCAGTTGAAGAGTCCGATGCCAACCGCATAGCCATTCAACGCCAGCATCACGCGCCACAAACATCCCCGCAGCGGTCGCATCGTCTTGCTCAACCACAAATACAAAACGCAAATCACGATGGCGCAGTGGGCGAGGAAAAAATAGACCGTCGGATAACTCGGAAACGGCTCCCACAAATCCGGCGTCAGCACGGCCATCGTCGGACCGATCGTCCCCGTGAAAAACGCGAACTCAAAGGCGAACTGCACACGCCAGATCATGGCCACCACGGTCAGCCAAAGAGTCAGATCGCAGAGTTGCAACGGCAAATCGCCAGCCGACAAGAACCAGCCTTTGTGGGCCTTGAAGGCATACCAGATCAGTTCGTTGATGAGCAGCAGAGATCCGGCCGTGATGCGGATCGGTGTCGCCAGCGCCGGGCGTTTGCGCGCGATCGAAGACAGCAGCCAAGCAAACAGGGGAATCGACGCGAGGATCGCGAGGTGTATGGGTCCGAAAAGTGGAAAGTTGTTGTCGCGCATCTGCAGTCTACAAAGATCCGGACACAATACTAGCCCAGTTGGAACCGCTCCACCGGAGCCTCGCACACTTCCCCTCGAAACGCCCACGTCAATAGCAGGGGAGCCACCACTGTTGTGGCAATCGCCATGAAGACGACCACCCCGTAAACATGCGGCGGAATCACACCCATGCTCATGCCGATCTGCGCCACCACCATGCCCACTTCGCCGCGCGGAATCATGCCCACGCCAACCTGCATCGCGGTGCGTTTGCCGAGTGACCAGGCACCGAGTCCGCAGCCAAGGAACTTGGACAACACCGCTGCGAAGAGAATCACAAAAGCCAACACCAGCGTCGACGGATCGGTGAGCGTCTTCCAATCGAGTTGGATGCCGATGCCTGCGAGAAAGAAAGGAACCAGCAACTCCGTCACGCCATGCGCGAGATCGTGCACACGATGATCCACCGACTCTGCGATTGCCATACCCGCAAGAAACGCGCCAACGATTGCAGCCACGCCAGCATAACCCGCGCCTAACGCTAGCGCGAACAACAACACCATCGCGACATTGAACTGCACTTCCCCGGACATTAACGTAGCCTCGATGCGCGGCATGAGGCGGCCCATGGCGGATGTCCCCCAACGCGCGATCAACAGCGTGAAGCCAACCGCCAGCACGGCGGTGGTGACGAGTCCCGCGACATTCACATCCCCCTTAGCGACACTGCTGACAATGGCTAAAACAAGCAAGCCCAGAATATCGTCGATCACCGCTGCCGCAAGAATGATCTTGGCCGATGTGCTTTGCAGCAGACCCTTGGCGGCGAGCACCTGCGCGGTGATGCCGACGCTGGTCGCCACCATGGCGGAACCGACAAAGCACGCTGTCACATTGTTCTCGTTCCACAGACGCAGAATGCCCCAGCCCAGCACGAAAGGCACGATCACGCCGAGCATGGCCACACCCACCGCCGTCTTGCCAACACGCATCAGTTCGGATGCTTTGACCTCAAGGCCAACGCGGAACAGCAGAAACATCACGCCCAGTTCGGCGAGCGCGCTGAGGGTGCCATCCCACTTCACCCAGTTGAGTACCGAGGGTCCCAGCAACATTCCCGCCAGAATCTCCCCAACGATACCCGGCATCTTCAACCGTTCAAAAATCTCGGCAAGCAACTTCGCGCCACCGAACACCAGCAGCATCGCCAAAGCAATATTGCTGTCGTGAGGCATTTATTCTTCCGCCACAAATACACCGATCGCCGTGGCGAGTTCGCGAAACCGCTTTACCCACCGGGTTGCGGGCTCGTCGCCCTCCAACGCCTTCTTCAATTGCTTTGGAAAATGGCTGCGCAAGATCGCATAGCAGCGATTTTGCGCTGCCCACGGATACACTCGGAACGGCATCGCCGAACGCAAGCGCACCCAATTCAGAAACTGATCGAGCGCCTCAAGACTTTTGGGTTGCGCGGCAAACGTCTGGGCGGCGGAATCGATGCGATTGCGCAGTTGATATTCGAGTGTAGTGAAATCGAGGTCCACGCGTGCGGACCTCGCCTCTTCGAGCAGCGTCGCGATCTTTGCCGAATCAGGAACCGCCGTCGCCAACGAACGCTTCAACAATGTGTTGAGCGCCGTGGCGGCGGTGGATTCAAAGACGCGCGGTTGCGGCGTTTTCAGCGATCCGAGAAAGCGCATCAGCGGCAGATTCTGATCGTACAATCGCCGGAACGCGCCTTCCGATTCCTCAAGGGTCTCTTTCAACACGCTGCGCAAAATACTGCGCTGCTCGTCGCGAAAGAGCGAACGCAAGGTGTAAGCATCCGCGCCACCCCATTCTCGATCGAGCATGCGGATCAGCGCCGGGATATCCGCGCTCTCGAAGGCGGCATGCACAGCGGCTTGCGCCTTTTGATACCAGACTTCGTTCGACAGCAGCGTCACCGCACCGGTGATATTGTGATCGCCGAAATGGACGACTCCATAGGCGTACTCGCCTTCCTCACCGGTGATTTCCGAACGCAGCTTCACACGGCCAGTCGCCGCGCGCAGACGCCCCGCTTTGGAATCGCGCCGTTCCACACTGTCACAAGTGAAGCAGTAAATTTTGGCGCGCGCGTCGTACGCTTCGAACAACGAGCTAATCGCGTAATGCGCGGCAAGCTTCGGCAGATCCACGCGCGAGGCGAGCACGTTACTCAGGTAGATTGCGTCGCCAGAACCCAGCTCTTCGACATTGCTCCTCGCCTTGCCGAGGCGCGCTACGAATTCCGCCGAAACCGTTGTCGGCGAAGCGCCGGTGAGATCTTCGAACAACTGCAGCGCCCGGCCTGCGTACTGCATCGTCTGCGTGGTTTCGATGCCGGAAAGATCATCGAAGAACCAACCGCAACTCGTATACATCAACATGAGGTGGCGCTGCATTTCGAGTAGCATCCACAACTGAGATTGCTGTGCCGACGTGAGTTTTCCACGCGAATGTGTGGCGAGAAAGTCTTCTCGCGATTCTGGCGAACGATCGAGCATCACCCGCACATACGCATTGCGCGCCGCCCACGGATCCTCTACCAGCTTGCACGCCAGCTTCTCGAACTGGGGCTCGATCGCATCCCGCAAATAATCGTAAGCCTCGCGCAGAGGCCCGCGCCACTGTTGATTCCAGCCCCAGTGCGATCCGCTACTGCAGCCGCAATCGCGATTCCAACGTCCGACTCCATGCGAACAACTCCAGGCCGAATTCTCAACGATTTCCGCATCGTGCTGCGGCGGGAACCGTTCCAGAAACTCGCCATAGTTGGTGAGTTTGGCAAGTTTGTTGCGGGCGATGTGTTCCATCGCATACGCCAGCGCCATCTCGCCATGCTTGTGATGATGACCGTAGGTCTCGCCATCGGTCGCGATGTGGACAAGCTGCGGTTCCTGCTTTGTCGTGGAAAAAGCATTCAACAAACGGTTGGCGAACCTCTCCCCGTTTTCGAGCAACCGCTCAAAGGCCACCGCTTGCGACACCGGACCATCGTAAAAAAACACCGCGATCGAGCGGCCCTCGTTCAACGCGACGCGATACGGCTTCTGCGGATCCACACCGCCGCCCCGCGCGTCCAGCCATCCTTGCGTGCCCATCTTGCGAACGCTCTTCGCCTGATAGGGGCTGAGAATCGTAAAGCGAATTCCGTGCTTCGCCATGAGGTCGAGCGACTCGATATCCACGGCGGTCTCCGCCAGCCACATGCCTTCGGGCTTGTGTCCAAAGCGATGTTCGAAATCGGCGATGCCCCACAAGATCTGCGTCTCTTTGTCGCGGCGGTTCGCCAGCGGCATAATCATGTGGTTGTAGACTTGCGCGATGGCACTGCCGTGTCCCGAAAAGCGCTTGCGGCTTTCGCGATCTGCATTGAGGATCGACGCGTACGATTCCGGCGAGTGCATCTGCATCCAACTCAACAACGTCGGCCCCACGTTGAAGCTCATCCACGCGTAGTTATTGACAATGCGCAAGATGCGGTCTTTGTCATCGAGAATGCGCGCGGCCGTATTCGGCGCGTAGCATTCGGCGTCGATACGAGCGTTCCAGTCGTGATATGGATACGCGGAATCCTGCATTTCGATCGATTCCAGCCAAGGGTTCTCGCGTGGCGGTTGATAGAAGTGAGAGTGAATGCAGAGGTATTTCGTCATGCGGGAATCCTAATCTGGAAGCATGCGCCTCCGCGGTTGAATACCGCAATGTTGCCGCCATGGTTCTGCACAATCGATTCCACGATTCTTAAGCCCAAGCCAGTGGAGGCGGTGGTGGAAAATCCTGGTGCGAAAACTTTAGAAAGATCGGCTTCGGGAATGCCCGGTCCGTTGTCCGCGACCTCGATCCGGTAGCTGCCGTCTTGCTTTTCCGCAACGATGTGGCATTCGCTCGCACCTGCGCGGGCGCTGTTCCACAGCAGATTGAGCAAGGCGCGCTCGAACGCCAGAGGCTTGCCGACAAACTGGAGTTCATGGGGGATCTCGATGCGGACAGCGAGTGGTTCCGCGCCGTGCGCCGCGCGCTTTGCAACCTCATGCAGATCCACAACAGAAGGCTCTTCCTGCAGACTCTCCAGTATTGCCCGCCCGCGATCGACACACCGAATGAGCAGATCGGATTCCGCGGACCATTGGCGATCGGTAGACAGGATATCCGCAACATGAGCCACCGTCTGCAAGACGTTGTTCAAGTCATGGGCCAAGCCCGCGAGCACCAGATCTTTGTCCATCGGTTTAAGAAGAAAGCTGTTCGATCGTGTCGTAGAACTCTGGAAACGACACGCTGGCCGCCTCGGCTCGATCAATGAGCGTGGGTCCGTCGGCTGCGAGTCCAGCGATCGCAAAGGCCATCGCGATGCGGTGATCGTGGAACGAATCGCACTGCGCGGCTTTGAACTTCTGCTTGCCGGGGATGTGGAAGCCATCGGGCGCGACCTCGATTTCGATGCCCATGCGCTTCATATTCTCCGCCACAGTCGCAATACGGTCGGTCTCTTTGACGCGCAGTTCTTTGGCGTCTTTCACCGTGAGCCCTTCTTCGCTCACTGCGCCGAGCACCGCCAACACAGGGATCTCGTCAATCAACGCCGCTGTCATCGCGCCTTCGAGCAAGCCGCCTCTGACCGGCGCGTACTTCATCTGGATATCGCCAACGATTTCGCCGCAGCTTTGGCCCATGTCGAGAATCTTGGCCTGCGCGCCGATGGAAGCGAGAAAGTCGAGCAGCGCACTGCGCGTAGGGTTGAGTCCTACGCCATAGATCGTGATTTGCGAACCGGGAAGCAGCAGCGCGGCAACTAGAAAAAAGGCTGCGGACGAAATATCGCCGGGCACGGTGAGTTCGCGATTGCCGGTGAGGTTGGGACGTCCCTGCAGCGTGATGGTATTGCCGATAGAGGTAACGTCCGCACCGAATTCGCGCAAGGCGATTTCTGTGTGATCGCGCGTGCGGATCTTCTCTTCGACAACAGTTTCGCCCTCACAATACAAGCCCGCCAGCAGCACGCAACTCTTCACCTGTGCGCTCGCCATGGGCGGTGCATAGCGCATGGCGGTCAACTTGCCGCCATCGACACGCAATGGAGGAAAGCGTCCGTCACGTGCGGAAAACTTCGCGCCCATCTGCGACAGCGGATTCATGACGCGATCCATCGGGCGGCTCGACAGCGATTCGTCACCGAACATCGTGGTCGAAAACGGCTGCGCCGCGAGAATGCCCGATAGCATTCGCATGGTGGATCCGGAGTTGCCGCAATCGAGATCGGACGTGGAGGCGCGGAGGCCGTCGAGTCCTTTGCCGTGGACGACAACTTCTTCTGGAAGGCGCTCGACTTGAATGCCGAGCTGTTCCATACAACGCAGAGTGGACTGATTGTCGCCACCGGCGGGAAAGCGCTTGATGCGTGTGGGTCCGTCGGCGATGGCGGAGATCATCGCATAGCGGTGAGAGATGGACTTGTCGCCGGGCAAGGAGATCGAGCCTTGCAATGCCTTGGCCGGGGCAATGGACTTTTGCATGAGGTTGAACCTCTAGTGTAACGGTAGAAGACCCCGCATGCGATGGCTCCGGAAACCAAAGGAAAAGACACCAAAGGAAAAGCCCCTTGACTTGCGGGAGCGAAAGGAGTGGTCTTCAAGCATGCTTGGAAATACAAAAACGTTTTCCTTTTATTCGTCTGTTTTTTTTGCAAAGTATTACAAAGTCAGGTTCTCGAATCCAACCTCCGATTCAAATAAATGGAACCATGCAGGCTCATGGACACGCGCGTCAGCCTCTCCCAGCCGGGTTCAGGACCAAATGGCGGCAGCTACTACAACCCAGTGTTCATAGCACCGTTTGTTGGCTCGTTGGCAGCCACCAAATCGAGACAGTTGACGTTATCATCGTCCAATTGCCCGATACCGCCTTTTGCCAAAGCAATCGCTGCCAACGTCACAGTCGTGGCCCCAGCGGGTTCTTCGACTGGCGCAACGAGAGTCACTGTCTATCAAGGCGATGGTCCATTATTTCCTTCTACTGCCACAACCACAAACTACTTCTATGCGGGTGCCATCTATGGCGTAGCCTCGAACAACGCCATCGTTCCAGTTGATGCGACTGGCAAAATACGAGTGTTTGCAGACCAAGCCACCGATGGCGTCATTGACGTTACTGGATTCTTCTCTAGCGACCCGGACGGAATGGTATTTGTTCCAACGCCGTCGTGCCGTTTGGTAGATACTCGGCTGCCAAACGCGGAGTTGACCGCCTACTACAACACCAACGAGCCCGGCAAGGCCTTGCCTTCGAACGGTGGAGGACGAATACCTGGAAACTCAGGGCCAAGCGACCAGCCCCGACCACTACCCTTGCCTCGATTTCTAGGTGCGGCACGTGCGGCACGATCCCGGGCAATATTGTTGCATACTATCTCAACCTGACGGTGATCCCCACGACCATCGTTGTGGGCACAAATCCCACCGTTGAAAAGAAGTTCCTCACCTACATGTCCGTATATCCGACAGGTGCCGTGAGAACGCCGGTTTCGACACTCAATGACCTCGATGGAATCATCAAATCGAATGGAGCCCTTGTCCGGGCGGGTGGCGGATCGATTGATGTGATCATGACAGAGCCCCGCCGTCCGGCCCAGGGATGACCCTCACAACGGTGAACCCCTGCAGACTCATTCCGTCAGTAAATCCCTCGACCACTGCGAGCATAGTGAATTTGCCTGGATCGAATTGTGGACTGCCTGTCGCGCCCGCATACGCTACCAACGTTACAGTAAGGCCAACCAATACGGCGCTGGGATTCTGGGCCGTCTGGCCACAGGGTGCCCAGCCTGTCGCGTCCTTGCTGAATCTCAATACCAAGCCAACCCCGGGTGGCTTGATACCCAACCCGCCGGTTAGTAGCAACGGTGCTATCCTGTCTGCCGATCCGAACGGAGCCTTCCGGATGCGGACAGATGTCACGACGGCCATGACGGCACAAGTCGACGTGACCGGTTATTTCGCTTCGACCTATCCGCCTGGCCGCAGCCTTGCGCCAATAATTCTGTCTAGCAATACGACCTTGGAAATCAACCTTGGGGGGATCCCGTTCCATCATTATTGCGCCGCAAACTCGCCGACGGGGCAATAGTGGCCTGGCCCTGCGCAGGGCATCCTCTTGCCGGGTTGCCGCAACTTCAATTGGACGGTTCGCGAATGCGTGAAGTCCCTTTTCAACAACAATCCAAGCAGCCCGCCTTACGATCCGAACAACTACTCCGCCATAGGTATCAAGGGAGTCCGGTTCTTCTTTGGCCTCATGGGTGGTGCTTCCAGCACCGTATTCAATTCGACAGGGGGCATCTTGGGGCAATGGGAAAACAATCTGAAGTTCTTCTTGCAAGATCTTCGTTCCTATGGCATCGAACGGGTGACTCCCCAGCCGGTCCTAATGGGGGACTGGTCCGGACCGCTGACCAAAATGTTGGCAATGCCCCGGCCTACCTGCCCTCAAGCCTCGCGCGAACTCAATTTCTATCCGTGGTTGCCCTTTGGATTTGACCCAGAAGACAACAACTATCCGGACCGCGCACGCGAGAACCTCGGCCTAGACGATTCCTACAATTGTTCGCCCATCAATCCCCTCTTTGATGCTTGGGGTGGGTTTGGTCCATATCTCGCTTTGGTCGACAAGCTCATAACAACGGCACAGACAAACAATTTGACTATTACCGATTTTGAGATCGAGCAGGAACTCAACGTCAGAGACTTTCCCGTGGAAGCGCGTTTAATCGCATACACTCCCTCTTCTCCTGGATCCTACTCGCCGAAGTCCGAGCCAAGATGGCAGCAAAAGAACTCCAGCAGAGCGACGTAACAATCAAGACAGGAATCGAGCGCCCGACGGTTTCCGGCTACACTTGCACTTCTGGCTATGGCGAACCCGCGACGCTCCATAGCCAATCTGCACTTTTGTCCGCCATTAGGGGCGAATCGTTTGGCCCCGTTAACGGCTCGAATTTTACGAACCAGCTACTCTGTCGAACATCCCCGTACTCGACGACTGGCGAAGTACTGATCCCCCAGAGTCTCCCCGTAACCAATGCCGAGCCTACCCTCATCAATGTCCACTCGCATGTCGCGATTCCCAATCCGAATACGCCATTCACCCTGCAGGCCGCGGATATCACAGCACAGGCCAAGCGCGTCTACGACGATCTCCATTTGTTCCGCTTGAGTTCTCCTCACGTTTATCGCGGGACGAGCCGCATCTATGGCCTCGCTGCTTCCGGAGCATCTCGCCCCCCCTGACGATAACGGAGCCTGCTGCGTCAGATCTTCGAGACCGAGGCCGATCTCACGCCCGGCCTGACCGCCAATACGTTGACCGTTCGGCTCCACCATCTCACGCTCGCAGCCCACGATCAGGCCA
>CAZCPL010000082.1:0-22369 GCA_964500255.1 uncultured Solibacteraceae bacterium | reverse complement strand
CGCCGCCTACCTCGTAGGCGAGCGCGGAACGGCGAAACACGCGATTCTGCTGGGTGCGGCAACCACCGTCACGCATACGATCTCGGTGTTCACACTGGGCATCGCGACCTATTTTCTGGCCGGATCGTTTGTTCCTGAGAAGGTAACAAAGATCCTGGAATTTGTTTCAGGCGTATCGATTGTGATCCTGGGGTTGTGGTTGCTGCAAAAGCGTGCCATGGTTGTGATTTTGGCGAGGCAGGGAATCAACGGCCGCGGCCATGCCCATTATCATACGGAAGGGGATCCGGGTCTTGGCGGCCTGCTGGCGTTGGGTGCCAGCGGTGGGCTGGTTCCATGTCCATCGGCACTGGTTTTGTTGCTGACGTCGATTGCCTTGGGCAAGGTGGCGTTGGGGCTGGTACTACTGGTGTCGTTCAGTTTGGGACTGGCGAGTGTGCTGGTGGCGATTGGCCTCGCGGTGCTGTATGCCAAGCACCTTCTGCCAGCGGGCGCTGCAGAGCATCCGTTATTGGTTTGGATGCCAGTGGTTTCCGCGGGTGCGATTGTGATTGTGGGGTTGGTTCTCACGGCTGTCTCACTCGGCTTTGTACAACTGGCCAGTGGATTGCAACTCTGAAGGTATGATGAACCCGAAACTGATTCTACTGGTCGGCTGTGCGTTGATAGTTTCCTGTTCGAAGGATTCCCTGCCCGTAGGCGCTGCTACGACGCCCACGGTGACTGCCATGGCGAAACCAGTGATCGCGCCTCCCATGCCGCTCACTTTGGCGGCCGGCACGCCACTTTCTGTGAGGCTGACAACGTCCGTGTCGTCCAACGTGCAGGTAGCTGGCGAAACTTTCTATGGTGAACTGGTGAATCCGCTGGTTGTACGGGGCGTCACCCTTGCCCCGCGCGGCACGCAAGTGATCGGCATTGTCTCAGAATCTTCAAAAGGTGGGCGCGTCAAAGGCCTAGCCCATGTCTCCCTGCGTGCGACACAGTTGAAGCTTGACAATGGCCAGGTGATCGGAATCTCGACAAATTCCAGAATGTTTCAAGCACGCAAAACCGTGAAGCGCGACGCCATCGCCATAGGTGTTACGAGTGGCATCGGCACGGCCATAGGCGCGATAACGGGCAAGGGTAAGGGCGCGGCGATCGGTGCCGGTGCCGGGGCCGGGGCTGGGACCGTTGGCGTTCTGGCGACGCGTGGCGTGGCGGCGGTGGTTCCGGCGGAAACGCTCTTGTCGTTTAGCCTGAGCAACCCTGTTTCTGTTCCGCGATAGCCGGAAACAGGGCAATCCTGCCGGTAACAATTACCGGGACTTTTCACCCTAGTACTGAGTCATAAGGTACTTGGCGGCATGGCCAGGGAATTGCATGCTTGAGCTTATGGCCCTAGTCATTTGTCAAACTCTAGGAGTGTGCGTGTTGGCGTTTTGCATCGGTTGCAACAGACAATCCAGGAAAGCGGTGGCGACAAAGCCGGGTGGGGACAGAAAGCAACTTTCAGCGCTTCAAGCGGCATCTTCGCAGGCCGTTCAGAAGGTTTTTATGTTGCCCGCCGGAACCCGGTTTTCGGTTCGGATTCCTCAGGGCGTTTCGTCACAAAAGAATCCGACAGGCTCTAGCGTAGAGGGCGAACTGGCGGCACCGATATCCGCTTTCACGCAAACCATTGCACCGCGGGGTTCCAAAGTCATGACAGTGGTGGGCGATACCTCTCGCGATGGAATCACGCTACGGGCGACCAGGATCGATCTCAAAGGCGGCAAAACCTATTATATTGCCAGTGACGAACCACAGTTACGCGCTCACGGGATTCCTGCCGAAACCCTGGTTGGGTTCCGTTTGCGGAATCCCGTGCAAGTGACGGTGGACTAGAAGTCGATCGGCACGTCTATGTCTTTCCGTTTACCTGAGTGCGTTGCCGTCAATCTTTTTACCTATATAGGCGTTCGCGCGGACCGACGATAGACACGTAGGTCCTACTTATGTCGAAACTCGAGCAATGCATTTTCGTCAGCCTACTACTTCCAGCGACCTTCTTCTTCTCGGGTTGTTTGAGAAAGTCGAAAGTCGAAGCGGCAGCCGCCGAGAAAAAAGAGGCGTATCCCGTTACCAAATCCACTCCGTATCGATTTGGGGTTTCCAGAGTTCTGACACTTCCGGCCGGTACACGATTTGCCGTAATGATTCCATCGAAAGGGAGCGGCTCCGGCTCGACGCTCGAAGGCGAACTGGTTGCGCCGATTTCCGCATACACCGAGACGGTGGTGCCCCGTGGAACACGGGTGATCACAGAGATGTCCGAACCGCCAGGCAAGGGCGACCTGCACGTTTCCATGAGAGCAACGCAAATCCGCCTGAAGAACGGCAAGGTGGTCAACATCTCCAGCGACGAGCCGAGAGTGGTGGCGGATTCCGGTGAGAAGCTGGTGAGTTTTCGCCTGATCAATGCCGTGCAAGTGACTGTCGAACGTTAGCCAAGCAAATCGACAAATGAAAAGGCGGCCGCTTTGAATGCGACCGCCTTTTGATTTGTTTGGATTTCGGGTTAGTCGGCGTGAGCTCCGGACGGGATGTTCTCGGGCTTGTAGCCGCCCTTCGAACGCTCGTACCAGAAGATCGCACCGAACACCACCAGCAGGATCAGGGGCAGAAGAGCGACCGCACGGAACGACGCTTGGGCGGCTTGGCCGAGGATAGTTTCTTTCGCGGCGCCTACAAGCGCGTTGAACTGCGCTTCGCCTCCCGCATACTCGATCTTCTTGGTATCGAATATACGTCCGAGTTCCGGCAGCACCCACGAAATCGACAACATGCCCGCGGTTCCCATCAGGCCCATCAGTAGCGTGCCTCCGCGCGGAAAGCGTTCGCTGGCCGCGGCAAGCATAGTTGGCCACATGTAACACACTCCGGTGCCCCAGAGCGTTGCGGCAAGCAAGCCTGTGACCGGCGAGTTCGCCATACTCAGCGCAACCAGCCCGAGGGAAGCCAGCAGGCACGAGAGCCAGAGCAGACCAACGGGCGAAAGCTTATGTGCCAAGGGACCAGCGAAGTGGCGCATCACGAACATGAGCCCACTGACGTAAATCAGAAGCCAAATTCCTTGCATCCCGACAGTGCGGGTAAGGGCGAGATCCACCCACTGCCCGGGGGCGAGTTCAGAGGCCGCGGTGAGGAACATCGCACCGAACCACACGAGAAACATCGGGCGTCTCAGTTCGCTGAACATGACCGAAGCGGGCAAGCCGGATTGAATGCGTTCTGTCGGCGGAAACTTTGTCGAAAGGCACATGACGCCGAATACGGCCGCGGGGATTATGGTGCAGTAGAGCTTGTTCTGCCAACTCATGTCGAGTTGGCCGAGCAGTAATCCGAGTACGCCGCCGATGATGATGCCACCGGGCCACCAGGCGTGCAACACATTGAGCCGCGCGGTTTTTTCTTCTGGATAAAGCGTTGTAGTGAGTGGGTTGATCACGGTTTCCACAAGCCCCCAACCGATACCCACAATCATCATTCCAAACCAGACGACCCGATAGATATCGCTGGAGATGCTCGCCGCGTGGATCACGATCAGTGTGCCGGAGATAAAGCATGCGCTCGAAAGCGCAAGTAGTCGCCCCATGCCCAAGTAGTCGAGCAGCGGGCTTCCAATGGCGATCGTGAAGGCGAATCCGAGGGCGGCGATGCCGAGCACAGCCCCGATCATCTCGGCGGATTTCATCTTATCGATTGGATCGAAGTAGGCGGCTTGAATCGCCTGCGCGACGCTGGAACGGATCGCGAAGTGAATACCGGCAGTGGCGAGAGCGAGCAGGCTCACGAGAAACAGACGTGGTTTGTTGTAGTTCATGGTGGACGTTTAGCGCTTATATCCTATCGCACGCAGAAAGCTTTTCCGCTTCGCTGCATCGTCTTCGGTCTCCACCCCCTGAGGCGGCGCGCCGTCGATCACGCCGAGGATACCACGGCCCTGCGCGGTTTCGGCAACGATGACTTCCACGGGGTTCGCAGTCGCGCAGTAGATGTTGCAGACTTCCGGGGCATCCTGGACGCGCTTGAGGATATTGATGGGGAAGCCGTCGCGCATGGCGATGACGAAGATGTGGCCGGCGGCAATGGCCTGCGCGTTGCGCGTGGCGCAGGTTTTCAACGCATCGTCATTGCCGTCGACGCGGATCAGGCAGGGTCCTGAGGCTTCACTGAAAGCGATGCCGAACTTCATCTGCGGGACAGTGTTGACGATGGCTTCGTAGAGGTCTTCGACAGTCTTGATGAAGTGACTTTGGCCGACGATGATGTTGCCTCCGTCGGGGACTTCAATGGCTACGGCTTTCAATTCCATATACGTCACTATAATCGGTAAAGGTGAACTTAAGCGACGCGGAAGTACTGGCGCACATTTCGAAGCTGCCTCATGCGCGGGCAACCTTCAAGCAATTGGTGAAGGAACTACGGGCGAACGGTGAGGACAGGGATTCGCTTGACCTTGCGCTCGATCGCCTCGCGAACCGTGGCGATCTGATCGAGACCAAGCCAGGGTACTTCGCCGTTTCGAAGCTGAGCAAGGAATTCGCAGTGGGTCCGTTACGGATGCATCGCGACGGCTACGGTTTCATCCGCGACATTTACATTGCACGCGATTCCGCAAAACAGGCCATGCATGGCGACATGGTGGTGGTCAAGATCAGCCGCATGGATGAGAATGGCCGCGGCGATGGCGAGATTGTGCGGATTTTGCGGCGAGCGCATCCGACCGTTGTCGGCGAGTTCCGTGTGGGGCGTCAGGGTTGCTTTGTGGTGCCCACCGAAGGCCGCATCCAGCAGTGGATCGATATCGTTCCGGGAATGGAGATCCCGCCCGTGGGTTCGGAAGAGACGCTGGATCGTGTGGGCGTGAAGGCCCCCGTGAAAGTGTCGAGCGTCTCGGAGATGGATCACATGATCGTCAATGTCGAGATTCTCGACTATGCTGGCGATGGCGATCACTCGCAGGGGCGGGTGGTTGAAATTCTGGGCAATCCCGATGATTTTGGCATCGATGTCGAGATCATGATCCGCAAGCATCATATCCCGCATCAGTTTCCGCCTGAAGTCATTCTTGAGGCGCGATCTTTTTCCAGCGAGATTCCGCCTGTTGAGATCGCGATGCGCCGCGACTTTCGCGACCTCGATATCGTGACAATTGACGGCGAGACCGCCCGCGATTTCGACGATGCCGTGTGGGTGGACAAACTGGCCAATGGCAACATCGCACTGCATGTCCACATTGCGGATGTGAGCTACTACGTGCGTCCGGGTTCAGCGATTGACCGCGAAGCTCTGCTGCGCAGCACGAGCGTATACTTTCCAGATCGCGCTGTTCCGATGCTGCCGCTTGAATTGTCGACGGATATGTGTTCGTTGCGTCCGCAGGTGGATCGCCTGGTGATGAGCGCGTTGATGGAACTCGACCACAAGGGCGATATCGTTTCACAGGACTTCTGCCGTGGCGTGATTCGCAGCGCCGAGCGCATGACCTATACGGAGGTGCATAAGATTCTTGCAGACAAGGATCCAGAATTGTGCGAGCGTTACAAAACGCTGCTGTCGCGGTTTGAGTTGATGCAGGAGTTGGCGGGGATCCTGAACCGAAAGCGCACCAAGCGCGGGTCGATCGACTTTGACTTGCCGGAGCCGTTGATTGAGTTCGATGAGTTCGGAGAGATGTCCGGCGTGCGGCGCGCACCTCGCAACATTGCGCACCGGTTGATTGAGGAATTCATGTTGGCTGCGAACGAAGCCGTGGCAGGGCACATCGAAGCGCAGCATCTGGAATCGGTGTATCGCATCCATGAGCAGCCGGATCCGAAGCGGGTGTTGGAATTCGAAGAAGTGGCTGTGCAGTTCGGTTACTCGCTGGGCTTCGGCGCGATGCCGGTGAAGCGGTTCCGCATCCCGGATAAGAAGCGCGACGGCCGCAAAGCGCAGACCACCATTACGATGGCAGCGCCCGAGCTCAACATCACTTGCCGCAACTATCAAAAGCTGATCGCGCAACTGGAAGGCAAGCCTGAAGAGCGGATTCTGAGCTATCTGATGCTGCGGTCGTTGAAGCAGGCGCGTTACAGTCCTGAGAATAAGGGCCACTTCGCCTTGGCCTCCAGTTCGTATACGCACTTCACGTCGCCGATCCGCCGGTATCCGGATCTGTTGGTGCATCGCATTTTGGGCAACTTGCTGGATGGCGCGAAGAAGCCGATGTACGAATTGCCGGAACTCTATGAGATGTGCGATTCGGCATCCACCAGCGAGCGTCGCGCGGCCGAAGCGGAGCGCGAACTGGTGGAGTGGAAGAAGACCAAGTTCATGCTCGATCGCGTGGGTGAGGAATTTGACGCGCTCATCATCTCGACGCAGCGTTTCGGATTCTTCGTTGAGCTCGAAGACCTGTTCATTGAGGGATTGGTTCCGGTGGAGACCCTGCGTGGCGACCGGTTCAACTTTCAAGAGAATACCCGGAAGCTCGTTGGCGAGCGGACTCGGCGGGAGTTTGGCATTGGCGATCAGGTTCGAGTTTGTCTCGATCGCGCGGACGCGGTGGAAAAGAAGTTGCAGTTTTCATTGGTGGAAGCGGAGCCGGAACGTCGAAGAAAGAAGAGCAAGTACGCAAAATGATTCGCAAGATATTGTTCGGCCTCGTTGTGGCCTATGGGTTGTTCGTGGGTGGGATCTATTGGATGATGAATCGCCCGCCCATGGAGTTTGCCGGGGCGATGGCGAAGCTTCCGATGCCCGCAATGGTGGCCTTTCCGTTCGAGACAATGTGGACGCGAGCGCGTTCCGGCGCGTTGACCGTCGGCTCGATGGCGCCCGATTTTGAGCTCGCGACGGTGGATAGACAGAGCAAAGTGAAGCTGTCCAGTTTTCGTGGCGCGAGGCCGGTGGTGCTGGTCTTCGGAAGCTATACTTGACCTCCTTTTCGCCGGGAGGTTCCCGAGCTCAATCGTATTTTCGATACGTACAAAGACAAGGCTGAATTCTATATTGTCTACATTCAAGAAGCGCATGCCTCCGATATGTGGCAGATGGGTTCCAACGTCAAACAGGGCGTCGTGTTTGCATCGCCGAAAGATATCGGAGAGCGGGAACAGGTGGCGGAATCGTGCGTCCGCAAGCTGAACATCAAGCTGCCTGCTTTGCTCGATACGTTCGACAACCAGACTGAACAAGCCTACACGGGTTGGCCCGATCGTTTGTATGTGATCGACAGGGAAGGGAAGGTCGCGCACAAGAGCACGGCGGGTCCCTTTGGGTTTCATCCGAAGGAGATGGAAGCGACGCTACGGAAGCTTGTTGACTAGAGCGCGAACGCAGTCCTCGCAAAGGATCGCCGCGTGTTTGGACGCGGGTGCGAGTCCGCCGATCGCTGCTTCGATGTCCGCTGCCTTCAGCCCTGCGAGTTGTTGCTTGGTACGGCCTTGCATGAGCTCGGTGAGTGCCGATCCCGCGGCGATGGCAGCGGTGCATCCGCGGGTCTTGTAACGAATTGTTTCAATCATGCCATCGTGCAGCACCACCGACAGGCGCAGGATGTCGCCACAGGCCGGGTTGTTGACCTCGACCGAGATCGCGTCAGCCGAGTCGAGAATCCCTGCGTTGCGAGGGTTCTGAAAGTGATCCACCAATTCGGGCGAGAGCATTCAGTAACATTGTACGGGGACACTCGACTGCAACTTGATCCGAAAACTGTTCATGCGCCGGAATTCGGCCAGACTTGGCTGAACTCAGGTCCGTTATCGTTGCGCGCGCTGCGAGGCCAGGTGGTGCTGGTGGACTTCTGGGACTACACCTGCGTCAACTGCATCCGCACGTTGCCGTATCTTCGCGAGTGGAATCGCCGCTACAAAGACAAGGGCCTGACCATCGTTGGCGTGCATTCGCCGGAGTTCTACTTTGGCAGCGTCAGCGAACTTGTTCAACTTGCGATGCGCGATTTCAGCATCGAGTATCCGGTGCTGCTCGATAACGACTATCAAGTCTGGCAGGCGTTTGCGAACCGCTATTGGCCGTCGAAGTATGTGATCGATACGGAAGGCTACATGCGCTATTTTCAGCCCGGTGAGGGCGGCTATGGCGAGACCGAGGCGGCGATCCAGATGCTGTTGCGCGAGCGTGACCCTCGCGTTGTTTTGCCGGAACCGATGGCGCCGCTGCGCGCGATGGATGTGCCCGGCGCAATGATGGCCTGCGAGCGTCCCACGCCTGAGCTCTATCTGGGCGCGAAACGGGGCAAGATCGCGAATCCCGAAGAGATTGTGGAGGGCGAGACGCAGAGCTATCGATTCGGTACCGAACTGCCAGGCGACACGCTTGTGGAACTTGACGGCGAGTGGCTGATTCGGCCAGAGTCCGCACAGGCGCGTTCGAAGGCGAGATTGCGGTTTCAGTACTCCGCGGCGGAGGTGAACCTGGTTTTGGCCGCAGGTGCCGAGTGTCCGGTCGCGCGGCTGGAGATCGAGGAAAATGGCAAGCCGCTGGGTCCGGAGGCGCGTGGTGAGGATGTCCGGGTGGATGCGGACGGCAGGACCTACGTCGAGGTGACGCGTCCTCGCATGTACTCACTCATACTGAGAAGACGTTTTGTCACGGGTTTGATACAGTTAAGTACTGAATCGCAAGGACTGGACCTTTTCGCCTTGACCTTCATTAGTTGTGTATGAGCAAAGTGCACCATTCCCGTGGAATCGTAGTTGCGGCCGTCATCGAACAGGACGGCCGGATTCTCGCGTGCCAACGGCGCAAGGGCTCGAGGCATGGTCTCAAATGGGAGTTTCCGGGTGGCAAGCTGGAAGCGGGCGAGAATCCGCCGGAAGCCCTGCAGCGAGAGTTGCGTGAAGAGTTGGGAATCGAAGCGAAGATCGGTCCTGAACTGGCTCGCTATCAGTTTGCCTATCCTCACAAGCATGCGATTGAGTTGATCTTTTTTCAGGTCACACAGTACTCTGGAGAGATTCGGAACGAGATCTTCGAGGCGATGCAGTGGTGCAAGGCAACCGACTTGCCCTCTTTGGATTTCCTTGAAGGGGACGTCGACTTTGTGCAGCGCCTGGCTCGCCGAAAAGGCTCGATGACAATGGCCGCGCGGTCGGGATCGCGCTAAGGAATCCGGAATTCCAGGCCGCGTTCCTGATTCAACTTTGCAGAAAAATCACGATCGATGCGATCGAGCGAGATGCGGTTGTGGCTGCTCTCTCTGGTGATGTAATTGAGCGTGTCGCCTTCCACCCAGAACGCGAGCGCGGGCATGATCGACCCCTCTTTCATCGCAATCAAATAGATGGTGGGCTTGTCGTCTTCGATCACGCGCTTGGGCTTGTTCTCGTAGATCTTGAGAGTCGGTTCGGGCAGGTCGGCGTTGGTGTAATCGCGCAATTGCGGATTCACTGTGTCTGGTTTGTAATTCTGATTGATGATGACGACCGGGGGCTGCTGTAGTTGCGGCACCGGCGCCTGCACGTACATAGGCTGCTGCGGTTCCTGATAGCCGTAGTACGCGGGTCCGGCGATGATCGGGTAGGGCACCAGAATCGGACGGCCTTGCTGGCGTCCTCCGCCGCGCATTGGGGCGACGGGAGCCGCACCTCGAACGTTTGCGCCCAAGCGTCCGCCGAAACTAGTGTCGGTGATGTTGCCGACCGCGGGAGCACCGCCAGGAAACATGACGGAACCAAAGCCCGCGGCGGAGTATCCGTACGATCCGGGAGCCGTGCCGGTGCGATATTGGCCGAAGACAGTTGCCGCAAGGCACAGGGTCAGTATCGTCATCCGCATGGTCATCACCTCCCAGTAACACCGCGAATAACGGAACCGGTAATTACTAATTCCATGGCGGTACCTCGTGCCGGTTCCTATTCGCCCACTCGAAGAATATCACTAAAATTCGAGGCGCGCATTGATCTGCACCTGGCGTGGACGCATACCGAATCCGCCATAGGAGTTTTGCAGAGAAGAGATCCCATTGGCGGCCGGTGTTACCAGACCTTGCGTGTTGAAGACATTGAATACGTCGAAGTTGACGCGTAGGCGGACGCCACCCTCGGTCAGGTTGAAGAACTTGAGTATGGATGCGTCCTGACTCCAGTTGAACGGTCCGAGGCGAAACTGGTTCCGGAACGGGTGGAGACCGGTGTCGGGAGTTACTTGTTGGCGAGCGCCGTTGGTGAGAGTTAGCGTAACGGTGTTGGTGTCCCAGAGCGTGGATCCGGGGTCGCCGGTCTTGCCGCCTTTGGGCCAGGGATTGACGGGTTTTTGGACAGGCTTGTAGTCGTCGGGGAGCCCGTAGACGCCGTTGCGAAGCCCCGCGGCGTTGACGCTGTTAATGAAGCGTTCGGAGATGTAGCCGTTGAAGAAGAGGTAGCCTTCGAAGCAGCGCTCGTCTCTCTGGTTTGTCGCCGTCGCTGGGGTGGCGCGGCAGTCCGTAATGCGTTGCGTCTTGCCATAGACCTTGATGTCGCCGAATTCACCCCATTGGTTGGCGGGTAGTGCATACCAGGAACTGACAATGGTGCCGCTGCCGGCCATCTTCCAACCGCCGATCAGCGCGTTCAGAAACTTGTTGGCGTTGCTGCCGAAGTGCTGCTTCTTTCCGAAAGGCATATCGAAGCTGAAGTTCCAGCGGACGCGATGCTTGGGAACAGCGCTATCGCGCGTGTAGTTGAGGAAGCGATTCAGTTCTACGAGATCGGTTGGCACCGACCCCGGCTGATAGGCTTCTGGAACTGCACCGAGGCCATCGCGGAAGGAGTTTCCCGCAAGGCGCAGCGAATTGGTAAGGGTGTAGAAGCCTTGGAAGCCGAGGCCCTTGCGGAAACGGCGTTCCATCTCGACGGCGAACGATTCGGTGTTGATGTAGCCAGTCTTGGTGAGGAAGCGGACGCCGGTGTATGCGTTCTGATCGTAAGGACGGCGGGCGACGGCCGAGAACGTTCCGGTAGGTAGTGGAGCCAGGCGAGTGCTGTACCAGTTCCAGTCGGTCTGCTGCGGGTTGATATCGAAGATCTGATCGGAATTGACGCCGTGCTTGCCGTTGTAACGGAGACGGAAGACGGTGGTGTTCGTCAGTTGCTTTTCGACGGTCAGGTTCCACTCGTGGATCTTCAGATTGGGGAAGTTGGGATCGATGCCCGTCACCTGTTGGCCGCGCCCCACGGGATTGGGCTGATTGAGATTGACCGCATTGGCGGAGTTCGCGCCGGCGACAATCGTCGGAACATTGCGGACGAGGAAATTGTTGAGTCCGTCTTCAGTGCGGGCAGCGGCATTGAAATCGCGCGTGATGGTGGCGCGAAATGGCAACTGTCCGGAGAACTGAGCGAGAAGCGTGCGCATCGGTATCGCGGAGATATACAGTCCGTAGCCGCCGCGCACCACCATCTGTTTGTTTCCGTCGAAGGCTGTGTAGACAAAACCCATTCGCGGACCGATATCGAAAAGATTATTGGGAAACAGGTTCTGGCGGACGCCAAGCTCTTCGGCGGTCTTGAAAGTGACGCCGACATTCTGGAACACCTTCACCACCTCGGGGGTCGTGAAGCCACCTTTGTAATAGTAGTCGAGCGGTTGCGGCAGAATGAGCGAGTGGCTCGCGCGGTCGAATCCGTTCAACTGAAAGTTCTCTTCACTCATGGCCGGGTTGATATCCCAACGCAAACCGGGCGTGAGCATCAGGCGCTTTGAGACTTTGTAGGAATCCTGAATGAAGCTGCCGAAGGTGCGGTTGGTGAGGCGCAGGTAGTTGCGCTTGAGTCCGACGGTGTAGACGGCGGCATGTCCCAGATAAAAGTTCGCGGCATCGTATCCCGTAAGTTGCAGGGCTTGCGGATTGGTAGCGGCAGAGGCCGGATTCTGCAGCGCCGTTGCTCCGCTGTTGAAGGTGGCCGTTCCGGAAATATCGCCTTGATCGGGCAGCAGGTGTTGTTTCTCAGAGAACATCGAAACTCCGAATTCCATCTTGTGAGTCTTGCGGATGTAGGTATAGTTTTGCTGGACGCTGAGAATCCTGCTGGTGAGCGCACGGCGGTTGTCGCCTTCGCGATAAGGCATGAAGCTAAGGCTCGTAAGCGCAGGCCAGCCAATTTCGCCGTAAGGGTTGGGAAGACCGAGTTCTTTCGACCAGTTGTTCTGGGCATCCGCGGCACCGGTGATCGTCTTGGTGCTCTGCCAGGTTTGGGCCACGAGCGTTTCCGCGAAGAGCCGTGGAGAGAACGTGTGGTTCCAACTGGCCGCCCCCGCGACGGCCTGCATTGGCAGATAAGTGACGTTGGCTTCGCGATTGGTGGTAGGCGCACCATTGCCGGAGGCGGTTCCCAGAAAGTTGGTGAAGCGACGTCCACCATTGGCTTTGATGAAAAAGCGATCACGCTCTGAGATGTTGTGATCGACCTTAATGGTAGTGGGGTTGTCGCTGAGATTGGGGAAGCCGTTGGTGGGAACGGCCAGCTTGAGGTTGGTCGTGATTACAGGATTGGTGATGTCGGTTGGGATCGGCGTGATGCCCCAAACATAACGGGCCAGCGGGCTCATGCGCTGCTGCGGAATCTTGTTGCCGGGAAAGGGTTCCCGCACGGCGATCGATGCGCCGTCGGTTTCGCGGGTCTGGTAGCGTGTGGTCTGCGGATCGTAGAGCGTGATGAAGCGGTTCTGGTTGTCGTAGAGCTGGCTGAAGTCGCCACCTCGCATGGCCATAGTGGGGACTGCCCAATCGCGGGTGAGGCCTTGGCGGAGTTCCACCTGTTCGCGTGAGAGGAAGAAGAAGGTGCGGTCTTTGCCGTTGTAGAGTTTGGGGATGACCATGGGTCCACCGATGGATCCGCCGAATTCATTGCGGATCAGCTTCGGCGTGCGGTAAGGATTGTCAGCGTTGAAGCTGATGTCCTGACGGGCCTTTGCTACACCGAAGGCGTTGTTACGGGCGGTCTCGTAGAGGGATCCCTTGAACTTGTTGGTGCCGCTCTTGGTATTGACGATGATGGATGTCGGCGTGTTGTAGCGTGCCGATGAGGTGCTGGTTTCCACACGAACTTCGCCGATGGATTCGAGACCTTGCAGGTTCATGGATCCGCCGAATTCGCGATTGTTCGACGCCGCGCCGTCCTGCGTGTAGCTGGTCGAGTAGCCCATCAAGCCACCGGCTCGCACGCCGCCGTTGACGTCGATGATTTGTTCGATGCCGGGCGCGGTTTGTCCCAGCAGTGTGTTGAGATCGCGGCCATTGATGGGGAGTTCTTTGATGCGCTGGCTGTCGAGGGTGCTGGCGTCCGTTGGATCGGTGGTGGTGACCAGCGGGATGGTTGCAGTCACTTCGACGGTTTCGGATACAGAGCCCGGGACCATGCTCACGGGCACTTCCACGGTCTTGCCTGTTTCCAACTGGAGTTCGCCAGTCCAGACCTTCATGCCGGGGGATTCGGCCCGCAGGCGGTACTTTCCGATACTCAGCGAAGGCGCAGCGAAATAGCCTTCTTCATTGGCGACGGCGTTGAAGACGCGTCCGGTATCGATGTGGGTGATCGCGATTTTGGCGGTGGGGATGGCCGCGCCGGTTGAATCCTTCACCGTGCCGGAGATTGTGCCTCCACCGGCGGCGGATTGCGCCCATGCGGATGAGATGGCGCACAAGGCCAACAAAAGAGCGTGCTTCAACGGGGGGACTCTCCTGAACGTGTTTCAGGTGAGGGTATCACAAACCCGTCTTCCACTTCGGAAACGACTACGTCTTCGTGCAGTAGACGAACAAGCGGTTGCGGGTCTATCTGTTCGGATAGATTCTGATGTTGTCGTAGCTGACTCCGAACTGCGCGTCTGCGAACAGGCCAGCAGCACCTTTAACGTTGGGAATCGGATCGGTGTACTCGAGCTGCCACTTTTCCGGTTCCGGTTCTGCCACAACCCAGGACTTGCCGAAGATACGTGTCTTGCCGTCTTTGCCGTTCTCAACGCGCAGTTTCAGGCGATACCACGTGTCTTTCTTCCAATCCACTTTCACGCGCTGTGTCCGTTCTGTTTCGGGCTGCCACGGCTGCAGTTCGAGCGTACCCTGACTGCCGAACACCATCAACGCGTAACGCTGCGCCACGATACCCGCGTCGCCCATTTGGCGGCGGCGTTCCACCATGCGGATATCCGCTTCCATCGTGTAATTCTGCCAATCCGTCGGACCGAAGAACACGCGCATGCGCTTGAACAAAGTCTCGTCGGGAGCCTTGGTGAAGATCTTCTGGCCTTCGAGTTCTTGTACCGAGAACTTGCCGGCCATGGTGCTGACCCAAGCTGCGGGCTGCTTGCCGACTTCGTAGCTGTCGAAGGTCTCGGTCCATGGGAGCGGCGGGATGATGCGGATGCGCGCTTCGCCAGTGAGGTTTTCGACCTTGGCTTTGATGAGCCCCGCTTGGCCGAGCTTGGGGGATCCGACCGTGAAGGTTCCGTCGCCGGCGATGGAGCCGTCAAGTCCGGGGATGTCCCACTCCGCCTTGGATTCGCGCAAGAAGCGTCCCTTCTCGTCGAACAGGCGAGCCGTGAACTTCACTTTGTCGCCGGGTTTGGCGGTGACTTCGGTGGGAACAACCTGTACCCAGGCTGCCGCGCCTTCGCCTGCGGGGAGTTTTTCAACGGGCTTGTTGGGCGACGGTTTGCGAGTCTTGCCGATCGCATAGAGGTTGTCCATTGAGGCGAAGTAGACGCGCCCGTTGGAAATCGCCGGAGAGCCAATGACCTGTTCGTCAAGAGCGAGCGATTGTTCCGCGAGGATCTCGCACCGGTCCTGATGAGCCTTCAGAATATAGAACTTGCCGGATTCCGAACCGACGTAGATTTTGCCGTCGCCGATCACCATGGATGCTTTCTGGATGGTGCCCAGGTGCTGCTTCCACAGTTGCTTGCCCGTCGTCGCGTCGAAAGCGTAGAGCACGGAGCCATTGTCGACCTGCAGTATGCGGTCGCCATCGATGATCGGGGAAGAGAAGCCGCCTTGAAATCCGGGGACCTTCCACTTGATCTTGTCCGGACCGACCTTGCCTTTGGCCGTCGCGTCAATTGCGGCGAGCAGGCCCATCTCGCTGGTGTCGAGATTTTCTTCGGAATGCGAGACGTAAGCGGTATTGTTGTTCATCACGACCGCAGTGTTGACGCCGCGTTTGGCCATTTCGAAGCGCCACACGGGTTCGCCCGTCTGCGGTTTCATCGCGTGTACGGCACCGTCTCCGCCACCGGCGATCAGCAACCGCGTGCCGTTGACATTGGCGATGATGGGCATCGAGTAGGTGGTGTCATAGGGACGTCCGCCGGGCGTTGAGGTCCAAACGATTTGTCCATTGCGCTTGTCAACGCCGTAGAAGCGATGCGAGCGGTTCGACTGTGCGCCCCAAGTGGACGTTGGTCCGCTGACGATGACAAGATCGCCATCGATGAGCGGGGACACTGTGCGTCCACCGTGTGTCGTGAAGAGGGCGAACTCTTCAGTGAATGAGCGTTCCCAGAGAAGCTTGCCATCTTTATTGAGGGCGATGAGGGGTCCGCCGCCGCCATAGATATAGACATGGCCGGTAGCGGTATCGACGGCCGGGGACGACCATGCGACGCGGTGCGCGGGGATATCGCTTTGGAAGATGTTGAATTTGTATTCCCAAACCACCTTGCCGGTATCGGCGTCCAAGCACATGAGGCGTTCCTGCAGCAGCGGACCCTTGCCTGACGGATTCTGCAAGTAGACACGATTGCCGACGACGAGCGGGGTGCTGCGAGCGCCATAGGGCACTTTCCAGGCGAGTTCCCACTTATCGGGGAGTCCTTTTTCATCGGAGCGGCCGTCGCGGTTGGGTCCGCGCCATTCGGGCCAGTCGGCCGCCAGAGCCGTGAACGTCAGCAGAGATGTTGCAGTGAAAAGTCGGAACATAGGTGGATCTTTCAGCGTAACGTGGTTGGTATCGTAAAGGTTAAAGACTCATGCCCAAAGCAATCTGGTTACTTCTCTTGGTGCTTCCTCTTATGGGAGACGAACTTGGCGATCAGTTGTTAGCCGCGACCCGCAAGGGCGATCTCGCGACGGTGAAGCAACTGCTGGACAAAGGCGCAGACGTGAATACGAAAACGCGCTATGACTCGACTCCGCTGTTCTTCGCCTGCGAGCGCGGCTATCTTGAGGTCGCGAAGTTGCTGATTGAACGTGGCGCGAACTTGAACGTGAAGGACAACTTCTACAACGCCACGGCCTTGAGTTGGGCGATGGACAAGAAACACGATGCCATCGTGGAGTTGCTGATTGACAAGGGCGTGGATCCGAGTGGCGCGCTTCGGTCGAGCATTCAGAACGGCGACAAGAGAATGTTTCAGATGGTGATGGACCGGGGGACTCTGAGCAAGCCCCTGCTCGACGAGGCCCTTACGATTGCCCTGATGGCCAAGCGCGATGAGATGGCGCAGCGGTTGGAAGCAACCGGCGCGAAGAAGATCGACTATCCGGTGGATGCGGCAACGCTGGATTCCTACGCGGGCAAGTATTCGGAAGGCGAGATGAATTTGGCAATCACCTCGAAGGATGGCAAGCTTTCGGTGACGCAAGGCGGCGGAACAACGAACCTGATTTCCGCGTCGAAGGATGTTTTCAAATACCTGCAAGCCGGATTGAATTTCAAGTTCAACCGGGACGCCTCGGGGGCGATCGAAAGCGTGACCTTCAACGGTCGCGGTGGCGTGACGACATTGAAGAAGGAAGTCTCCTCGAAATGAAGAAGCTTGTTTGTTTAGCATTGACGTGGGTTTGGGTCGTGGGCGCACAGAACTGGCCGTCGTTTCGTGGATCGAAAGGGGCGGGCATCGCCGACGGCATGAATCCGCCCGTGAGCTTCGATGGCAAGGAAAGTAAGAATCTTGCCTGGAAGACGCCGATTCCAGGGCTTTCGGTGTCGTCACCCATTGTGTGGGGCGACCGCGTGATCGTGACCACGGCGATTTCGAGCGATCCGAAGCCGTTTCGCCATGGATTGTATGGCGATGTGGAGCCGTCGAACGACACGGCCAAACATACGTGGAAAGTGTACGCGCTCGACCGCAAAACGGGCAAAATCGTGTGGGAACAGACCGCGTGGGAAGGCGCTCCGAAGACGAAGCGCCATACCAAGTCCAGTCAGGCCACCTGCACACCGGCGACCGATGGCAAGTATGTCGCGGTGTGGTTTGGATCGGAAGGCTTGTTTGTGTTCGACTTCGCCACGGGCAAGCAGATCTGGAAGAAAGATCTGGGGCTGATGAATGCTGGCTGGTTCTACGATCCGGACTTTGAGTGGGGCGTTGGCGCTTCGCCGATC
Organism: uncultured Solibacteraceae bacterium; assembly: GCA_964500255.1. Classification (GTDB taxonomy): domain Bacteria; phylum Acidobacteriota; class Terriglobia; order Bryobacterales; family Bryobacteraceae; genus F-183. The sequence continues at coordinate 5,033 of CAZCPL010000082.1, read as the reverse complement.
ATCTACAAAGACCGCGTGATCGTGCAGGCGGATATCCAGAAGGGTTCGTTCATCGCCGCGTTCGACGTGAAGTCTGGAACTCAGGTTTGGAGAACGCAGCGCGATGAGATTCCTTCTTGGAGCACGCCGACAGTCTATGAAGGCAAAACTGGCACCGAACTGCTGACCAATGGAACGAATGCGTTGCGCGGCTACGACCCGGCAACGGGCAAAGAACTATGGTCGATCAGTGGCGACAAGTTCAATTCTGAGATCGCGATCGGCGTTCCTTATGCCGCGCACGATCTGATTTACATGGCGGCCGGCTATCCGCCGACGCAGCCGATTTTCGCGATCAAGCCGGGCTTGCGCGGCAAGGTGACGGTGACGGATGAGGCAAATCCGCAGGCGTTCGCGTGGAAGGTGAAGCGCGGCGGGCCCTACATTCCGACTTCGATTGTGTATGGCGAGCATCTCTACACGATTCAGAACAACGGCATTCTGGCTTGTTACGAAGCGAAAACGGGCAAGCGGCTTTATCAGAACCGATTGAGCGAGAAGTCGAGCGCACATTCAGCTTCGCCTGTGGCGGCGGATGGAAAGCTATATTTCGCTGCCGAGGATGGCGATGTGTTTGTGGTGAAAGCTGGCCCTGTGTTTGAACTGTTGGCTTCCAACCAGGTTGGCGAAGTTTTGATGGCGACTCCGGCGGTGACGGAAAAGTTGCTGATCGTGCGCGGGCAGAGCAGCGTCTTCGCATTCGAATCGCCACGCTAAGATCAAGTTAACCTGAACGGATGGAAGTGCGATTCACCCCCGAGGAGATTGTCCGTTTATCTCCCACAGATCGCATCGCTTTGATTGCTCAGCTTTGGGATAGTCATGAACACGACCAGCAGGCTGCCCGCGAAGAATTGATCGCCGCACAAGACTGGTACGACGGCGAATCCGCTGGCTTGGGCCGCAGATTCGGCAATTCCCCGTTGCGATCAAGAATGTCCGCCGAGCCCTCTTGCGCCGCTTTCCCTGCGCTTTGTTCTTCGTCGTCATTTCCTGTTTTCACGGTAGCCGCGATCCGATAGCCTGGCAGAAGAGAACCTAGGGTTCGACTACTAGTAAAATGCGAGAGTGCTTTTACTCGCCGAAGTTCTGCTCGCTCAGTTTCCCTCGCATCCTGGTTGGGCCGATTACGGAGGTACTGTTAGCTTCCAATCAGGTTGGCGAACTTTTGCTGGCGGCTCCGGCGGTGACGGAAAAAACTGTTGATTGTCCGCGGGCACAATCATGTCTTCGCTTTCGAGAATAAGATGAACTGATTTTCAGGGAATCCGCGCATGTAAGTGCAGATGCCCCTCACTTCGCCCCGCTTCAAAGACAACGCCCGCTTGCAAAGCGCAGCCCAGAATAGCCCCGTGATGAAGTTTCCTGAGACGGGGCCGGCTGTTCGCCTTTTGCAGCAGGCATTGATCGATTCCGGGTACCCTTTGCCAGCCTCTACCAAGAAATACGGGTCGCCGGATGGGGTCTATGGCAACGAAACCAAGAACGCCGCTGCGAGGTATCAGCAGTCGCGGTCATTGAGCCCAGACGGCATTTGCGGCAAGAAGACACTGACCCAGTTGGATGGTGAATTGCGCGGTCCTGTTCCCGCGCTGCCGCCCTTGCCGGGTGGCGGCGATTCCACTGGATACGTGAACTATCAGGTTCCCGGGCTGTTTGTGCCTGTGAAACAGAAGTCGGGGATGTCGTGCTGGGCAGCCATGTATACGATGATGCGGTCATGGAAAGATCAAATGTCTTACCCGGTGGAAACTGCGGTCGAGACGCTTGGCGCGCCGTATCCGAAGATCCTGGCGGATGATACGGGACTGCCAATTACCGAGAATCGGCGTCTTGCCGGACGAGCGGGCATGACGGCGGAGCCGCTGTTCAATCCTTCGGCCAAAGGCTGGGAAGATCTGTTGAAACGTCACGGACTTCTATGGACGAGCTTCGCCTGGGTTGCCACAGCCGCGACAGGCGGATTGATTTCAGGACGCCACATCATCATCCTCTATGGCATTCAAGGAGACGGCTCACTCGACGGTACGATTGTTCACTACGCGGATCCTTCCGACGGGCTAAAACACGTTGAATCATTCAAGAAATATGTCGAAGGCCACGAACTTGGCTTTACGATCTCGCCGCTCAACGACAACGAACTGATGGCGTTCTCGCAGATCATGCACTACTGAACCGGGTAAAATGTGGGAGTGCTCGTACTCTCCGCAGTTCTGCTCGCTCAGTTTCCCTCGCATTCCGGTTGGGCCGATTACGGAGGTGCCGCCGACTCGGCGCAATTCTCGTCGCTGAAGCAGATCAACAAGTCGAACGTCGCCAAACTGGAGAAGGTTTGGACCTACTCGACAGGCGACAACAACCGCTACTTCTTCAGTCCGCTGGTAGTCGACGGCGTGATGTACGTGATGGCGAAGAAGAACTCGATTGTGGCCATCGATCCCGCCACAGCGAAAGAGATCTGGACGTACACACCGCCTGCCGATACTCGCATCATCACCAATCGGGGCCTGAACTATTGGCAAAGCAAAGACGGTAAAGATCGCCGCCTATTGTTCTGCATGAACCATCGTTTGAAGGCGATCGACGCGACCACCGGCAAGTTGATCGACGCCATCGATGTCGATCTCAAACAGGGGCTTGACCGTGATCCTGCATCCATCTCTTTGATTCAATCGGTGACGCCTGGCAAGGTGTTCGAGGACTTGCTCATCCTGGGATCCGCGACCAATCAAGGTTACGGATCCGCGCCAGGGGATATCCGGGCGTTCGATGTCCGCACCGGGAAGCAAACATGGGCGTTCCACACGGTTCCGAGGCCGGGCGAGTATGGTTCCGAGACATGGCCCAAAGACGCGTGGAAGCGTGTTGGCGGCGCGAACGTTTGGGGCGAGATGTCGCTCGATGTGGAACGGGGCATTCTGTATGCGCCGACCGCGAGCGCGAAGTACAATTTCCACGGTGTGGATCGCGCGGGCACGAACCTGTTCAGCGATTCGTTGCTGGCGCTGGATGTCCGAACGGGCAAGCGGATCTGGCACTTCCAAATGGTGCATCACGACATTTGGGATTACGACGATGCCACTGCGCCGAAGCTGTTGACGTTGCATGTAGATGGCAAAAAGATCGATGCTGTGGCACAGGTCACCAAACAGGGTTCGGTCTGGGTGTTCGATCGCGTCACCGGCAAACCAGTGTGGCCGATTGAAGAACGGGCCGTGCCGCAATCCGATATGCCGGGCGAGAAGACTTCGGCCACGCAGCCGTTTCCAACCAAGCCTCCTCCGTTTGCTCGGCAGAAGTTTACGGTGGATGATTTGAGTCCGCATCTGAGCCCGCAGGATCGCGCAAAGTTCCGCGACGATATCCTGAGCGCGCGCAACGAAGGCTTGTTTACGCCTCCGAGCAAGCGAGGATCGATTCAGATGCCTGGCAACAATGGCGGAGCGAATTGGGGCGGGGCAGCGGTGAATCCGGAAGAGGGGGCGCTGTATGTGGTGTCCAAAGACTTACCGGCGATGCTGCGCATGGAGCCTGAAAACAACGCGGCCATCAATCAGCCGCAGGCACTGTTTCCAGAACAAAAGGGACTGCTTTTGTATCGAACAAATTGCCAGGGATGTCATCAGGCGAATCGGCGCGGGGATGCGCAGAAGTCTGTTCCGCCGTTGGCCGATGTTGCGGTGCGTTTGAATCACTCGGAACTCAGCGGCGCGATTCGCAGCGGTGGTAAGCGGATGCCAGCCTTTGGCGAGAAGTTGAAGGCGGGCGATATCGAGAACCTGATCGCGTATCTCTACAACCCTGCCCGCGCCGCGGTGAGCGGATCTCCGGAAGATCGCTATTACACGGGTTTTGGATTCATGATCGCAAGCGATGGCCTGTCTCCGATCAAACCGCCATGGTCGTCGCTGACAGCCTACGACTTGAATCAAGGCACGATCAAATGGCAGATTCCGCTGGGCGAGGTTCCGGAACTTGCGGCGAAGGGCTTCAAGGACACTGGCTCGCATATGCCGAAGGTCGGACCGGTGGTGACCGCCGGAGGGATCATCTTCACTGGCACACGCGATCGCAAGGTTCGCGCACTCGACGTCGAGACCGGCAAACCTTTGTGGGAAGCCGAGACCGATGCGGCGCTTGAGGGCATCCCCGCGGTGTTCGAGATGAAGGGGCGGCAGTACATCGTATTTTGCGCAGCAGGTCAGGTGGGCCTGACGGCGGGAACACAGACCAAAGTTCAAGGTTCATATGTGGCGTTCGCGCTGCCGGAGGGTGTGAAGTGAGTTTGTCCGCAGATGTGGTGATCATTGGATCGGGAGTTGTGGGGTCGTCGATTGCCTACCATCTGGTGGAAGCCGGCTACAGCAACGTCCTGCTGCTCGAACGCGAACAGCATCAGGGCAAAGGATCGACGGGCAAGAGCATGGGCGGCGTCCGCGCGCAGTTCTCGACGGAACTGAACATCAAGCTGTCGCTGTTCTCGATCGAGTTCTTTCGCACCTACGACGAGCGACTGGGATATCCGTCCGGCTACAAGCCGCAAGGCTACCTGTTCCTGGCGACGAATCAGAAGCATCTCGACTACCTCCAAACGACCTTCGACCTGCAGCGGGCCGCGGGTCTGCAAACCGTGAGGCAACTGAGCGCCGCTGAGATTTCGGCCATCATGCCGCGGATGAAAACCGTTGACGTGTTGGGTGGGAACTTTTGTTCGACAGACGGCTTTGTGGATCCCTATTCGCTAATGAACGGGTTCACCAGTTACGCGTTAGAACGTGGCGCGAAGATTCTGCGCGAATGCGAAGTGACCGGGATCGAGACCGACGAGCAGGGCGTGAGTGCTGTGATGACTTCAAAGGGCACGATTGCGACACGCAATGTCGTGAACGCGGCGGGCGCGTGGGCGGCCCCGATCGCGAAAATGATCGGCGCTGATCTACCGGTGGAGCCACTGCGGCGAATGTTGGTTCCCACGGAGCCGACGGAGCTCATTC
>CAZCPL010000081.1:13260-22425 GCA_964500255.1 uncultured Solibacteraceae bacterium | reverse complement strand
GCCGCCCCCTGCTGCGCAAACTGGCACCACCGACATGCCTGAAAACTTAGTCTGCACGCTCGCGTATGCGATGGGTGCCTTATCGGGTGTCCTGTTTCTCGTGCTGGAACCGTACAGCAAAAATCGCACCGTGCGATTCCATGCGTTTCAGAGCATCTTTGTCAGTATTGCTGTGTTTCTGCTCTGGTTCGCCCTCCTCATCTTTACGGGAGTCATGGCGTTCCTCCCGTTCGTTGGCATCGCCCTGGGCACTGCGTTGCTGGGGCTTTTCGCGCTCGCATGGCTGGGGTTGTGGATCGTCCTCATGATGAAGGCCTATCAGGGTGAGCGGTGGAAGCTGCCGTTTATCGGCGATCTGGCCGAAAAACAGGCGTACACCAGTTGACCGGTTGGCGCGTCCATTCCACTTACTTGCGACATCTCGTTTTCATCCTCGCCTTGTGTCCACTGCTCCCGGCCCAGCGCCCAGAAGTGGCGATCGTCGACTTCTACGGAGTCAAAAGGGTTCCCATCGAAAAGCTGCGCAAGGCGCTCGGCTTCGCCGAAGGCAGCCCGATGCCCGCCAGTAAAGGTGAAACGGAACTCAAGCTGAATTTCGTGACCGGAGTGGTTGGCGCGCAGTTGCGGGCCATCTGCTGCGAGGCGGGCAAGGCAATCCTCTACGTCGGCATTGAGGAAAAAGGCTCCACCCACTTCACATACAGGGCCGAGCCGGAAGAAGACCTGCAAGTTCCCAAGGATGTCGAAACCGCCTATCTGGCGTTTCTCGAACAGGTCACCGAAGCGGCCAAAGCGAACATCCCCGAAGAGGATCTCACCGAGGGCCACTCGCTGATGCGCTATCTGCCCGCGCGCGAAGCGCAGCTCAAGTTTGTCGATCTGGCGGACACCCATGGCGTTGCGCTGCGCGAAGTGAGCCGCAAGGCCGCCGATCCCGCACATCGCGCCATGGCTGTATACGTCTTGGGTTATGCGAAGCAGAAGTTCCGCGTCATCGATGACCTGTTCCATGCCTTGAAAGATGGCGACGAGACAGTTCGCGCGAATGCTCTGCGGGCTCTAGGGGCGATCACCGTAAAGGCCAAGCTCGACCCGGATGCCGAAATCAAGGTTCCGGCAACGTGGTTCATCGAAATGCTGAACTCGCTCTCGTGGTCCGATCGCACGCAGGCTGCGCGCTTTCTGGTGAACCTCACCGATTCGCGCGATCCGCGCGTGCTTTCACAGATCAAAGAACGTGCTTTCGACTCGATTGTCGAGATGGCCAAGTGGAAACATGCCGAGCACTCGCTGCCTGCCTATATCGTCTTGGGGCGCGTCTCGGGATTCCCCGAAGAAGATCTTCAGCACGCCTGGTCAACGGGCGATCGCGATCTGATGATCAAGCGAGCGCTGGCACCTCCCAAGAAGCGCTGATTCTCTCACCCGAAAGACTCCGAAGAGCTTTAGTAGCTTTCGAGTCCATCCCGTGCTCTCGACACTTATTGAGTTACGATCGCCGTCGTGAGGTCCAATACCAATAGGCGGGAAATCCCAACGCGATCAATCCGAGTGCGGTGAGCGAAGGTCCCGGACGTTCGATCGCGGTATTCACCACAAACCAACCGGCCACGAGCACAAACAAGGCGGGTGTCACCGGATAGCCCCACATTTTATATGGTCTTTCGAGATCGGGAAACTTGCGGCGCAACACAAACAGGCCGGCCACGCTAAGGCCGTAGAACAGCCAGATCGCAAACAGCGCGTAGTCGATGAGATACTCGTAGGTCCCCGTGACAATCAGGACGGAAGCCCATGCCGCCTGCACCCACAACGAAAACGCCGGAGTCTGATATGTCGGGTGGATCTCGCCGAACTTCTCGAAAAAGAGCCCGTCGCGGGCTTGCGCAAAGTAGACGCGGGCACTAGCTATCCTTTGGCGAAGTACAGATTCGAGGCTCGTTCGAGGTCGGATTTAGACATCATCGGTGCGCGGCCTTCGTAGCGGGCAATGGACATCATAATATTGGTGATGTCGTTGGGATAGCAGGCTCGGAGTTCGGTGCGGCCTTCGCGAAGACAGAGTTTGCGCATGTACTCGGCGGATTCGGGGTCGGCTTGAAGGTTCTTGGCTTGGGCGACTCGGCCGAAGATCTGGTCGAAGGCCGAGGCGTCCACCGGTTCAATGAGAATTTTGTTGTGAATACGGCGAAGAAAGGCTTCGTCGGCGAGATCGGAGGGCTCGAGATTGGTGGAAAAGACGACCATGGTCTCGAACGGGATCTGGAACTTCACGCCGTAGCGCAAGGTGAGATAGTCGACGCGCCGGTCGAGCGGGACGATCCAACGGTTCAACAGATCGCGAGGGCTGAGGAGTTGTCGGCCGAAGTCGTCGATGATGAAGATGCCATTGTTGGCTTTCATCTGCAACGGCGCGGAATAGATGCCGGAGGCTTCGTCGAGCTTGAGTTCGAGCATGGATGGCACGAGTTCGCCACCTACGATGATGCAAGGGCGTTTGCAGAGCACCCAGCGGCGGTCGACGTCCTGTTGGTCGTCCTCTTCTTCGAGACGGTTGTGGACGACCGGATCGTACAAGCTGATGATCTGTCCGTCGACTTCTACGGCATAGGGGATGAGGACGCCGTCATTGTAAATGCGCAACATACGTTCGGCGATACTGGTTTTGCCATTGCCGGACGGACCGTAAAGAAAGATCGAGCTTTGCGAGATCAGGGCGGGGCCGAGATCGTCGAGCATACGATCTGAGATGACGAGATCGGAAAAGCAACTCTTGAGGCTGGAGCGGTCGACGTCCACGTGCGCGGCCTGCGCCTTGATCGCGGCATGGTAGTCCTGCAACGAGACCGGACAGGCCCCGGCGTATTGATTCACCTGAAAGCGCTCGGAGGCGAGTTGCTTGCCGGCTTGGGACAGTGTGAACTGATAATCGTTGCCCTGCATGCCTTTCACTTCCACGAGGTGCTGGCTGCGCATGTGGCGGAAGGTCTGGTCGACGATTGGCATGGACAGCTTCAACTGTTCGCTCAGTCTGCCGAGGTTGGAAAAGCCCTCGAGCAGCATCCGGCGCAAGACCAGATCGAGCACAAGTGTGTTAGCTACGCCCAGATCTTCGAAATTCTGAGGAAGAGCCGGGACAAAAGTCGACGCGGTGGGCGCAAAGGAAAGCATTGGCTAACCGCATATCGGCATCCGGTACGCAGAACTTGAGAGTCCTCGACAAATGACGAAGCCCTGACGGTCACCCGATCTACAACAGCGAGGAGTCGAACCAGAAAACCAGATACTCCCCAGCCAACAGAAATCGGCATCCGGGCGGTAAACCAAGCAGCCTCGTCACCTCGGCATGCTGCTCGCGGAAGTGTGAGGCACGGAGCGGCGAAAAGAAGTCATTGGCAGCCGACAAATTCTCGCCGCACCAGATGTACCGTCCACTCACGCTGTCAAAAGCTGGATGTCGCAATCCACGGTCGGGTGACACTCTGCCGAGCGCTTAAAACAAAACGCAAACTGCGCTTTCAACATCTACCAGGGAACCTCAATCCCCGTTCGAGTTCCATCTCCGGACTTCGAATCGATCCACATGCGGTAGCCATCCCCATACAGAACCTTCAACCGCTCATTCACATTGCTCACACCGATTCCCAGCTCGAAAATTGTCGCCAGGCGATCTTCGGGAATCCCGACACCGTCGTCCTCGATCAGGATATGCAGGCGATCGTCGTCGGCCAACCGGCTACTCACACGAATCGTGCCACCCTCGATCTTACTCGCCAGTCCGTGTTTGATGCTGTTCTCGACAATCGGCTGCAGCAACATCGAGGGCACCTGCCGATCCAAAGTGCCAGCCTGGATCTCTTTCACGAACTTCAGCTTGTCCCCAAACCGGACCATCTCAATCGCCAAATAGTCATCGATGAACGTTAACTCATCGCGCAGCGGCGACAGACTCTCGGTGTTCTTCAACAATCGCCGCAGGATATGCGACAGCTTGTAGACGACGCGCCGCGCCTCTTCTGGATTCGTCCGGATCAGCGACGCCACCGAGTTCAGCGTATTGAACAAAAAATGCGGATTGATCTGGCGGGTTAACGCCTCGAGCCGCGCCTGATTCAAGCTCGACTGTTGTGTCTCAAGCTTGCGCTCATTGCGACTGCTGTTCCAGATCTTTAACGGCAAAATCGTGGCGAACAGGGTTGTTCCGTAAACCGCCACAACATCCCACGTGCTTGGATCTTTCACCAGACTTAACAGCGAGAACGCGGCCTGTGCCGGAAACAGACCGGCGACGCCCGATCGAAGCAGTTCGCAGACCAGAATCGTGAACAGGCACAATAAGCTGAACCCCGCCTGCCGCCATTCCGGACGTTTCCGTACAAAGCGGTACAGGGCATGTTCGAAGAACGGGGTGATCTGCCAGATCGATTCCTCGTGCGGCGACACATCGCGCAGCAGGCCGCCCAGAACACCGAACGCCGCAAACAAAGGCATGCTGAGCAACTCACCATTCAACATCGCCGGAACAGCCACCAGGATTCCTGTGAGAATGCCCGTCACGTAGCCACCCATCATGCCAAACAACAGGCTGGCTTCGAGAGAAAGATCGACGGCTTGATAGTTGTTGTGGGTGGAAACGCGCGCGGCTACGCCGAGAGCGTAGATCGCAGCGCCGACAAACGCCATCTTGACGCGCTCTGGCAGCGTCCGGTCTTCGCCCATCAACATCCTTCGGAACCTCTCGGACCGCAGCAAAATGCTGGCCAACCCGGCCGAGACGGCCAGCTTGACGAGCAGCACCACCATAAGTTGTTCGAGCACGCTTCTCTATACTAAATATAGACCCCCCTTCTAATGGACAAGCTACAGCATGCGGCCGAAGCCGACTTTCCGACCGAGTATGGACATTTTCGAATCCACGGATTCACCGCCGGAAAGGACGAACTGGTCGCGGTTGTGATGGGCGACATCGTCCATGACCGATCGCCAGTGCTGGTGCGGATCCATTCGCAATGCCTTACTGGCGACGTCTTTCACAGCCTGCGCTGCGATTGCCGTGAACAGTTCGAACTGGCGGTGAAAGCGATCTCACGCGAAGGCCGTGGCGTGCTGATCTACGAACCCAAAGAAGGCCGCGGTATCGGACTCATCAACAAGCTACGCGCTTACGAACTGCAAGATCGAGGGCATGACACCGTCGAGGCGAATGTCGCACTGGGTTTTGAGGCCGACCTGCGCGACTATGAGTATCCAGGCTTGATTCTGCGGCACTTCGGCGTGACCCAGGTCAAGATGATGTCGAACAATCCGCAAAAGATCGAGGCGATGGAATCCGCCGGTATCGAGGTGACCGAGAGGGTGCCGATCGTAGCTGAAATCCGCGAGTCGCGGGCCGACTACCTACAAACCAAAAAAGACAAGATGGGCCATCTCATATAGAATAGGCGCTATGCCTCCGCCTCTGGCTCAAAAACCTACGCCCGCATTCATCGGCGCATCCTGGCTTGCGTTGTTCGTTGGATCCCTCACCTACCTCATTGGACTTTGGAATTCCACAATGCAACTCAATGAAAAAGGCTATTACCTGACCATCCTTTTGTACGGCCTCTTCTCTTCGGTTTCGTTGCAGAAATCGGTGAGAGACCGCATGGAAGGGATCAACGTCAGCAATCTCTACTTCGGCCTCTGTTGGATATCCGTCGGCATCTGCATTCTATTGTTGGCCGCGGGACTTTGGAACGCGACCCTTACATCCAGCGAGAAAGGCTTCTACGCGATGTCCTATCTGATGAGCTTGTTCGCGTCAGTCGCCGTGCAGAAGAACGTCCGCGACGTCGCGATCTCGCCCGAGTAGGCATGTCTAAGGCCTCGATGCGGAGAAAGCCGAAGACCGGCGCGTCGCCAGGATCCACGCCGCGGCAGGAACCAGGATGACGAGACCGGATATCGCGCACACCTGCTGCGGAGACCAGCCCGCATCGATGGCAACTCCACACGTATAAGTGACGGTCGACAGTACCAACATCGACATCGCATATTCGGATGAGAAGACACGTCCACGGTATTTATCTTCCGTGATCGTCTGCAAGAGTGTTGTCGAAGCGGTCCAGCAGATCGAACCACCGGCGTGCGCGATCATTACGCAAAGCGCGGCCACTGCAAAGTTTGGTGCCGCCGCCAAGAAAAAGTATCCCAGCGCGCCCAAACAGAATCCGACCGCGATGTTCTGGCGCAAGCGAGGTATTGCGATACCAGCGTACGCCGATCCGGCAAGTGCGCCGGCAAAGGCACCCGCGCCGCGAGCCGAAAGCAGAAAGCTCATGCCAAGAGTCCCGGAATCCGCCGCGGCAACGCCGGGCAAATGCACTGGAAACACGCGCTCGCCAAGTAGCGGCAGCACGATCCAGTTCACGCCCATCAATCCCATGCCCGCTTTGACGAACATCGTGTACAGGCGCGCCTTATCCTGGCGCGCATAGCGGAAGCCTTCGGCGATCTCGGAGTAATCGAACAGATCGCGCCAGGATAAGGGCTTTTGCCCCAGCATGTGCGGCTCACTGAAGTGCGTCCTGCCGATAAGCAACGCGGATACGATGAACGAAAGGGAATCGATGACAAATACAGACTCGCGTCCAAAGTACGCCTGCACAATGCCGCCGAGTCCCGATCCCACAGCGAAGCTGACGGCCCACGTCGCGCTGGACAGCGCGTTGGCGATGGCGGTGTCTTCGCCGGAAGTGATGTTGGGAATCGACGCTGTGCGCGCGGGCTCGAACAGCGCCCACATGACGGTCTCGCAGAAGAGCAGCACATACAGGAGCCAAATGCGATCGGGACCCTGCACCAGCAGCATGGACATCACGATCGCGGCACGCATGTAATCGGTAAAGATCATGATGCCGCGGCGGCTCAGACGGTCGTTCAACGCGCCTGCGACCGGCGAGACGATCACCTGCGGCAGCACCTGCATTACAAAGGCCAACGACATCGCAGTTGCCGATCCCGTCGTATGAATCACGAAGCTCAATACGGCGACGGAAAAGAACCAGTCGCCAATCTCGCTGATGATCTGCGAAAACCAGAGCAGCCGGAAATTACGATTGGTTCGAAGGACCCGCGCGTAGGCTCCGACCGTCACTTCGTATAGAGGCCCATGGCTTTTTTGGTTTTGCGTACCGTGTCGTCAGCGATCACAGAGACGCGCGCCGCGGATTCCCGCAGCACCGTATCCAAATATCCGGGATCGGCGGTGATCTCGCGATAACGGGCCTGGATCGGTTCCAACGCGGCCACCACAGCTTCCGCCACTTTCTTTTTCATGTCGCCGTAACGCAAGCCGATAAACTGGTTCCTCACTTCATCGTCGCTGCACTCTGTGAATGCCTGATAAATCGCCAGCAGATTTTGCACGCCCGCGCCCATGGTTTCGAAATCCACTGCGGGATTGGAATCCGTTGTCGCGCGCATGATCTTCCTGGTGATCACCTTGGGATCGTCGAGCAGACTGATTGCATGATTCGGACCGGTAGCCGACTTGCTCATCTTTTTGTCAGGCTCATCGAGTCCCATGACGCGCGCGCCGACGCTTGGGAGCTTGGTTGCGGGCATCGTGAACGTTTCGCCGTAGAGCGAATTGAAGCGCTGCGCGATGTCGCGGGCCAGTTCCAAATGTTGCGACTGATCGTCGCCAACGGGCACGATCGCGGCTTGATAGAGCAGGATGTCCGCAGCCATCAGCACAGGATATTGCAGAATGCCGCTACCGACCGCTTCTTGCGCCTGCGCCTTGCTCTTGTACTGCGTCATGCGTTCGAGCCAGCCGAGAGGGGTGACGCAGGTGAGCATCCATCCGAGTTCCGCGTGGGCGGGAATCATGGACTGGGCCACGATACTGGTATGCTTGGGATCGAGTCCAATTGCGATCAGGACTGCCGCGAGTTCGACGATTTGTTGTCGAAGTTCCTCGGGCTTCTGATAGTTCGTGATGGCGTGCAGATCGACAATTCCCCAGATGCACTCGTAGTCGTGCTGGATCTTGACCCAGTTCTTGAGTGCGCCTAGATAGTTGCCGATGTGCGGGCTACCGGTGGGTTGGATACCGGAGAAGACTCTTGCTTTCATTTTGTGTGAGGGGTGAACTCTTATCGTAAACGAAGTCCGCATCGAAAAATGGGTTTATGGCGGGGACGGCATTGCCTGGACCCATGAGCCTGAGCGCGAAACGCATTTCGCCGGCTTTGTTTTGCCGGGCGAACGTGTCAGCGTTGAACCTGTTCGTGATTCGAAAGGTGTGTTCTGGCATCGCGTCAAGAGCGTGCTGGAACCCTCGCCGGATCGCATCGAGCCCCGTTGCCCGCACTTCACGAAGTGCGGAGGTTGTCAGTATCAGCACGCGCGTTACGAGACGCAACTGCAGTTGAAGACTGGGATTCTTCGCGAGCAGTTGCTGCGTATGGGCGGTGTGACGTTTGAGGGCGAGGTCCGCGTGATCTCCGGGCCGGAGTTCGAGTATCGCAACCGCTGCCAGTTCCAGATCACAGACGGCAAGCTTGGCTATTTCGAGCAGGGCAGTAACGATCTGATTCCGATCGAACAGTGTCCGATTGCTTCGCCTGTTGTGTTCGATGCGATCACCAAGATCCGCCAGATTCTGCCTCGCTTTATTTCGCGGCTGGAGTTGTTCACCAATGGCGAGGATGTGCAGTTGAATGTCCTGCGCAGCACTAAACCGGTGGCGCGGCGGTTCTTTGAGGAGTGCGCGAAGATCGTTCCGGGTACGGATCGTCCGCATCTCGATTATGTCGTCGGTGAGTATAAGTACCGCGTCAATCACAAGTCGTTCTTTCAGGTGAATCGTTTTCTGATTGAGCCCCTGGTGAATGCAGTGGTGGACGGCGAAGAGGGCGACAAGGCGTTCGATCTTTACGCGGGCGTCGGGTTGTTTACACTGCCGCTGGCGCGCAAGTTCGCGAAGGTGACGTCGGTGGAAATCGGCGGATCCGCGAACGGCGATCTGCAGTTCAATTTGGAACGCGCTGGCCTGAAGGCCAAGGGTGTCTTCAATCGTGCGGAAGATTGGTTGGCTGCCGCGACGGAGACTCCGGACTTGATCATTGCGGATCCGCCGCGGACTGGTTTGGGCAAGGCTGCCGTGCGCGAGTTGCTGCG
>CAZCPL010000081.1:0-13250 GCA_964500255.1 uncultured Solibacteraceae bacterium | reverse complement strand
CGCTGGCTCGCGATCTGAAAGATCTGCAGGCTGGTGGATACGAGATCGCGGATCTGACTTTGATCGATATGTTTCCGCAGACGTTTCATCTGGAAACGATTGTGAAACTGCGGCTGAAGTAAGCAGATCGCTTTCATCTCAACATGAGCCGGGTTGAAGAAATCGAAGGACAGGTCAATAAGCTCAGCGGCGACGAGCTCAAGGGTTTTCGCGAGTCGTTCGCGGAGTTCGATGCCGCGGTTTGGGATCGTATATGGAGGTCGCAAATTGAGCGCCATGGCCGAGCGTGGATGGCACCGCCGAACTTGGTCCACGGACGCAGTTTTTGGAGACGACTTCTACTGCATCACCGTTGCGCGCGGTGGACAGACGCCTGACGCCCGTCCCTGCCAATTGCGTTGGGCGATTATCTGAAATTTTGCGACCATCGGCAAAACCCAAGCCTCGAAGATCGAGATTCAGGCTGGACTTCGGCGGAAGTGGCAGATCGTTGCCTCCCGCTTCCTTGGTCCGCCGCAACAACCTAGGTTTCCACTACCGACGTTGCCCACCCCGAATCTGATAGTTAACTTGAATCGATTGACGCGGCACTCCGAATAGGCTTACAAAGTCAACGGCAGAAACGACTATGGGCCGTTTGAAATAGGCCCATCGTGGCACATGAAATCCGAAAAGGGTCATCAAGGTAGTTCGCTGTGTATTGTTCAGTCCCGAGACAGCTCCGTTTACCAGGGTGACATTTGCTTTGCAATAGGTGCCGATCAGCTGCCACAGGAATTCCAGCTCGATAGTGCCAAGAACTTCGGCGGAAAGGTTCGAGTGCGGTAGGCGCGCTCGAGCCTGAGCGAGCATCGTCGCCGCCGGAAGCGGATCGCCGCGTTCGACCAAGGCAAATCGGGCAAATTTTTCGCTTACCAAGAACTCTCCGGTCGCATACCAGAACTTGATGATCCGCTTTGCATCCTCAATGATATCTCGGATTAGTGGCTTATTCGCATCGAACCTACCGAGCAGTTCCATCCCATTGGGGGCCGTCTTCCACGCATCCGACTCACTTTCTACTAAACCAGAGACGTCCCCGCCCACTTTTTTGACTTTCTCCGCGACGTCATAAGCCTTGCCCAATCTACCCGGGCCTAGCTTGGCCGGTATGCTGATCAGACGAGCTGCGGACGAGGCTTCCGAGATCTTGACCGCTGCTTCCGCCGCCTTGATCTGTTTCAGGAAACGTACCGCAGGCACGGCAAATGCCAACACGTCCCAAGCTTCCTTCAAGACCTTCAGAACCTTCGAACTGGAGGCGGGCAGTTCTGTGAAAGCATCGAACTTCTTCGTCGCGCTTTCCAACATTACACAACGAGCTTGCACCTCCAGAAGAAACTCCACAATGTACCGCTGCATGTAGAGGTTTGCATAATCGTAATCCTGAGACACCCGGTCTCTTTGCAATTCTTTGGACATCTATCGTACTCCCCTGCGTTATTTGCTTTGTTTGACACACCAGCCCTCACGCTACGCTCCTCGGCACCCTTTTTACTTGAAGTTGAGGAGCCACTGGCCAGGTGCCAGGCTCTGATTCAGCGTCGGATCGAAGTCCTGTGCCCTCACCCATCAGTGCGCAATAAGGGTTCGCAGTTAGACCGGGCACGCGATTTATGTAAACGATCAACATGCCTGGCGGGAAACGAACCCAAACACAGCCTTGTTGGCTTAGCTGGCTAGCCTGACGTCGCAGTTGGCTTCCGCTGAGCATCCGGCTTTCCCCGTTTCAGCGACAATGGGAGCATCAGGGTTCCAGGACATGTCATCGGGACGCCAGAAAGCACCTTGCCATCCGAAACCGATCCCCTCGCCAGCGCGTCTCTCAGCCCAGCACAGAGGAATCGGTAAACTAGAGACAACCACACAGTGAAGCTTTTCCAAATCCTGATTCTTCTGTCGGCACTGACCCTAAACGCGCAAGAGCGCGACCAGCTCGATTCGAGCCCGTCTCTCTTCACAGTCCTCACCGCCATCCAGGCTGCGGGACTCGACGTCGACGCCAACTCCGGTGCCAACCACCCGATTCGCGCCAAGATCCGGGACTTTGTCGCGCAAAAGAATCCAGCCGTCCTGAAAGACCTCAAGGAATTCCACCAGCGCCACCCCAACGCAAGCATCAGCAACTACATTTCCCTTGGACTCGCTATCGACGGCCCGCCTCATTTCGCTCTCTCTAAGGGCCTCAAAGAGCCGCCGCCGGATGCCGTGCTGCTCGAAGCGATGACCCCGCTGCTCGCCAAGTTCTGGAACGAAGCCGATCTCGAAAACGTCTGGCGCAACATTCAGCCGGCCTACGAAAAGGTCATTGCGGAGAACTTCCATCAGCAAGTGAGTCAGGAAATTCTCAAGGCCAATGCCTTTCTGAGGAATCCCACCAGCGGCTACACCAATCGCCGGTTTCAGATATTTGTGGAACTCATGGCACCTCCCAACCAAGTGCACACACGCAGTTTTGGGGACGACTTCTACGTTGTAGTGACGCCCACGCCCGAGCCGCAGATCGCCGATATCCGTCGCTCGTATCTTTACTATCTGCTCGATCCGTTGGTCTTCAAGTTCGCCCAGCAAGTAAAAGAAAAGAGCGGTTTGCTGCAGTTCGCACAGATCGCGCCCGCACTCGATACCCACTATAAAGAGGACTTTTACCTGCTCACGACCGCATCGCTGGTACGCGCGGTGGACACCCGGCTGACGCCCGTGCCTGCCAGCGCGAAACTACAGCTTGTGGAACAATCGTTTCGGGAAGGGTTCATCCTCACACCTTACTTTTTCGAGCATTTGCCGATCTACGAACAACAAGAGCGCGCCATGCGCCTCTACTACGGCGACATGGTTTCGGCGATCGACCTCAAGCGCGAAGACAAGCGCTTGGCCAACGTCCAATGGGCTGAAGCTAAGGAGACCAAGAAGATCAAGGTGACATCTGAGGTTGTCTTCACGGGAGTGCTCAAGACTCTCGAAGAGGCCGAGGATTTGTACAATCAAAAGCAGTATCCTAAGGCGAAGGAAAAGTTCTCGCTCGCCTTGCAGGAGACCGATTCGCGTCCGTTGCATGCGAAGTCGTACTTTGGGTTGGCGCGCATCGCGGCGCTGACGCGTGAGTTTGAATTGTCCGAGAAACTGTTCGAGAAGACTCTCGAACTGGATCCGGAAGCCGAGATCAGGGTCTGGACGCTGGTCTACCTTGCCCGCATGTCGTATTCGCTCAACGAACTCGACACCGCGCAAGACCGGTACAAATTGGCATTGGCCGTGAAAGGTGCTCCGGAGAGGGCACGGCAAGCGGCGGAGAAAGGCTTGCAGGAAGCCTCGGATAAGAAGAAACAGCAGCAGTAAGGAAGAGAAGGAGAGATGTCCCACATGAGATGGAGTGCCCTGTTCACGGTTGGCCTGATGATCGCCACCGCCGGCATGAGCTTCGCGCAGAAGCCGAAGTCGCAGAAGGAAGTCGACGCACTAATGGCGATTCAAAACGCCACCGATTTCGACGGCCGCCTCAAGGCGATCGAAGATCTGCTAGGCAAGTTCGCCGATACGGAATACAAAGTGATCGTGCTTGAGATGGCGGCTGAAACGGCGCGCTCCAAGGGCGACGCCGAACAGACGATCATTTACTGCGAACGTACGATCGAAGCGGAACCGAATAACCTCGCCGCATTGACGATGCTCGCCAAGACCATCGCTGAGAAGACTCGCGAGTTCGACCTCGACAAAGAAGAGAAGCTCACCCGTTCCGACGGCTATGCCAACAAAGTAATCGAGATGGCACCAACCGCCAAGAAGTCCAACGGCATGCTAACCGACGAACAGTGGGCCGGCCGCATGAAAGACTTTGTGGCGCAGGCGCATGAAGCCAAGGCAGCGGCTGCATTCGTCCGCAAGAAGAACGATATCGCGATCGCAGAATACAAACTGGCAATCGACGGTGCGGCAACTCCCGATCAATCCACCATGGTGCGATTGGGCATGGTTTACAACGCAGTCCAGAAGTACGACGAAGCGATGGCCATCCTCGACAAAGCCATCACAACATCCGACAACGCCCAGATCAAGCAGATCGCGGGCCAAGAGAAGGTGAAAGCAGCTACCGCCAAAGCGAAAGCGGCACCTCCCGCCGCGCCCGCGAAACCGTAAGGTTATGAAACAATAAATAGTGCTTTGAATCGCACGAGCCGTGGTCGTTCGATCATGGCTCGTGTTTCCAGTTTACAAGGGACGGGTCAGATGTTGCCGGTAGGCATGGAATCGCTTGAAGAAGAGATCGGGTACCAGTTTCGGAACCGCGACCTCTTTCTTCGCGCGCTTACGCACAAATCCCGTATCTACGAAAAGAACCCGCCCGGACAAGGCCAGAACGACAACGAACAGTTGGAATTTCTCGGTGACTCGATTCTCGGGTTCATCATCAGCGAGTATCTGACGCGCAAATTTCCCGGACATCCAGAAGGGCGCCTTTCCAAAATGAAGGCCCATTTGGTGAGCGCCAATCGTCTCTATGAAGTCGCTCAGGGCATCAGTCTCGGCGAGTATCTTCTGCTGGGTCGCGGCGAGGAAATGAGCGGCGGACGTGAGAAACGTGCGCTGCTTGCCGATGCGGTGGAGGCCTTGATTGCAGCGATCTATCTCGACAGCGGCATCGACGAGGCGCGGCGCTTCATCGAAGAGCAAGTTCCCACAGATCTCGATGAAGACGGCGATATGGCCGTTTCCGATTACAAGAGCGCTCTGCAGGAAACAGCCCAGGCACTGAAGTTGCCCCAACCCAAATACGCGATCCTCAGCGAGGACGGTCCGGAACATGCCAAAATGTTCACCGTCGAAGTTCGCGCGGGGCAGAACTGGGTCAGTCGGGCGCAAGGGAACTCCAAGAAGAGCGCTGGACAGAAGGCCGCTCAACAGGTTCTGCAGCAGCTTTCCGACTGGGGCCGCTAGTTCGGGCCATTTCAATCATGACGATTCCTTCCAACGCATACGCCCACTCGGAGACCGCACTGGAAGCCGACTATCTCGCGATGAGTCAAAATCTGGAACGAGAACGCGAAGCCGTCGAGTGGATCGAGTGGATCGATGGACTAATTCTTGATACTGACTCGCCTGAAAACTCTTCTCTCTGACCTGATCGGCAGCCCAAGCAGCGCAAAAAACGTTGGTCAAAACTCGCTCGATATCTCCGCAGATGAGTCCTTCGGAGTGCAGGGGGGCAATTCGGTAGACGCGCTGGCGCCGCTGGCGCACAGGCTCTCACCGAACTATTTAAGACGGCCGGATGGTTGGAACACGAATATCACGCGTCAAAAATGTGGGCAAGTGCGACTCTAATAGTGACCGGGCATTATCACAATCTAGTCGGCCCGGCGGTTCTTGCCAACGCAGACTGTCGCGAACGCAGAGGTCGGACCGAGGAAGCCATGTGATGGCCCAAACAACGAGGATCTTCTCGCATTGCAATGCCTGGAAGCAGCACTCTCAAGTTTGATTGCCCGAGGCACTACGAAATTGGACGGCGACCTGGAATTGATTCCACTGCGAGAGCGTACGATGGCGATTCTGTCCAGGCCTGAATCCGACTAGAAAAACCGCCCCACCAAAAAGCTGAACTTCCCTCGCCAGAACCCATCCGTCCGCCCCAGACTCCAGCCCGCGTACACAGGACCGACAGGTGTTTCTACCACAACGGCCAAAGTCCCAGACTGCTTCCAAGCCCCACCAGGGGGCGTAAATCCGCCAGGATTCGCATCGAACAGCCCGCCCTCCGCCCAGCCGCCTAGAAACACATCCCCGCCGAGCAGCGGAGGCAGATTCCCGATCTTCTTCAAGTAACCGGTAGTCATATATCCCATGCGATCGCCACGAAACTGCCCGATGCCAAAGGCACCGAGCCGCAGCGGACCGCCCAGCGTCAATTGCAGCGGAACCGGCAAGCGATTGCCGAAGCTAGACCCCCCGCCGAACAAGACAAACAATCGGTCGGTCGTCCGTACAGTGTGAAAGTACGAACCGTCCAACTGCAGAAACGGGAACTTCGAACTGAGGGGCGCATTGAAATAGTAGGCCGCCTGGGCCGTGCCTCTCAAGCCTTGCTTCGGCACCTGTGGACTATCCTGCCCGTCGTAGCTCATGCGCAGCGAAACATTGCGAACGACGCCGTCATTGTCCGAAGGCACTTGTGTCCCCACGCGCGAGGATGCGCCCACGCGGCCATAGTCGAATCCCGCACGTACTTCGAAAAAGCGCGCCGCAGTATAGCCGAAGTCCAGGCCGACCCCGCCGCGGTTGATGTCCACCTCGCCGGCGCGCAAGCCGAGCGAATAGAGATTCGTTTGCGTGCGGGAAAACGATACCCTCGATGCGGCGAAGAATCCGCGATCGCCGATACGCCGATAGTATTCCGCACCCAACAAGGTGCGTGACCCCAGCCCAATATCCGCACGCAGTTCCGCCTGCTTGCCAACGAATTCCGTAAACACTGCGCGAGCGTTCAACGTAAGGTTCGCGCGTCCCGCGTCCTCGCCGCGGATTTCGGGCGCAAAGAACAAAAATGGTGGACCATGCCTTTTCTCGATCAGCCTCACCCCAAGTCCCGCCTGACCGTCGCGTTCCATGGTGGAATAGTCGATCCAGTTGTAGCGCATAGTGCCGAACTCGCGCGAAAGTGTCGTTTCGATGCGTTCACGGGTCCCGCTTTGCTCAAGGTCACGATTCAGTTCCTTGTCGAGCCGCAGACGGGATACGGTGTCGCCGCCACTCACCTCAACGAACTCAAGTTTGGGCATATTCGGACGTCGCGCGCCCTTGCGCTTTTCCATATGCTGCCGCCAATCTTCTTCGCTCAGCGCGTAGGGCAAAAACGTTGCGGATTGCTTGGCCGTTTCTTCGTAACCGCGCTGAATCAGAACCTCATGTTTTTCGTAATCGGCTCCCGAAAAATCAGCCACCGGAGGCTCGATTACATGTGTGGCACGGCGCAACGAAAGCCGTTCGTTTTGTACAATCGCGATGCTGACTGCGCGACCCGCCACCGCCGCGATACCCTGAATTTCTTCCGTACTGAGCTTGGGAATCGGCAAAACACTGGCAATGACCACCGTCGCACCCATTGACCAGGCGGATTCCACGGGCAGATTGTCCACGATGCCACCGTCCACGAGCACTTGGCCATCGCGACGGACAGGAACGAAAACACCGGGAATCGCGGAGGATGCGCGCAGCGCTTCGGCGAGTGAGCCTTGGGCAAATTCCACCCGATTGCCGGTCACCAGATCGGTGGCAACGCAGCGGAACGGTGTCGGCAAATCGTCGAACGTCCGGTCTCTCGGATAGCCAAGAAAGAGCTGATTCAACAGCAGAATCAAGCCTTGACCGGACGTGAATCCGCTGGGGGTTTTGAGCCCGCCACGCAAACCCAGTTCGATTGGATTCGGAAACGCCCGGCGATCTTCTTTGCGGCGAAACCGTAGATCGCGAAACTCCGGGCCGCCGCGAAATACTCGTCCCCAATCGACCAGCACGACCAGTTCGTGGACCTCTTTGGCTGTCATGCCCGAGGCGTAGACTCCGCCAATCAAGGCCCCCATGCTAGTTCCGGAGATATAGTCCACTGGGACTCTATGGTCCTCCATCCACTCCAGTACTCCTACGTGGGCAAGGCCAAGGGCCCCGCCGCCTCCCAGCGTCAACGCTACCTTCTTCCGATCTTGAGCTTGCGTAAGAAATCCTACAAGGATAAGGAGACCAAAAAGACGAAACCACATTATTTCTACATGTTAGCGGAGATTGAGGGGAGGGATGTTACTGAACTCCCGGTTGGGCACTGGTACGGAAACCCCGGGTTAGTAGTACTTCCGATCTAGGTGTTGGTCCTGGTACTTTATACCCTTGTCCTATACCCTCCGGAAGACGATAGTAGGTCATACCTGCTTGCAGGCAATGGAGACAATAGCAAAAATGAGACTGAACTTCTTGGCTGCTGCCGCGGTATCCGCGGCCCTCTATGCAGCCCCCATCACGATCTACAACACGGGAGTGGACTCGGCGAACACCTTGCTGACCAACCCGGCGGTGGATTCCCACTGGTCACTTGCAGCCGGACCCTCCGGTGCGGGAACGCTTTCGGTGATTCCCAATCTGGGTCCCATCTTCAGCTACTGGGCAGGAAACGGGCCTAGCGCACAATGGGTCACGCCGACCGGAAACGCGCTCGACTTTCTTCCGCCGGGTGACTACACATTCCGGACGACGTTCGACCTGACGGGTTTCGATGCAACGACGGGATCCTTCACGGGCACCTTCTTTGCGGACAATACCGTTTCGGACATCCGCATCAATGGTGTGAGCCTTGGCATCTCTGGCGGAGATTTCAAGAATCCCACTAACTTCGTCATCAATTGCGGTGTCATTTGCACGGCCGGTGCCAACACGCTCGACTTTGTCGTGACCAATACGACAACGAGCGCCAGCCCGGTGGGTTTGCGTGTGGACATCGCGGGCACTGCGGACGCGGCAGCACCGCCCCCGCCGACCGGTGTGCCGGAACCTTCCACGATAGCCATGTTGGCCACGGGATGCGCGCTGTTCGGATTCGCTCGCGTTGGCAAGCGCAAGCTTCAATAGTCTCTCGCTTGGCTGTGCCGCCGGGAAACCGGCGGTGCCTGGTTCGGCCTGTTCATTGCCCGGTAACAGTCGGCAACTCACAGGCCGATTTTTGTTTTGCGACTATAGGGTATGCGATTCCTGATCCTTACCGTTGTCGCGGCATCTCTTGCCACGGCGCAAACCGATGTCGAGAAAAGGCTCAATGCGGCTGTTGAAACCCTGGATGAGGTGATGTCTATCAAGGACAAGAGCATCCCCGAAGATCTTCTGAAGAAAGCCTCGTGCGCCGTGGTGGTGCCCGGATTGAAGAAAGGCGCCTTCATAGTGGGAGGCAAGTTCGGTCGCGGTTTCTTTACCTGCCGCAAAGACGGCGGATGGTCGGCTCCCGGTGCCGTTAAGGTGGAAGGCGGCAGCATCGGATTTCAGATCGGTGGTTCTGAAACCGATGTGGTTATGCTGATCATGAACGACCGCGGCAAGACCAGTTTGCTTTCGAGCAAGTTCACCGTGGGCGCGGATGCGTCCGCCGCCGCGGGACCGGTGGGCCGTTCCACCTCAGCTGAGACCGATGCCGCGATGCGTGCCGAGATCCTCACATGGTCGCGTTCCCGTGGCGTATTCGCGGGCGTCTCGCTACAAGGTGCGACAATGCGCGAAGATGAAGATGCCCTGAAGCAGATGTACGGCAAGAAGGTCAAGAATCAGGTTGTCGTGACGACGATGCCTGTGCCTGGCATTGCACAGAAGTTCGTGAGTACACTATCCAAGTACTCCAATTGAACGAACTACCGCGCAAACTCTCCCTCATCGATTCCATTTCTATCGTTGTCGGCGTCATCATCGGCGCCGGCATCTTTCTGGTGCCGAGCGATGTCGCTCGCAGCCTGCCTTCCACTCCGCTGATCGCCGCGGTGTGGGTGGCGGCTGGAATCCTCACCTTCTTCGGTGCCCTCGCCTTCGCGGAAATGGGTGCCGCGATGCCATCGACCGGCGGACAGTATGTGTTCTTGCGGGAGGCCTTCGGTCCGCTGTGGGCGTTTCTCTGCGGCTGGACCTTTCTGCTCGTCAGCATGACCGCCTCGATGGCATGGCTTGCCGTCAGTTTCTGCCGGTATCTTGGATACTTCGTGCCTTTGGATCCCTGGCAGGCGAAGGGTGCTGCCTTGCTTCTGGTGTTCGTCCTGACCTATATCAACTATCGCGGCGTGACGTTGGGTGCCTGGGTGCAGAAAATCCTCACCGGCGCCAAGATCGTGGGCATCGTCGTATTGGTGGTCGCCGCGTTACTTGCGCCGGCCCGTACATCCATCGCGAACGAACCGGATATCCCGCTGCGGTTCGGCGATTTCGGCGTCGCCATGATCGCCTGCCTGCTTGCCTACGACGGTTGGGTCAATATGAGCTTTGTGGCGGGAGAGATCCGCGAGCCTCGCAAGAACGTTTTCCGAGCGCTGCTGATCGGTGTCGCTCTGGCGATGGTTTTGTATCTTTCCGCCAACGCCGCCTATTTGCTGGTGTTATCCCCGGCAGAGCTTGCCAATACAGAACGTGTCGGTGCCACCGTCGCGGAACGCACCATGGGATCGATGGGTGCGGCTTCGTTGCCGGAACGATTTTGCTTTCGGTCATCGGATCGTTGAACGGCCGGTTCATGACGCAGGCTCTGCGACCAGATGATTTGTTTCGAGCCACTTGCCCGTATGCTCCCCTGACGGTCGCGGCTTCGAATGGCCCTTGGCTTGGCAGTCCGAACCGCGTCGTTCAGGAGCCGCGCCAATCTTGGTGCGGATCCAAACGAACTATTTCATGCGGTTGAAGAACTAGTTTCTGTAGCGAAATGCGTAAGTAATAGTTTTCGCA
Source organism: uncultured Solibacteraceae bacterium (assembly GCA_964500255.1). Classification (GTDB taxonomy): domain Bacteria; phylum Acidobacteriota; class Terriglobia; order Bryobacterales; family Bryobacteraceae; genus F-183. The sequence goes on along the minus strand of CAZCPL010000081.1, from coordinate 2,756 downwards.
GGTAGTTGCGGGTGGAACCTACCAGAGGAGCGAAGATCGACATCCAACGTGATGTGAGAAAACTTCTGGGGACCGCGTCTCTGTTGTGCCTGGCGGTGTTTCACAATACAGGCGGCCGATTGCTTCTCAACCTACTTTTGCCGATCTGGAGAGACGGACAGAATATCCAATGAATCCCGCCCTGCGGGCCATTCACGACTTTCTTGGCAAGCAAGGGGGAATGGTGGAACTGGTTCGCAAAGATCTACAGCGCGGGTTGAAGAATGCCAAGGCCGGGCGTATTGGGATCAACCCTTCGCAAGTGCTCCGGTCGCTGGTGCCGATGCGCGTCAGGAACTGGGATTGCCGCGAACTGCAGGAGAGAATCCAGGAGGGTGTGTCTTTGCGCATGTTCACCGGGTTTGAATCGGTGCCAGTGCCGAAACAAGATGCGTTCAACCGCGCCTTCACGCGGCTGACCACAGAAACGACACGGACCATCAACGAGTGTGTGATCCGCGCAGCCGTGGATATGGGCTTGGAGGATGGCAAGCACCTGCGCGTGGACACGACGGTGGTGGAGACCAATGTTCACTACCCGACCGATGCCATGCTGCTGTGGGACGCGTCGCGCACGATTCAGCGCCTGATGAAGAAACTATGCGAACAGTTGCCGGCAAAGCGACCGCGAATCCGCAATCGCAACACCAGTGCCCGTCGCAGGATGCAACAACTGCGGAGAATCACGACACAACAGTGTAGTCAACACCGAACACTCAAGTATCGGGAACTGATTCGCATTGTGGAGGCGGTCATCCGCGACGGACAAGGACTGGTCAAGACGGCGCGGAAAGCGCTGGCCCGCACAAAGAAGCCCATGTCCGAGACAACCGTGGCCCGTATCGAGAAACTCAGCAAAGAGATTGAAGAGTATTGCCAACGCGGTAGCCAAGTAGTCGATCAAACGCGCCGCCGTGTGCTCCAAGGGGAACAGGTTCCCAGCGAAGCGAAGGTCTACTTGATTTTCGAACCGCACACCGCAGTGATCAACCGCGGCAAGGCGCAGAAGCCGGTGGAATTTGGACGCAAGGTGTTTCTGGCTGAGAGCGCGCAAGGCTTGATCACGGACTCCCAAGTGTTGGACGGCAATCCTGGCGACGGCTCACACGTTGCGGCATCCCTGGATCGTCACAGACTGGACTTTGAATCGGACACGGAGTTTGGCGCCGGCGGCGAAGTGGATGCTCGCTCATGAGAGCCAGTTCAACCGCTTTCAAAGTGGTCGATACTGGAACAGCTTCACCTTTGGCACATACGGCACAGCAAGAACACTGAACTCGCGGCCACGCTCTACGGGAAGTCATGTCGGTGGAGGGAGCGCCGATGACGACAGACTGAGAGAATACTGGATGACTAGCGAACAGGCGAGCAAGGGAAAGAAGGCAATGTCCACGCCTGATCGTTAATCAATCGCCAGCACTAGGAATTGTAGTTGGCTGAGGCGTTCTATCTGCAGCGCCACCGGTTGGCCATGGGGCATCTCCTGCACCGCCATGCGCAGTTCTTGCACATCGCGAACCGAGCGGTTGTTCACGGCGTAGATCACGTCGCCCGCCTGCAAGGCGTCCTGGGTGGCAGCTAAGGTGGAGAGCGTGCCCGCCACCACGACGCCGGAGAGTTTGCGCAAGGCCGGGAGCAGCGGTGTGACGCGCTCGTCCAGGTCGACGGCCAGAATACCTAACTTGGCAACGCGATTGTTGGGGCCGGTGAGCAAAGTGAGAATCCGGTCCGGATCGCGCGGACGCTCCATCACGGCAACTCGCAAAGGCAGCTTGCGGCCGTCGCGCAGCACTTCGATGCTGATGATGTCTCCGGCGTGCTGATAGATCTCCGCTCCGAGCTGACGGCCGGTCTCGACGGGCTTGCCGTTAATGGAAAGCACAATGTCGCGAACGACCAAGCCGCCGGCTTCCGCTGCGCTACGGGGCTTCACATCGCCGAGCAATACACCGGAGTCCTGCGGGAGGGCCAGCGCTTGTGCGAGTTCGGGAGTGATGGTCTGCGGGAGGATGCCGATCTGGCCGCGCTTCACGCGGCCATGCTGACGAATCTGTTCGTAGACCGCACGCGCGATGTTGCTGGGCGCAGCAAAGCCCACGCCGTCGCTGCCGCTGCCGCTCGACCCAGTCACGATGAAAGTGTTGATGCCGATCAGTTGACCGCGCGCGTCTACCAGGGCCCCGCCGCTGTTGCCGGGATTGATTGAGGCATCGGTTTGAATGTACACCATGGAATCGTCAGGGCGAACCTCACGGGCCACCGAGCTGATCACACCCATCGAGATGGAGTTGGTCAAGCCGAAGGGGCTACCCAGCGCCAGCACGAGTTGCCCCTGGCGCAGGGCGTCAGAGTCGGCGAATTGAAGATGAGCAGCAGCTTTGACGTCAATCTTTAAGACTGCCAGATCGGTTTCCCGGTCCGTACCCAGGACCTCAGCCGACATCAACTTGCCCGTCAGCTTCTTGTTTCCTCTGGATTGCGGCACCAGCACCAGGACGCGGCGTGCGCCGCCTACGACATGCGCGTTGGTGAGGACGTAGCCGTCAGCATGAACGATCACCCCTGAGCCACTCGCCTGCCGCGATTGCACAGAGCCGCCTTCGCCTTCACCGACATGGAAGGCGAGCGCCATCACTTGAACGACGGCGGCATCGGCCCGTTGCGCCACGGATTGCACCGCCAGGCTGATTTCCTCCAGCGATTGGGACTGCGCCCCG
>CAZCPL010000080.1:13630-22609 GCA_964500255.1 uncultured Solibacteraceae bacterium | reverse complement strand
CCACGCTCGACACCACCGGCTTCGCCAACACCCCAATCTTTTCGTACGCCGCCAAGTACGCTTCGAGCTTTTATGGGCCTTTTCGAGAGGCCGCGGAATCGACTCCGCAGTTTGGGGATCGCCGCAGCTATCAGATGGATCCGCCCAACGGGCGCGAAGCGATCCATGAAATGGAGTTGGATCTGGAAGAGGGTGCGGACATGCTGATGGTGAAGCCGGCGATGGCCTATCTGGATATCATTCGCGCGGCCCGTGAACGCTTCAACGTGCCCATCGGCGCGTATCAGGTGAGCGGTGAGTTCAGCATGATCCACGCTGCGGCACAGCGCGGTTGGATCGATCTGGATCGAGCGATGATCGAGTCTCTCACGTCGATTCGTCGCGCCGGTGCGGACATCATTCTGACGTACTTCGCGAAGGATGCGGCGAAGGTTTTGTAGGAACTAAGCGGCGTCTTCGAAGCTGATAACGATCTGTTTTCCCAGCACTCGCAATGCCGCCTGAATCTTTTCAGGCTTCGTTACGTGTTTGGGATTTAACATCCGTCGGACGACGGTTTCACTCACGCCAAGACGTCTTGCGACTTCAGTACCCCGAAAGCCGCCATCGCGCATGGCCAGGTAAAGCGCCAGTTTGGGCGCGAGATACAGAGGAACGCCGATTAATTTTTGCCCGCGTTTCAAACGAGACGGAGTTGAAATGGCATCCCCTCTTGCGATGCGCCCGGCAATTGCCTCGGCCAAGCAATCCTCACCCTGAATGCAGGCATCTTGCAGATCTGCGCCGCTTGTCAGTGCTTCGGGGAAGTCGGGAAATCGAACGAGGTATCCGAGTCCGGTCCCTTCGCTCACAAGGACGGCGGGGAAGCTGGCGGTAAACGTCATGACAAGTCTTCTTTCACAATGCCGAGTTGTTGACACATCGCGGCAAGCAATCCGGGACCTAAGTCCTTCTTCAAGTCTTTGACCACCTACCGGAGCTACGCTTTCTTGCCCAGCGAAAGCTGAACTTCTTCCGTTTGGCGTAGGATTTCAACTTGCGAAGAAACTCGCTTCCCTTCACTTGTCCAGTGTCGAACACAAGTGTTCGAATTGCAAGGGGGAACTAGAAAGGATTCGTCCGCTGCGAGATCAGAGCCAGAAATTCATCCCGAGTCGTCTTCTTCGCCTTGAACTCGCCCAGCATCGTACTCGTAATCGTTCCCGAATGCTGCTTCTCAACGCCGCGCATCATCATACAAAAATGCCTGGCCTCAGCAATGACTCCCACGCCACGTGCTCCCACAGTCTCGGCGACCGCCTTTGCGACCTGCTCCGTTAACTGCTCCTGCACCTGTAGCCGGCGAGCGTACATGTCCACAATCCTAGGAATCTTGCTCAACCCAATCACACGCTTGTTGGGCAAATACGCAACATGCATCTTGCCGAAGAAGGGAAGCATATGATGCTCGCACATACTGTAGAACTCGATGTCTCGGACAATGACCATGCCCTCGGTGTCGACATCGAAGATCGCGCCGTTCACAATCTCGTCCAGAGAAGTTGCATAGCCGCTAGTCAAAAATCGCAGCGCCTTGTCTGCGCGCTCCGGCGTCTTCAACAGACCTTGCCGCGACGGATCTTCACCGATCTCTTTGATCACTTCGCGCACCATCGCGGCAACGGGGGAGTCCACTTCCGTTGCTTGAGACGGCATCAATTTTATAGCGGCCGAGCCTCTGGTCTTCATAATCCTGATACCTCAAAGATGTTGCGCTTCGTCTCTTCGATGCGAATTTTGTCGAGTGCGACATGGGGAAATGCAGACGCCTCAAAAACAGGTGTCCAACCATCGGCGATCCGGTCACGAACGACAATCGCCAGATTCTCCGTTGTCGGAACCAGTTCCCCCTGAAACTCCCCGATATCCACGTTCAGGTTGCTGTGTTCCATTGGATCCAGAATCGTTCGCCGCACCAGACCATCGAGCAGATCCAGATCCACTACCCGGCCCGTGTTCTCATCAAGCGGTCCACGCACGCTGACTTCCAACGTGTAATCATGCCCATGTCCGAACGGGTTCGCGCACTTGCCGAAAATCGCCCGATTCTCCGTCTCGGTTAGCGAGTCCGCATACAGGCGATGCGACGCCGAAAAACGATAACGCCGTGTCAGTCTCATTGGCCCGAGTAGTCAACGAACAGATCTTCGGTCTCGAACACGCGCACATTCTTCAAACGCGCAGCACCCTGAAAATGCCCATCGAGGCGCTTCCAGATGTCGATCGCCAAATTCTCGACGGTCGGAATCACCTTATCGAAAGGCGGAACCTCGTAGTTGAGAAAGCGATGGTCCATAATGTCGACCACTTCGCGGTTCAAAACATCTTTCACTTCTTTGAGATCCACGATCATGCCGGTCACCGGGTCCGGCGCGCCATCGAGTGTGACCTCTAGAATATAGTTATGGCCATGCCCGTTCTTATTGGACGCCGGGCCGTAAATCGCCCGGTTCTGCTCTTCGGACAAATCCGGGTGGTAACAGAGGTGCGATGCTGAAAACTCTACTTTGCGGGTGATTTGCATGGACCTTCTGTTAGATGCACGAACGAATGGAAAGGATACGCAAACCGTAGCCCAGCATGTGGATCAAATACGCAATCGGCGTTCTCGCGGCGGCCCTCATCGCGGTCGTCTATCCGACCTTGGAACAAAGAGTCGTTCAACCCGATGAGGACGCTCCGGCGTTTTCCATCACCACCGACTCAGGCCAGAAGATTACAGAATCGAACTTTGGCGGCAAGGTGCTCGTCCTGAACTTCTGGGCCACTTGGTGCCCACCATGTCTCGAAGAGTTCCCCGCGCTCAACCGCTTCGCCGCGCAAAACAAAGACAGCGGTGTGGTTGTGCTCGGCATCTCCGTCGACAAGAACGAAACGCTGTATAAGCGCTTTCTGCAGAATACCAAGCCCGCGTTCCAAACCATGCGCGATCCCGAACAAAACGTCAACGCCAAATACGGCACGTTTCAGTTTCCCGAAACGTACATCATCGACAGCAAGGGACGGGTAATTAAAAAGTATATCGGCATCGTCGACAACTTCCCCGAACTTGAAAAGCTGGTCAAGAGTCTCTAACATGATCGCCTCGCCGGTATTGCAGAAAGTCGAAGCCATCGTCGGACCGCGTGGCTTTCTCGTCTCCGCCTCCGATCTCAAACTCTACGAATACGACGGTGGAGTGGACAAGCACCAACCCGATATTGTCGCCTTTCCGCGCGATACCTCTCAGGTCGCCGCACTGGTCAAACTCGCCAACGCCGAAAGGCTTCCACTCGTCGGACGCGGTGCAGGAACCGGCCTCAGCGGTGGCGTCATCCCCCGCGCCGGCGGACTCATGATCGCATTCTCGCGCATGAACAAGATCGTCGAAATCGACCTCGCCAACGAATGCGCCGTCGTCGAACCCGGCGTCGTCAACCTCGACATCACCATGGCTGTACAGCGCGATGGATACTTCTATGCGCCCGATCCTTCCAGCCAGAAAGCCTGCACCATCGGCGGCAACGTCAGCGAAAACGCCGGTGGACCGCACACTCTTGCCTACGGGGTCACCACCAACCACGTCCTGGGATTCGAAGCCGTGCTCTGTGACGGGAGCATCATCGAAGTGGGAGGCAAAGCCGCGGACCCCATCGGCTACGATCTGCGCGGCCTGCTTACAGGATCCGAAGGCACAATGGTCCTGTTCACCAAGATCGTCATCCGCTTGATGCGCACACCAGAGGCCGTCAAGACCATCCTCGCCATCTATAACTCGCCCAGCGACGCGGGCAACACGGTCGCCGAAATTACCTCGCGCGCGATCACGCCCGCCGCTGTCGAAATGCTGGATGGTGTCATGTTGCGAATGGTGGAAGAAGCAACTCACGCTGGGTATCCGATGGATGCCGCCGCTGTGTTGTTGATCGAACTCGAAGGCTTGAAAGAAGTGGTCGAAGAACAACTCGAACAGATCAAGGCTGCCTGCAATGCCTGCAACGCGCGGGAGATCCGCGTCGCGCGCGACTCCGAAGAGCGGGATCTCCTGTGGAAAGGCCGCAAAAACGCCTTCGGCGGAGTGGGACGCGTCAGCCCTTACTATTACGTGCAAGATGGCGTCGTGCCACGCACGCAGATCGCGCCGACTCTTGAGTACATCGGCAAAGTCAGTGAGAAGTACGGCTTGCGGATCTCGAACATTTTTCACGCCGGTGACGGCAATATGCACCCGATCATCCTGTTCGACGCGCGGATTTCCGGTGAACTCGAAAAGGCTCAACACGCGGGCGAGGACATTCTTCGCTACTGCATCTCTGTGGGCGGATCCATCACCGGCGAGCACGGTGTCGGCATGGAAAAGATGGAACTGATGACCGATCAGTTCTCGTCCGACACCTTGGATATGATGGCCAAGTTCAAGAGAGTCTTCGATCCGTTTTGTCTCTTGAATCCCGGCAAAATGCTGCCCACGGGCAAGGGCTGCATGGAAATCCACCAACGTGCGGGAACCCAGTTTTAGCTTTGTCGGCGATCTCGGCGTGTGGGAATTCGCAGGCACCGGGCCCACCGCCATCCTCGCCCATGCGACAGGCTTCCACGCCCGCTGCTGGGATCGGATCGTGGCCCGACTTCCGCACCATTGGCGCGTCATCGCCGTCGATCTTCGCGGCCACGGACGTAGTCATCGCGCCGTCAAGCGACCCACTCGCTGGAAACAATTCGGCGAAGACCTCGCCGCCGTTGCCGAAGCGTTGAACCTCAGCAATGCCATCGGCGTCGGCCATTCGATGGGCGGACATTCCACCGTCCACGCCGCGGCGCTCCGCCCCAAAACCTATTCTTCACTCCTGCTCCTCGATCCCGTCATCCTGCCGCCGCCGTACTACGGCACGACGCTCATGACCGATCATTACGCACGCAGGCGTCGCAATCAATGGACCTCAGGCGAAGAGATGTTCGAACGATATCGGGGCCGTCCTCCCTTCGACACCTGGGATCGAGATACTCTCCACGACTACTGCCGCCATGCGCTGAATGGCAAGGTCCTCGCCTGTGACCCGGACTTCGAAGCCTCCATTTACGAAGCCTGTTCAGACGCGGAATCGAACCTCCATCCTGAACTCAACCAAATCAAAAGTCCCGTCCACCTTATCCGATCGAAGTTCGACATCGCGGACGGCGAATTCGACATGAACTGGTCACCGTGCGATCCAGCACTGGCGCAACGTCTGCCCAACGGCTGCGACCAGAAGGTAGACTGTGGCCACTTCATCCCAATGGAAGCACCGGATCTGGTGGCCTCCATTCTCAAATCCTACGAAGCTTAGTTTCGCAATCATAGTCATGGTTCCGTCGCCTGTCAGGGCAAACTCTTCTCCTGCAGCGAGGAACCCCGCGTTCGACTCTGGCTCGCTGACAATCGTCTCGCAAGCGCGCAATGCATCTGGGGGGCTGTAGAATTGAGCTATGGGCAAACCGACAACGATGCTCGAAAATCTTTGTAGCCACACAATGTCGTTCGGTGTGTATTCGTTTGAGACCGAGGACACGACCGATTGGCACCGGGCGTTCGCCCAGATTGACGGAGCAAGAACGCGGGTCGCCAATTTCAAGGGTGCCGACAGTGAGGCGCGGGAGTTGCGAGCCGATCTCCAGGCTGCCCTCAAGAAGCCCGTTCGAACAGTAATTGTGGGGACGGTCTACCAGATCGACGTTCGCCCGGTCGGCGGCCAGGCTTTCGACAGCTTCCAAGTGAGCATCGAGGTTGCCCCGAAACTCGATCCGAATGTGAAGCCCTTCTTCACTGCGAAACAGGGTCAGTGTTTGGCATACATCGCCCTCTATACCAAGGTCCACCGCTGCCCTCCTGCGGAATCGGACCTGCAAAGGTACTTCCGAGTCTCCGGTCCCTCGATTCACGAAATGATCAGGACACTTGAACGCAATGGACTTCTCGAAAAGACGCCTCGCGTGGCCCGTTCGATACGTCTCCTGGTTGCACCTGAGCACCTGCCTCCGCTGAAGTGAAAACCCCGGTTGGCCTTGCTGTGGGAGCATTCCCAGGGTTTTCGTAGAGGGGCAATTCTGAAACTGCTCTATTCGGCCCGTCTGGCGCTTGCCCGCCGAGGCTTCGGATCTTTCTTGGCCTTGAGATTGAGCGCCACAGCCTGGCGGATGAGGTCCTTCAAGGCAGCCTCATCCACCTTGGCCTGCAAGGCAGCCCCCCTTCGCATACTCGGCTATGGCTATGGCGTTGGAAAGCAGATCAAGGTCAACGACAATTGGATAGAAGTCATCGGTGTCATCGGCAACATCGCCGGTGGAGCATCGCGCTCGCAAAATGGCAAACTCGAAGATCAGAACAACGCCATCTACATCCCGTTTAGCGCCGTGCAGTATCGCTATTGGGATCGCAGCTCATTCATGAAAGACGATCTCGATGGCGTGGATATCCGCCTCAAGCCCGAGGCCGATTCCGTCGAAACAGCGAAGGTGGTGACCTCGGTTCTTCAATCCACCCATCGCGGGATCGAAGATTACTCTGTCACCATTCCCGCAGCCCTGCTTGCACAGCAAAAGCAGCAGCAGAAGATCTTCACTTACGTGATGGTGGCGATTGCGGCGATTTCGCTGTTGGTTGGCGGCATTGGCATCATGAACATCGTGCTCGCCACAGTGCTCGAACGCACCCGGGAAATCGGAATCCGCCGCGCCACCGGTGCACGCCGCACGGACATCGTCCGGCAGTTTCTCACCGAGTCGGTGCTCATTTCCGTCGGTGGCGGCGCACTTGGCGTAGCCTTTGGAATCTTCTTGTCCTGGTTGATCGCACAAACAGCCGAATGGAAAACGATTGTGACGACGGCCTCCGTTGTCATCGCGTTCACCGTTTCTGTGGCGGTCGGCGTCTTGTTTGGAATCTATCCGGCGGTGAAGGCGTCGCGCATCGATCCAATCGAAGCGCTGCGCTATGAGTAAGCGCCGCCATCCAACGTGATCGGAGGACCGACGGTGCGCATGGAAATCCCCGGCTGGTTCAACCGCGGTTACGGATTGCATTGTCTTGCCGCAGGCACCCCGTGCGTGATCTCCGCTCCCGGCGATGATCCTCAGTCCCAATTGGCTCTCGCGGCGATAATGAGAGAATGCTGTCGCGCTTCTGCTTCGCCTCTCTGCTGGCGTTTTCTCTCTCTGCTCAAACGGCTGCCAAGAAGCCGCCCACGGTTGCAGAGGCCAAACGATTCATCGACTCGGCGAACGATCGACTGCTGGAACTGATCCTGGACTTTTCACTTGCCGATTGGTCCCGCGCCACCAACATCACAGATGACACTGAGCGTATGGCGGCCAAAGCCAATGACCGCTTGATGTCCGCCAACGCGCAAATGGCCAAAGAAGCCGCGCGTTTCGATACCTTGAAGCTACCGCCGGATCTTGCGCGGCAGTTGCGCGTACTGAAACTCTCGCTTGTCGTCGCGCCGCCTGGGAACAAGGCGGAATCCTCTGAACTCGCCAGGATCCTCGCTGAAATGGAAGGCATCTACGGCAAAGGCAAATACTGTCCCAACGAAAACAAGGACAACTGCAAAGATCTGGGGGACCTCTCTCGCATCGTCGCCCGCGGTGACAATCCCAAGGAGATCGAAGAGGCTTGGCGCGGGTGGCACGAAATTTCCAAGCCGATCAAGCCGCTGTTTGCACGCTACGTCCAGCTTTCCAACAAAGGCGCTCGCGAACTTGGGTTCAAAGATACGGGCGCCATGTGGCGATCCAAATACGACATGAGTCCCGATGCCTATGCAAAGGAAGTCGATCGCCTGTGGGAACAGGTGAAGCCTTTGTATATGAGCTTGCATGCCTATGTGCGCAACAAGCTTCGCGGGAAGTATGGCGACCTCGTTCCGGCTGAAGGACCCATCCCCGCGCACCTGCTCGGCAACATGTGGGCGCAAGAATGGGGGGCGCTCTATCCGATGCTTGCACCGAAGGATGCCGACCCAGGCTACGATCTGACTCGCATTTTGAAAGATCGCAACGTGGACGCGAAGCAGATGGTGAAGTACGGCGAAGGTTTTTTCAGTTCGCTCGGATTTGCGCCGCTGCCAGCGACTTTCTGGACGCGTTCGCAGTTTCTCAAGCCGCGTGACCGCGAAGTGGTCTGTCACGCTTCGGCTTGGCACGTCGACTACAACGAGGATATCCGCATCAAGATGTGCATCGACATCAACGATGAGGACTTCACCACCGTGCATCACGAACTTGGCCACAACTACTATCAGCGTGCCTATCGCAACCAGCCGTTTCTCTATCGCGATTCCGCCAACGACGGCTTTCACGAAGCCATCGGCGATACCATCGCTTTGTCGGTGACGCCCGAGTATTTAACCAAAGTCGGATTGCTCGACAAGGCTCCGGATTCTTCAAAGGACATTGGCATCCTGCTGAAGCGTGCTCTCGACAAGATTGCGTTTCTGCCGTTCGGATTGTTGGTGGACAAGTGGCGGTGGCAGGTCTTCAACGCCCACATTACGCCTGATAAATACAACGAAAGCTGGTGGAAGCTGCGCCGTGAGTACCAGGGCATCGCGCCTCCGGGGATTCGCGATGAAGTTCAGTTCGATGCGGGTGCCAAGTATCATGTGCCTGGCAACACGCCCTATAGCCGATACTTTTTGGCGGCGATTCTGCAGTTTCAGATGCATCGAGGTTTGTCTCAAGTAGCCGGATGCAAAGATCCGCTGCATCGCTGTTCGATTTACGCCAACAAAGAAGCGGGCGCGAAGCTTGAGAGTATGTTGGCCATGGGATTGTCGCGTCCTTGGCCGGATGCTCTGGAAGTCGTGACGGGCCAGCGCCAGATGGATGCGACAGCGATGATGGACTATTTCGCTCCTCTGAAGAAGTGGCTCGATGAGCAGAACAGGGGAAAGGCGGTGGGTTGGAAATGAGCGGGTTACGTGC
>CAZCPL010000080.1:13241-13620 GCA_964500255.1 uncultured Solibacteraceae bacterium | reverse complement strand
TCGCGTTCCGAAGCGATCCGCGCCGCAGGCGGCAACCGTGCGGCGAAACAAGATCGCGATACCAAGACTCATGCCCAACCGCCTCATTATTTTCCGGTGAATCGCGCTTGACGGCGCTCTTGAAAAGACCGAATGCCCTCCTGCAAGTCCTCGCTTGCGGCGATTGCTGGCATCCACTCTTCGATGCGCCCGGTGCGAGACGAAGCGAGCGACGCCTGCACCGCTAATGGAGCCTGTTTCGCGATGCTCTCGGCAAGTTCCAAGGCTCGGGCCAGCGGATCCGCGGCGATCTCCTGCACCAAGCCGATCCGGTAGGCTTCGGCTGCGTCGAATTCATCGCCCGTCAACAGCCAGCGCTGCGCGTTGCCCCAACCGCACT
>CAZCPL010000080.1:0-13231 GCA_964500255.1 uncultured Solibacteraceae bacterium | reverse complement strand
GTTGCGGCATGCGGAAGGTCGCGCCGCAGAGCGGATAGAGTCCGCGCTTGATCTCAAGCTGAGAGAACCGCGTCCCTGGTGAAGCGATCCGGATATCGGCGGCCAGCATGAGTTCGATCCCAACCGTGAAACAGGTACCTTGTGCGGCTACGATCACGGGTTTGCGGCACGGATCGCCGTGGATCCGCAACGGGTCGATGCCGTCGACGGGCGGTTGGAATGCAAGCGGGTCTTCAAGAAGATCCTTGCCAAAGCTTGCGAGATCTAAGCCGCCGGTGAAGTGATCGCCATGCGCGAACAACACACCGCATCGCAACGAGGCATCGCTGTGGAGTTGCCCATAGGCAAGGCCCAGATCGTGCAGCATCTCGCGGGTGAAGCCGTTGCGCTTCGCCGGCCGGTTGAGTCCGATTTGAAGAACGTGTTCACCGTAGCGTTCGCAAGAGATCATACGAATCGGACGGAAGAGCGCCGCGTGATCGAAGAGTGCTTCTCGAATCGCGTCTCTTTGGCCGGGAAATCGGTGCGGAAGTGGCCGCCGCGGCTCTCTTCGCGCGCTAGGGCACATTCGGCGATCAGTCGCACTACAGTCCAAATGTTACGCGCTTGATAGTCGCCGGGCGTCGGATCGGGAAGGGAACTGCGGGCAACCCCCGTAAGAAAATCGCAAGCTTTTGTCAGATCGATCGCATTGCGTTGCACGCCGCAAGCGTTCCAGGCAAGCAGCCGCAATTCGTTCTCGCCGACGTCAGGAAACTTGGCTGCGGCTGTCGCCTTGGGAGCTAACGCCGCGCGAGTCTCGCGCATCGCCTTACCCGTCCGCGCGCCGAACACGATGCCTTCGAGCAGCGAGTTCGAGGCTAAGCGGTTTGCGCCATGAACGCCGGTCGCTGCTACTTCGCCCGCGGCGTAGAGGTTCGGAACCGTGGTCAACCCATGCAGGTCTGTATAGACACCGCCCATCGAATAGTGCACCGCGGGAAACACGGGTGCGGATTGAGTGCGCAGGTCGATGCCATAGTGCATACAGGTCTCAAAGATACGCGGGAACCGGGCCGGGATGTCGAGATCGGAGCGGTGGGTGAGATCGAGGAACACATGCTCGGAACCCGTCGCCACGGCCTCCGCGACAATCGACCGGGAGACCACGTCGCGCGGCGCGAGTTCTTCCAACTTGTGATAGCGATGCATGAACCGCTCGCCGGCTTGATTGCGCAAATACGCACCTTCGCCTCGCAACGCCTCAGACAAGAGAAACCGCGGAGCGCCCGCGAGATGCAGTGCGGTCGGATGAAATTGAACGAATTCAATATCCCGAATCTCCGCTCCAACGCGATATGCGGCAGCCACGCCATCGCCGGTTGCCACATCTGGATTCGTCGTCTCCAGATAGACGTGTCCCAAGCCACCAGTGGCCAACAATACGGCCTTGGCGCGGATCTCGATTAGCTCGCCGCGTTCGTGATGATAGACCATCGCACCCGCTGCCGCGCCTGCTTCATCGAGAAGGATGTCGGTCATCGCCGCGAAACTGCGGAACGTGACGCGGTTCAATGAGGCGGCCTTCCAATACAAAGTCCGTGCGATCTCGCGTCCTGTGGAATCGCCATGCGCATGCAGAATGCGGTTCCGCGAATGGGCTCCCTCGCGCGTGAACAGTAGCTTGGGGCCCTCACGGTCGAACTCAGTGCCCCACTCGATGAGTTCCTGAATCGATCCAGGGCCCTCTTCCACCAACGTCCGCACGGCAGCCACATCGCAGAGTCCATCGCCCGCATACAGCGTGTCCTGCTCGTGCAGCGAGACCTCATCGTCGTCGCTCAAGGCCACCGCAATGCCGCCTTGCGCATATTCAGAGGCCGATTCGCGCAAGCTTTCTTTGGCGACGACAAGAACATGGCCCGCTTCCGCCAACTCAATCGCAGCGCGCAATCCGGCGACGCCTGCGCCAATGACCAAATAATCGGTGTTGATGGTTTCCACTAGTGCTTTTCCGCGGGAGTTCCGCTCAGATACTGCTGGATGTCAGGGAACAACAATTGCTTTATTTCGGGCTTGTCCAGGTCAGAAGGCTTGACAAGAGTCGCGCCGGAATCGAGTTGCTTCGGAGGGTCTTGCCCCTTCAACTTCATCAAGACGGCTTTGGTCGATTCATAGCCCATTTTAAATGGATTCTGCACCACCATCGAATCGATCCAGCCATCTTTCAAGTCCCGAATGAGTTGATCCGAGGCATCGAATGCCACCAGTTTGATCTGCCTGGCATTGCGACCTTTGAGAGCCTGCACGCAGCCGCTGGAACTCGATTCGTTGTCTGCGAACAGGCCAGCGAGATCGGAATGCGCGGTCATCAGATTTTCGGTTACGGCCATCGACTTTGCTCGATCCGCCATACCGTATTTGATGCCGAGCATTTGAATGTCGGGGTACTTCCTGATCTCTTCGATGAACCCGTCTTCGCGCTCCATTGTGGATGCCGAACCGGCCATGAATCCGATCACCGCGACCTTACCTTTGCCGCCGATGATTTCCGCCAACCGGCGCGCGGCCATGCGCCCGCCCTCTTTGTTATCGGTGGCCACAAAGGACACGCGCTTGTCCGTGTCGATGTCCGAATCGAAGATGGCCACTGGCATTCCGGCGGCTACGGCGCGTTCCACCGGGGCAACCAGCGCTTTGCGATCCACCGGAGCCAACACTAAGGCCGACAACTGCTTGTTCACCATCGAGTCGACAATTTCAATCTGGCGCGCGGAATCCACTTCAAGCGTTGGAGCGTTCCATTCGATTTCCGCACCGTATTCGCCGCCTGCTTTGATCGCGCCGGCGTGCACGGTCTGCCAGAAAATATGGTTTGCGCCTTTGGGCACAACGCCGACACGAATGGTCCGATCGCGCTTGCAGGCAATCGTTGCGACAATCAGGGTCGCGGCCAACAGAATGAGAATCCGTCGCATGGTGGACAATTGTTAGTATGCCATTCGTGAAGGTCGCATCAGTGGCGGCGGTGCCTGTCGGTTCGATGGTGCATGCGGAAATCGGCGATGAAATGTATGTGGTTTGCAATGTAGACGGTGAGTTGCATGCGATGGATGGGCGCTGTCCGCATGCTGGAGGCCCCCTCGGTGAGGGCGTTTTGCAAGGCCACACCGTTGTCTGTCCCTGGCACTCGTGGGAATTCGATTGCCGCACAGGGGAGACAGATTTCAATGCCCGTTTCCGCCTGAAAACATTTGCTGTCAAGATCGACGGCGATGATGTTCTGATCCAGATCGAACCTTAAGTGCCTGAGCTTCCCGAAGTCGATACCGTTGTTCGCACGATCGCGCCGCACATCGTCGGCCGTCGGATTCTTGCTGCGGATTTCAATTCCCGGTTCGTCACACCCGGGGATCGCGATGCTCTTGCGGCGTGCCTCGGAGGCCGCTTGATGACGGGCGTGCGTCGGCATGGAAAGTTCATTCTGATCGGGCTGGCGGAACCTGGCGGCCTATTGACGATCCACCTCGGCATGACTGGCAAGCTCTTGCACGATGCGGAACGCAACGCCTATACACACGGATACTTCGCGCTCGATCACGGTGCGCTCGTCTATGAAGACATCCGGCAGTTTGGCCGCATTGAATACTCCGATGGCCAGAATCCGCGGGTTGCATTGCTTGGCCCGGATGCGATGGCGATCGGCGCGCAGGAGTTCGCTTCCAGGTTGCGAGCGCGCGATACCAAGTTGAAACCGCTGCTGTTGAATCAGGCCTTCGTTGCGGGGCTTGGAAACATCTATGTCGACGAGATTCTCTTTCGCGCGCGTCTGCATCCGTTGACTGCGGCCTCGCGTGTTACCGCAAGAAGGGCGGTCGAGATGCACGCGATCATGGGTCAGATTCTGTTGGAATCGATCGAGCAAGGCGGATCTTCGATTTCAGACTATGTGGATGGCGATGGCCGGAAGGGCAGCTTTCAGGATCGGCATCGCGTGTATGGCCGCGCGGGGGAATCCTGCTATGACTGCGGTGTGGCGATAGAGCGGATCGTGGTGGCGCAGCGCGGCACACACATCTGCCCGCGGTGCCAGAAGAAGCCTAGCTCCAGACGGGCGTGAGGTCGAGGACGAAGCCTTTAACGGGTCCTTCGCCTTCAATGGAATCGAGGTTGTCGAAATCGACAGGCATGGTCCGGGGCTTGAAGACGGTGACGCGTTTCCATTCGGGATCGATCATCCAGGCGAGTTGGACTCCCGCCTGGCTCCATTCGATCATCCTTTCGTGGAGTTCCCGGCGGCTGTCGGATGCTGACTTCAGTTCGATGATGAAATCTGGAACCATCGCAGGCATGCGTTTGTCCGAGGAAACCGATTTCAATGTCTCCTGTGACGTCCATGCGGCATCTGGACACCTGCGCGCACCCGATGGCAAAAGGAAGGCTGTGCTTGAGTCTCCACCCTCTCCCCGGTTTTCGCGACCTACCCAAGACCACAGTTGGCCGGAGATGGAAAAGTTGCGCCGGCCGGTGATTCGATCGGTTCCAGACATCAGAATCAAATTTCCTTCCGCCGAGTACTCGATGCGAAAATCCCTGTATTTCGCGCAGAAGTCGATCCATTCCTCTTCTGTGAGGTCCGGCTTGTGCAGTGTGACGGGAAGGTACAGATCCAGGTCTTCAAGTACAGTGGGCATAGTCCGATTCTAGACCAAATCCCCATACCGAACGAGGCGGACACCTGTCTCACTTAGCGCGGCGCGAACCTCAGGAGCGCACAGCGCAGCCAACTCCTCAACGCGGCTTTGCTTGAGGCGCGTCTTCGCCGCCATCAGTTCTTCTCCGCAATGGCCGGGATGGCACATGAACTCAGTGGAACCTTCCGGCAACTCCTGAATCAACGATACGAGATCGGCCGCGGTGAACGCGCCAGTCAACGAAAACCCCGCGAAAAAGTCAGTCGATCTGCAATTGTGCTGGGCCAATGACTGTTGAAACTTGCCTCGAACGATCTGGAAAGACTTGGCCACCAGCCGCTTCGATATTGGCGTTTTGCCCGGACGCATGGGGAAGTCGAAGGGCCGCCGCACAAACGGAATCTTGAATTCCTCACTCAGCTTCGCCACGATTTGCAGCACTGCGGGAAACAAATGCGTATGCTTGTGCGTATCCATGTGCAGCGGCTTCAGCCCTGCATGCAGAATCTTGCGGATCTGGTCTCTCAACTCAGGATATGGCTTGATTTGCCGCATGATGATCGCCTTGATCAGCCCAGGAACATCTCTAGGATATGGCTCGCCGGTCAGCATCGATGTTCCGCCCACCAGCACCAGATGACAGCCCACATCCAACGTCGGATTGGCGCGCGAGAGACGCACGGCATCGTCAAACGCAGGTGCGTTCGCCATCAGTGTGGTCGCCGTCAGAATGCCTTTGTGGTGCGCTTCAACGATACCGGAATTGACGTCGTGGGTGTATCCGAAATCGTCGGCGTTGACGGTAAGTAGCTTTTCGCTCAAAACAGTTTCAGTTGGATCCGCAAAAACTTCTTGGGATTCGTGCGGAAGTCTTTCATCAGTCCATGCATCTCGCGCGTGGCACCGTTGAGATTGTCGTAAAGTTGCTGGTTCACCAGCAACTGACCGAGCGTACCTTGGCCCTGATTAATGCGATCCATCATCGTATCGAGTTTGCCAATCGTGGCGACGATCTTGTCGTGCAGTTCAGGACTCTTCAGCAACTTGCCCGCCGAGCCATCCCCGCGCTCAATGCCAGCGAGGATCACGCGAACGTCCTTGATGGTTCCGCGCATGTCATCGTAAAGGGCCGGATCCTTCAACAGTTTTCCCGCGGTGCCTTGACCTTCTTGCAGGCCTTGCACCACAGCGTCAATACGGGCAAGCGAGTTGCGGACGTCGCCATAGAGCTTGTCATCCTTGAGCAGTTTGCCAACCGTGCCTTCGCCCCGATTCAAGGTTTTGGTCATCGTGTCAACTTCGTTGACGATCGACAGCAGCTTGTTGTAAATCTCTTCATCCACCAAAAGCTTGCCGATTGAACCTTTGCCGACTTCGACTTGTCCAACGATGGCGTCGACTTTCTTGATGATGCCTTGCAGTGAACCTAACAGCGAATAGCCTTGCTGCACCACTTCGTCGAACTCGCGCGTGTCGAGACTCTCGATCTCGGCACCGGCTTTGACCGTCTGGCCCGACTTGCCCTTTTTGATATTGATGAACTTGCTTCCCAATACATTCTCGGCGGCAATCGCAGACTGCGAATCGACTGGAATCGAAGGGAACCACTTGTCGCCGATCTCCAGATCGACTCGAACCACTCGCCGGGGTGTGCTCGATCCTGACAACGTGATCTTGTCGACCTTGCCCACCAGAATGCCATTGAGCCGCACCGGAGAACCTTCGGTCAAGGCTGCTGCATCGTCCAGATAGGTGACGAGTGTGCTCTTTGGCGTAAATAATGTCGTTTGTCCGGTAATCAGGAAAATGAGCACGGCGAGCAGCACCAAGGCGAAGAATGCCATGATGCCAACCTTGAGTCTTGCCCATGAACCTTTGTTCTGTAGCGCCATCTGCTGTTTTCCTATCGTCGCACGAACTTCCGGATGTACGCGTCCGGCGAGCTCTCTAAATCCGCTTGCGTGCCTTCGAAGATGAGTCTGCCATCGCGCATCACCATGAAGATCGTGTTTGCCACGCGAGGACTGGGAAAGATTTTTCCCGTCGTCGTATCGTAGCGGAAATTGCCCATAATCTGGCCATCCTGATAGCGATGGGTCACAATCACCGTCGCGGTGTTGCGCAATTCGCGTTCTTTCACGATTAAGGCCATGATTGTATTCGCCGTGATCGGATCGAGTCCGGCGGTTGGCGAATCGTACAGCACCAGGGCCGGTTCCGTCACCGTCGCGCGGGCGATTCCCACTCGCCGCCGCATGCCACCCGACAACTCGCTGGGAAATTTCTCAAGAGTATGTTCCAACTCGACGAATTCCAATGCACGCAGAACCCGCCGCTCAATTTCTGGAAACCGATCGGGTTTCACGCCATCGACAGACCGGTTCAACAGAGGATACGCAACGTTCTCTTCCACCGTTGCCGAGTCGAACAGCGCCCCTTCTTGAAAGAGCATCCCTACCCGGCCTCGAACGTCGAAAAGTTGCTTTTCTTTCAGCCCCGTGATCTCTTGCTCGAAGAGTTTCACCATGCCGGATTCCGGATGTACCAAGCCCAGTGCCGTTTTCAGTAGCACGGTCTTGCCGCTACCGGCTTCGCCAAACAGGATCCGCGTTTCGCCGGGTTGCACCGTGAATGTGACGCGATCCAGCACGGCCTGATCCTCAAAACGCACGGTGACGCGGTCAAAGCTGAGTACGGGCGGCATCGGCTACCAGCGAGGCATACTCACAAAAATTTGAGTGATCATGAGATCGACGATGAACACCCATACCGACGCCTTCACCACTGCTTCTGTCGTTGCACGGCCCACGCCTTGCGTGCCGCCTTTTGTCCGCAGGCCCTCGAAGCAGCCGACGAGTGCGATGATCATGCCGAAAATCAGGGGCTTGATCAAGCCATGAACGACATCCTGAAAGTCGAGCGCACGATAGGCGGTGGTCCAATACTGGTTGCTCGTCGTCAGATTGAGAAAGACGCACGACATCAGGTAACCGCCGAAAAGCCCAACGAAATCGGCAATGATGGTCAACAGCGGCAGCGTCAGGGCGGTTGCGATCAATCTTGGCGTCACCAGCTTTTGGATCGGATCCGTGCCCAATGCGCGCATCGCGTCGATCTGTTCGGTCACCTTCATCGAGCCAATTTCCGAAGCGATTCCGGATGCGTTGCGTCCCGATACCAGAAGTGCCGTTAAGACCGGACCCAACTCACGCACCAAGGTGACGGATACAATCTGGCCGACTTGTCCGCTTGCGCCGTACTGCGCGAGGGCCTTGGACATTTGCAGCGCCATCACGGCACCGCTAAAAAATCCGGTCAAAATGACAATGGGCAGACTTCCAACACCGATTCCATCGGCCTGCATAGCAATGTCTTCGCCGTAGTGCGGCTTGCGAAAAATATTGCGGAACGCTTGGCCTGAGAGGATGGTGAAGTCCTGAAGCGCTTGGATTGACGGCTGCAGGAAGTCGAGCAAACGGGCATGAACCTCGTACAGCAAATACTACCACATCGGCGAATGTTTTCCATAGAAATCAATGTTTCCCTCCGTGCTCGGACGATCGCCGAACTGCATAAAGTTCGCGGCGCCGGCGGAATTTTCGATTCACCGGTGAGAAGGCCCGCCAGATCGAGTGTGGCTCCAAGACGATACTCTGAACGCGGCGATTGCAAGGCATCCCCACGCGAACCAGTCGCCATTCTGCGAGTAAGGGGTCAATTCGGTCGAGACCCCATAGCGAACTACCTGAGACAGTGCCTGACGCTCGGGTAAAGTCTGTGCGACCCGGCCTTGGGGATCGACGACGGCGGTGATGCCGTTATTGGTTGCGCGAATGATCCAACGACGGCTTTCCACCGCGCGCATTCTGACGAGGGCCAAGTGTTGTTCACGAGCTTTGCTCTCACCGAAGTAGCCGTCGTTCGAGATGTTCACATAGAACGTCGAGCCATCGTGCGCAAAGCCACGTACGAAGTCGGGAAATACCGATTCGTAGCAGATAAACACGCCAATTCGTTGCTCTCCCATGGGGAATGTCAGCGGTTGATCTCCCGGTACAAAGTCGCCTGCTTCTTGGGTGATGCGATTCACCCAGGAAAACGCACTCGGCACGTACTCTCCGAATGGGACGAGATTCATCTTGCGATAGCGACCAGCTTCCGCACCAGTGGGATTCAGCAGAATCGCGGTGTTGTAGGGGCCGCCGGTTGGCGCGCGGGTGACCGTTCCGAACAGAAAGTGTCGCGCCTTCGACTGTGCCAATGTCACCGCGATCTCATGGAACGCCGGATCCGCGTCAAAGTAGATCGGACCCGGCATCTCGGGCCAAATCAACAACGGCGCGTCGTGCTGCTGCGATAGGCGGATCAACTGTTGAAACCGTTGTTCGAGAAACTCGCGTGTCCACTGGCTCGCCTGGGGCATCATTGGCTGCACGACGAGCGCCGATTCGGTAGGCGCATCCGGTGTCGGGGGCAAGATCGCCAATGGCAGTGCATAAAGAGCCAGCCAGGCGAGGTGTTTCGGCTTGCGCGTTTCGATCGTCAGTACAATCGCCGCCGCTGAGGATGCAAAGAGAAACGATAGCCCGTAGACGCCGACAAACGAGGGCACACCTAACAGCCAAGGCATATCGATGCCCGCGTCGCCGAGAGTGAGCCATGCGAATCCGAAAGTTCCGTGAGTCCGCTCAAGGCCAACCCATAGCGCAGCCAGCGTTGGGACGTACCAACTGCGGATGTATCCCGAGATTGCGGCGAAAACAGCTAAATGCAGGGATTTCAAGAAACAGAAGAGCAGAAAAGAGAACCAGGCCAGCCCGCCGTCGAGCCCGCCGTGTTCGGAAAGCACATGTTGGATCCAGAGGCAAACGATGAACCAATACGGAATACCAACAGCGAGGCCATGGATTACTCGATCTAGCACATCGTGTTGACGGCGCAATGTATAAAGAAGAGGAACGAGAGCAATTGGCGCGAGGTAGGCGGCCCCGATGCGCGGTGCGATCGCGATGAGCATCGCCGATGTGAGCAACGCAAGAATCCAAGGCATGGTTATCCTCTGGCGGAGGCTTCGTCGTTGACGATGTCGGCCATGTAGGAACTGCGCACATACGGTCCGCTGAAGACTGCCTTGAAGCCGATGGAAAGCCCGTAGTCACGATACTTGTCGAACTGTTCGGGCGTCACGTACTCATGCACGCGGCGGTTGCGGCGCGCTGGCTGCAGATATTGGCCGAGGGTGGCGACATCGGCGTCATGCGCATGCAAATCTCGCAATAGTTGCTCGATTTCCGCAGTGGACTCTCCGAGTCCAACCATGGCGCCGGACTTGGTCAAGACATCGGCACCTCGATACTTTTTGGCGAAGCGCAGAACGTCGAGTGACTGCTGGTAGTCTGCTTGCGGACGGATCCATCGATAGAGCCTGGGAATGGTTTCCATGTTGTGGTTGAACACGTGTGGACCGGCGTCGAGGACCCGAGCGACGGCATCCATGTCTCCGCAGAAGTCCGGGGTGAGGACTTCGACGCGCGCTTCCGGAAGGGCTTTGCGGACTTCGCGAACCGTCTCGGCGAAATGATGGGATCCGCCATCGTCGAGATCGTCGCGGTTGACGCTGGTGATCACGACATAACGCAACTTCATGTCACGAGCCATACGCGCGACGTTCGACGGTTCATCGGCGTCGAGTGTGAACTCTTTCTTTTCCGGCGAGCCTTTGGGGACGGAGCAGAAAGTGCATCCGCGGGTGCACAGGTTGCCAAGAATCATGAATGTCGCCGCGCCGCGGTGAAAGCACTCATGGATGTTCGGGCAACGGGCGGACTCGCAAACGGTATGCAGGTTTAGACGCCGAAGGTCGCGTTTGAGTTCTGTGACGGACTCAAAATGAGTGGAAGACCGCCGCAACCATTCCGGCAGTCGCGGACGGGCAGGTTCAATCTGAACGAGAGGTTCCAATTCGATTATGAGGAATACGCGGACAACGAGGCATCCGCGATGTTCCTAACTCCTTGGTGGGCCGCGTTGGCCCCTGCCCGCTTCTGAATCTCGCGGGCAACGGAGGCGTTGGCCCCTGCCCGCTGGTATGGCAAATCAGAACTTGCGCAGTATAGCCTGCTTGCCCTTGAAGCCCGCTTGATCGAGTTTTTCTTTGACCTCATTCGATGTTCCAGCCTCAATGGGCCCGACGAGAATGCGCGTGAGTCCAGGCTTGTTGGGTACCGATTCCGTCGCTGCCGTGAAACCCTTCTTGCGCAGAACTTCGATGACCAGATTTGCCTGTTCGGTCGGGAGAGCCTGGACTTGAAGATACTGGCTGCCTTTTGCGGGAGAGCCACCGGTGCTGCCTGCGGAAACTTCGACGGCTGGCTTCTTGATTTCCTTCTCTTTCTCTTTTGCCTTCTCTTCCTTTGGCTTCTCTTGGGGTTTCGGCTCAGGCGGTTTCACTTCTGGCTTCGGTTCGGTTTTCGGAGGATCCACCGGCTTCGGCACTTCCACGGGCGGCTTGGTTTCCGTTGTAGTCGGGATCTGCGGCGGTGGCGGCGCGTTCGGAGAGTCGACAATCAGCGGGCGTCCATCGGACTTGCGATTCGATGCTTCCATGAGCGGCGGCGCGCTGTTCCGTCCCACGATGTAGCCCATCGTGAAGAAGACCCCAAGCAGGATCACCACTATAAAGAATACGCTCAGCAATTGTTTGTTGCCGAGCACCAGTTCGAACTCGCCGGTCTCGTTCTTCGACATTCAGGTCCTTCTCGCGGCGTCAGCGTTCTTACCATGTTCGCTTGATTCGCCGCTCATAGTAGAGAATATATCGCCAGCGTATGAAAACACAACTGCGGTGTTTTGTTCCGGAAGTTTGTTGGCTCTGGCGCGCAGGGCCATTCCAGTCAAAAACAGGGTCACGAGCGCGAATGGAATCGTGATTCCGATGGCGATAAAGGGGCGGATTCGGAAGGCGGGCGGGGCATCCACCAGCAGAATCGCGCCAATGCACATGGCGAGGGCTGCGCCGAATCCCAGCAATGCATGCCAGGGTCTGAAGGCTGAAGCAGCGAACAGGCAGGCGGCTGCCAAGAGCAGAAGGATGCCAGACATCCGCAGGTTCGATGCCGCCAGTCCATACAAAGCCGTCATCGCGATGACGCCTCCCAACGCGCCGGGCAGCACTGTTCCAGGGAAGCAGAACTCCGCAAAGATCAACAGCATCCCAGCCGCGAGGGCGACAAAAGCTCGCTCTGGCAGAAGCATGGCGGAAACAATTCTCTCTCGAATTGTGAGCCGGTAGTAGACGCCCTCGAGAGGCGCTTTCGCTGTCACTTCGATCCCAGGCAGCCGCATGGCGACAGCGGCAGGCGCATCGGGCCCTTGAGCGACAACGACCACTCTAGACGCGCCTTGGTGGATCGCATTCGACACCATTTCGCCGTGGATCCGATGTAGCGGACCGTCGATGGTGAGGATCATCAGCAGCGGAATCATTTCGGTGGCATTCGCAAGGCTCCGTCGATGCGGATCACCTCGCCGTTGAGCATTGCATTGCCGATGATGTGTTTCGCGAGCGAGGCGTACTCGGCGGGATCTCCAAGGCGCGAGGGATGGGGCACGCTGGCACCCAGCACCTGCTTCACATCGGGTGGCAGTTTGCTGAGAAGCGGCGTATCGAAGATGCCTGGTGCGATCGTCATCACCCGGATACAAAGCTTCGACAGATCGCGCGCGAGCGGAAGGGTCATGCCAACGATTCCTCCTTTCGACGCCGCGTAAGCCGACTGTCCGATTTGCCCGTCGAACGCGGCGATCGAGGCGGTGTTGACGATGACGCCGCGTTCTCCGTCTTCGTCGATGGGGTTCGAGGCCATGGCTGCAGCGGCGACGCGGATGCAGTTATAGGTGCCGAGCAGGTTGATGCGGATGACGCGCTCGAACTCTGCGAGCGGTGCCGCACCCTCTTTCGAAATCACGCGCTGGGAGACGCCGATGCCTGCGCAATTGATGAGGATGTCGATGCGTCCGGCGGCTTTCACCAGAGCTTCGATTGCCTCGGCATTCGAGACATCCGCCTTGATGAAGGTCGCTCCTGTTTCGGCCGCCATGGCCGAACCAGCTTCGTCATTGATGTCGACGATGATTGCTTTGCCTCCCGAGGCTGTGATCATTCGAGTGCAGGCACCGCCGAGGCCGGATGCGCCTCCTGTGACGATTGCGAGTTTGCCTTCGATCTTCATTTCTTCTCTGCGTGTCCTTCCATGAGTTGCATCGGAATCTTTCAGGCGCGTGCTTTTCGAATGACCTCGAGATACTGCCGGGCGCGTTCTTCGAACACTTCGTACTTGCCTTCCTGAATGGTCTTGTCGTCGATGAGTTCGCTGCCGACGGCGACGGCCGAAGCGCCGGCTCTGAGGAAATCCGCCACCGTGTCGAGATTGACGCCACCGGTAGGAACCATGTCGATTTGAGGTAGCGGACCCTTGAGCGCCTTGATGTATTTGGCTCCACCCATGGCGCTTGCCGGAAAGATCTTGACGGCGTCGGCTCCAGCTTCCCAAGCGGTG
>CAZCPL010000079.1:0-22617 GCA_964500255.1 uncultured Solibacteraceae bacterium | reverse complement strand
ACCCACTGCTTCCCCGGGCACCATCCTACTGTTCATGAATCCGGCTCTTTGTTTGCTTACTCTATTTCTGCCCGCGCCCTTTGTGGCGTCAACCGTCTCTTTTGAACCAAATCGCGGACAGACAGATCCCGTCGTCCGCTATTTGGCGCGGACCTCGACAGGCGTTCTTTTCCTGCGAAATCGCATCGGCCACGTGTAACGCCGAGCGCAACCGCTCGCCCGATCCGCCAACCAGCGAACTCCACATCGCCGATAGATCGAACGCCACCGTCGGGATGCCCGCCGTGTTTCCGGCAGCCTTGGCAACTTCACTCTTGGCCGCGCCCGGCGGACCTATGGCGATGACTCCATCAGCCCTACGATCCTGCATCCACGTGAGCATCGTGCCGGTCATCTCGGTCTTCACGCCCGACATGTCGGTGCCCGTGCCGGCGAATGCCTTCTCGATCTCGTTCACGAAGAAGACTACGCGCGGCGCCCCCACCCTTCGGATGCAAATGGAAATTACAGAAACGAACCCGGACAGGCTATGGAAAACAATCGGAAATCATGTCTTTTGCTCCCCGGTTTCTATCGCTCTCGTGGGTTCGAAACGTCGAACCCAAGGCTTGAAACACGGGGATTTGAAATGCCTTCGCCATATTCCATCGAGGGACCCATCACGCGTACGTTCATCCCGGCTTTACCAGGCATCGCCCTGCGGGCACAACGGTTGAGGCGAAACTCAGGCGGGCTTCTAATCAGAGCAACTTCGTGATCGCCGCTTCGATCCGCGCGATCGGAGTCTCCCCGAAGAACGCCTGCACCTTCTTGCCAGTCTTGTCGTAAAGGAACAACGCCGGCAGCGCCCCTTGCCACTTCGGATCCAGCGCGCCAATGAACTTATCGTCATCCTTCGCGCGCTTCACATAAGCCGGCAGCGCATCCGCACCGGTGCTCTTCAGAAACTTCGGAGCCGCATTCACGGTCTCCGGCTCATCGGCGGAAATTGTGACGATCTCAAGTCCCCGAGCCTTGAACTTGGCCTGCAACTTCACCAACTGCGGCAGTTCCGCACGGCACGGGACACACCACGTCGCCCAGAAATCCACCAGCAAAACCTTGCCCTTGAATCCCGACACCAGCCTCGGATACGATACTTCATCCACCGGCTTCAACAGCAACTGCTGCGCCGACGCGATCGAGCTCAAAAACACCAACAAGAATGCGAGTCTCATGATTGCTTCTTCGCGCGATGCAGCACGCATCCGAACGCTTTCAGTTCCTTCACCTTTGGATCCTTGCCCGCAAGCACCGCATCCAGCGCATCGCGCAACCCATGGGTTTTGACGCGAGCCTCGTTTGTGGCATCGTCAATCGCACCGTGATATCGCACCTCACCGGCCGCATCGAGCAGAAACATTTCCGGAGTGGTTTGTGTACCCATCCGATCTGCCGCGCGATTGTTGTAATCCTTGTAAATCGGGAAGGGGATCCGCGCCTGCGTCGCGTAGACCTCGATCTCAGCGGCGGATTCATTGGCGTTCGCGTCCACGAATACAAACGCGACACCTTTCGCCGTGTAAGTCGCAAACAACGATTTCATTCGCGACTGATAGGCCTGCGAGACCGGGCATTTGATGCCGATAAAAGCAACGACGGTTGCCTTCGCGCCTTTCAAATCCGAATACTGGACCGAGGCACCCTGCAGCGTTGACAGTTGAAATGAGGGAGGCTCAACCACCGCTGTGAGGAACAACAACAGAGGGAACAATTATTTTTTCTCCAGCTTGAGATCCATGATGGCTTTCTTGCGCGCATCGTAGACGCTGAGCATACGAGTCTTGCTGGATGTGCCCTGCAATTCGCTTTTCACTTCATAGTCGTTGTTAATGCTGAGGCCATAGAAGTGATAGCGGCCGTCCTGCTTGGTGACGAACGAACGCACCTGCAATGACTTCATATCCTTCAACTGGACGATCGCACCCTCGAGAGGCTGATCGCTGTCCGCGCCAGTCACAACGCCTTGGATCGACCGCTTGGTCGCCTCTTCGGCTTTTTCTTTCCTGCTCTGCCCGAATACAACTGGCGAGGCGATGAGCAAGAGGCACACAAGAATAGTTCGCATAGCTGCTACTTCGATGCTGGCAGAAGCATGAACGTTACGTCAATTCGCTCTTCCCCGCCCCGGGTCTCGGCAACTTTGGTTTCGGGCTTCATTCCGGGCACCTTGACGGTGACTTTGTACTTCGCTCCATCGATCGGAGCCACCCTGAAAGCGAACTCACCGCGCGCGTCCGACACGGCCTTCTGGCCTTTCAACTTCGAACCGTTGACAACGGCCTGTTCCGGTTCCAGCGTGACCTCGGCCCCGCGCAACGCGAAGCCGGGATCGCGAAAAACCGTCCCCGCAACGATGGCGTAGAGATCGGCTGATTTCTTCTTCCCCGCAAACAGCGAAAGACCGATCAGACCGAGAAACGAGCGCCGCGTGCTACCAGTCCTCTTCCTCATCTTCACTTTCTTCTTCTTCATCTTCGTCTTCAAAGTCGTCGTCTTCCTCGTCTTCATCTTCCGCTTCTTCGGCGGATGCGAGTTCCAACGGTTCTTTGCTCTTCACTGCAAGCGTCTCACCGCACTCTTCACAAGTCAGTTCGTCGCCTGCGTCGAGATCTTCTTCTTCCACATCGAGGACGGCATCGCACATTGGACAGGTGACCATAGCTCTTCTTCCCTTAAAGACCTTCTTCCCTCAAGTGAGCATAACGCGACCGAAAGCCCGGACGCGATACGCGGTAGTCTTCTACTCCTAACACAGAATCCCCACATCAAGCACGCGTGAGCTTGCCAAGGATCGCGGATCGCTTCGCACCGGTAGCCGTGCGGACGTTCCCCGGCTTGCGTTGAATCGTTCGCCACGCCAGCAGGGCGAATGCCAATGCCTCTTTGAAGTCGGCATCGATACCGAATTCCGCAGTGGTAGTAACGCACAATTCGGTGCTTTTTTCCAATAATTCCATAAGAAACGAGTTGTGGGCACCGCCACCTCCCACGATTAGATCGTGGTATTCGCCCTTCGTTTGGCGGAGACCCGACCCTACGCTCACGGCTGTGAACCAAGTGGCTGTGGCAATGAGATCCCGCAGGGGAAGGCCAGAGGCGATCATTCTTTCGACAAACTCTGAGCCGTATTGTTCGCGCCCCGCCGATTTCGGAGGCTTGCGTTCGAAATAGGGGTCTGAAAGCAACGCCCCCAGCAGGGCTGGGTTCAGGATCCCCGTCCGGGCAATCGCGCCGTTGCGATCGAACGTTTTTTTGCCGTCGGAGAGACGCGCAACCAATTCATCGATGATCATGTTCGCGGGTCCGGTATCGAAGGCGACGACATCGTCGAGCTTCGCGTTCGCGGGGATCGCGGTGATGTTCGCGATACCGCCCAGATTGAGAGCGATGCGTCCGCGCTTCGGGTGGCGGAACAGCATAAAGTCCACCAGCGGAACCAGCGGCGCACCTTGCCCTCCCGCGGCGATATCGCGCTCGCGGAAGTTGCTCACAACATCCACACCCGTGCGCTCCGCAATCACGGCGGCTTCGCCGATCTGCAGCGTGTTCAACTGGCCCTCGTGGAAAATCGTTTGCCCATGGCAGCCAATCAGTTCGAGGGTCTCCATTCCAATCCCGGCCGACTTGCAAGCGGCAAGCACCTCCGAAGCATAGATTTCACCGAGCTGAAAATTCAAGCGCGAGATTGCAGAAACGTGCGCCACGGCATTCGAAACCGCGAGAATCGCCGCCTTGACCAATTTTGGATAAGCCGCGTGATGCGTCGCGACAACCTTAAACTTGCCGGAACCATCGATGTCCACAATGGCGACATCCACGCCATCGAGTGAGGTTCCACTCATAATACCCGCGACTCGCATCGTCATTTGCCCAGTTCTTTCTGGAGATCGTGCAAGATCCGCAATGCTTCCACGGGACGCAGTTCGTCGATATTTATCGCGCGGATCTTCGCCGCCAGTTCGTATCCTACAGGCTCAAACATTTGGATCTGCATCGTCTGTTCCGCACGCCGCTGCTGCTTCTTCGCAGGAGGCTGCAACACCTCGCTCACCTCGTGTTCCTTGTTCTCATGCAGCGCCAGCACCTCACGCGCCCGCTCAATCACAGAGCGCGGTAACGCCGCCAAACGCGCGACTTCGATACCATAGCTGCGATCCGCACGGCCCGGCTGCACTTTGCGTAAGAACACAATCCGATCGCCCGCCTCTTTCACAGCGACATTCAAGTTGCGGACGCCTTCCAACTGCTCGGCGAGCTCAGTGAGTTCGTGATAATGCGTCGCAAACAGCGTCTTCGCACGGATGTTTTCGTGGATGTGTTCCACCACAGACCAAGCCAGGGCAAGGCCATCGTAAGTGGCCGTGCCGCGCCCGATCTCATCCAAAATCACCAGGCTCCGCTCTGTCGCGGTGTTCAGAATCACGGCGGTTTCGGTCATTTCCACCATGAACGTCGAACGGCCGCGCGCGAGATTATCCGCCGCTCCAATACGTGTAAAAACGCGGTCGACAATCGGCAGCACAGCCGAATCCGCCGGAACGAAGGAGCCCATCTGCGCCAGAATCGTAATCAGCGCCGCCTGCCGCAGATACGTCGATTTACCGCCCATGTTGGGACCTGTGATCACAGAAATAAATTCTTTGCCAAAGAAAACATCGTTGGGGATAAACCGCACCGAATCGCGCTCGGCAAGCTTCTCAATCACCGGGTGCCGACCCGCCATAATCCGCAGATCACCCGACGCGGACACCTGTGGACGCGTATAGCGATTCTCCGAGGCCACCTGCGCCAGCGCCGCAGTGAGATCAAGTTCCGCGACCGCATTCGCCGTCGCGCGGATGCGCGCCGCAAACGACGCCGCAAGCGTCCGGATCGCATGAAAGATCTCTTTCTCAATCATCAGCATCTTTTCCTCGGCTTCGAGGATCTTGACCTCAAGCACCTTCAACTCGGGCGTCGTAAAGCGCTCGGCATTCACCAAAGTCTGCTTGCGTTCATAATCCGCAGGCGCATTCTGTAGATTGGCTTTCGAGATTTCGATGTAGTATCCAAAGACATTGTTGAAGCGCACCTTCAACGACTGTATGTTCGTCCGCGCACGTTCGCGAAGCTCAATCTGCGCAAGATACTGCTTGCTGTTGCGGCTGATATCGCGCAACTCGTCGAGTTCACGACGGCAGCCATCCCGGATCGTTCCGCCATCGGCAATATTCACCGGAGGCTCATCGGAAATGCTCTGCAGAATGTGGTCGCGAACCTCCGGGATCTCATCCAGCCCAGCGGCGATCTCCTGCAATCGCGAGGCAACCGAAGAGCGCAAGCGTTCGCGCAACGGCGGGATCCCGTCCAACGAACGCCCCAGGGCCAGCATCTCTCGCGGCGTGGCATTGCCGAGGGTCACTCTCGCAAGCAGCCGTTCCAAATCTAAGATCGCGCCCAATTGCTTGCGGATTTCGCTGCGCAGAATCGTCTGTTTCAACAGTTCCTGAACCGCATCGAGACGCAGTTCGATCTCAGCGACCTGAATCGAGGGCCGCAGCAATCGGCGACGCATCAATCGCCCGCCCATCCCGGTGGAGGTCTGATCGAGAACGCTCAACAAGGTCGAATCGCGTCGCTCGCCCGCGAACAGTGGCTCCACCAACTCAAGGTTCCGAACCGTCACCGCATCCAGCACCAAAGACTCCGAACGGTCGTAGAACGCAGGGCGATCCAGATGATCCAAAGCCGCACGCTGCGTATCTCGCAGATAGTGCAGCACCGCGCCAGCCGCGCCGACGGCGAGAGGCTTGGCTTCGAGTCCGCAGCCGTCCAAGGACAAGAGTTTGAAGTGATCGAGCAGTGCGCGCTCAGCGTTGTCGAAGCTCGAAACCCACGCTTCCACTTCAGTCTGCAGACATTGCGCCACATGTAAACGGAGCGATCCGGGAACCAGCAACTCGCGCGCACTGAGATTCTCAACCGCTGCCGGAACTTCATCCAAGTCCAACTCAGTGACCCGGAACTCGCCCGTCGAAATATCCACATGCGCTAAGCCCGCGCGGTTTTCGCGAATGCAAACAGCAGCCAAATAGTTGTTCTCATGCGAGCGCAACAACGAGGCTTCCGTCGCGGTGCCAGGAGTGACGATGCGGGTGATCTCGCGGCGAACCAAGCCTTTTGCGGCCTTGGCCTCTTCCACTTGATCGCAGAGAGCAACGCGATACCCCTTCTGGATCAGGCGCGCAATGTAGTTTTCAGAGGAGTGAAAAGGAAAGCCGCACATCGGAATGGCATCGCCTTTTTCCTTATTACGAGCTGTGAGGGTGATTTCGAGTTCGCGGGCCGCCGTGACGGCGTCATCGAAGAACAGTTCGTAGAAGTCCCCGAGGCGGAACATCAACAGAGCGTTGGGAACCTGCTGCTTGACGGAATGGTATTGCCGCATCAGCGGCGTTGACGGCTCTTGAGAGGACGACATGGATTCTAATGCCGCAGAACGGCGGGAGCTTCCATTATCGCCCTCTCCAGAGCGGAAACACTACTTCTTCACAGGAATCATCGCACCGGCAGCCGACGTCGTGATGCTGTTCATCATGACTATCACCGGAATCATTCCATCCGGAGTCGAATCCGGAATGCGTATGCGCAACTGCTGTGCGCCGCTGATCGAGCCAACCGTGAGTCCGAGATACTGGACATCCGAAGCCGCGAGCACGGTTTCACCGAGCATCACGGTGTACGGGCCAGGAACGCGAGCTTCCGAAAGCACGATTTCGCCATTCTGCCAAACCGGATCGGTGAGTCCGAACCCGGTGCCGGCAATGATCACAACCTCGCTTGGCTTGGCGGGACGCGAACCAGCAAGCACATCCGGATCGCCAATGACCGTGCCGTCAGCCAGGCGCGCACGCACGAACTTGCTATCCACCGTATAGAATGCCGGAGCCACCATCGCCGACATCACGGTGCCGACATCCGAACGCAGTTCATTGGACTTGCCAGGATTCGCAATCACCGTCACCACATGAGGACCGGGATCCACAATCCAAGGTGCCTGCACCGTCAATTCTGCTGGAGTCGCCCGAAGAATCGCCGTCTGCTGCCCATTGATTTCCACGGCGACGCAGCTGAACTGCTTCGGATAAAAGCCGTTGGCGAAATTACCGATGCCAGCCGAACGCTCGATCCCCGCATTCTGCAGTGCGGTGCCGGTAATGCGGAGCAACATGTTCGGCGAAAGAGCAGGCATGCCGGAGGCATCGCTGATCACACGATTCAGAGTCGGGCGAGGATTCGAGCATCCAGAATTCGGCGATAGCGAGAGGCGCTTGGTGGTCGAGTAGATGCGATCGTTCTGATTGCCCTCGCCATTGTTCGCAGCATTGCCGACAACGTAGAACATGATGTCACCCACTTCGTTGGCTGGCGGAGTCCACTCGAAGGTGAACGAAGCACCGGTGCCAGCGGCGGTAACTGGAGCGTTCGCGTGAGCCACAAACTGGCGGGCACCTTCGCAGGATGCGCCGGTTCCATCGCAGCGGGTAATCACATCCGCGCCACCGGTGAACGATCCAGCTTGATCGTTGGTGTTGTTGACCTGACGAGCCGTCAACTGAAAGCCCCACTTCACCGCCTGCGGATGCGAAACTGTGACCTTCACGGTTTGCGCCACACCGGGTGTGTAGGTGTCGGCGGTTTCAACGGTGACGTTGCCGATGGTGTCGGGATTCAACGCAAACGACCTATGACAGGCGGTGCAGGTGGCACCGGCGTCGTCAGTGGGCACGCCGGAACGGCGAGCCGGGGGATTACGAGTGAATCCCATCAATATCTCGGGAATCAGTAGACAAGCGAGCCAGAGCAGTCTAGACATAGACCTTCCTTAGTTTCGTATTCTTGGTCCCGGTAGAACGAAGCAACATCCCCACCGGGCGTGACGGGCAATGGGTACTAGTCTATTCGGAAATTTCCGTCTTGGGAAGGGGGTAACGCAACTTTTGTAACGCTTTTGTAGCGATTGTGGAAAGGGGCAAGCCCTCGGCAGCCCAGCGAAACGACGAGGGAATCGGACTAAGTGTGGCCCTCGAAAGCAGACACCGGTAGCGCCGAAAGGTAATCTGGTGCGAAAACTTCGCCTCTGTTTCCCCAACAATCGCGTGTGGTAGATCTGCGGCTTCCGGAAGATCCCAAAAACCGGCAACCCGGGTGGAAGGCTTCAGCAGCACCCGCCCTGCGCGATTCTGAATCAACAGCAGTTGCAGTTCGAGCTGCTCTTGCTTGTGGACACGCAGCTTCACCGGCAGAGATGTCTGCGTCCCCGCAACACGCGCTTCACACCAACGGCTCAGAGGACACGCGCCACACTGTGGATTGCGAGGTGTGCAGACCGTCGCGCCGAGTTCCATGATCGCTTGGTTGTAGTCACCCGGATGCCGCGTATCGAGCATCTGCTGCGCACGCTCTGCAATGCGCTTGCGCGTGGCCGGGGCCGCGATGTTCGATGGATCGTTGGAAAGCCGCGCGATCACGCGCAACACATTGCCGTCCACTACCGCATACGGCAGGTTGAAGCTAATGCTTGCCACCGCCGCCGCTGTGTAGTCGCCAATACCGGCCAGAGCGCGAATCTCATCGTACGTCGACGGAAACATTCCATTCAACATTTGTTTCGCGGCTTTCTGCAGGTTCCGGGCACGCGTGTAGTAGCCAAGCCCCGCCCAGTGCGCCAGCAGATCGGGCTCATGACCTTCGGCGAGAGACTGTATGGAAGGGAAACGGGCGAGAAACTTCTCGTAGTAGGGTATGACTGCCGCCACGCGCGTCTGTTGCAACATGATCTCAGAGATCCAGACGCGATACGGATCGGAAGTGCGCCGCCACGGCAGGTCGCGCCGCACTCCCCCGTACCAATCGAGTAACCGCTTGCGAAAGGACGCGTTCAACTGGCTTTTTTCGCAGCGGGAACGGCGGCAGCCTTGGCCGCAGGTTTTGCTGCCGCAGGCTTCGCGACGGCGGACTTCGTGGGATTGGCGGCGGCAGGGCCACCTTCGGCGATCAACTTATCCAGCGCCCTGCGGATGTTCGCCGCTTCGGCGCTGAAGAACACCTGATCGCTTCCCATGTACTGCTCGCGGATCACGCCCTTCTTATCGATGAAGAACATAAACGGAACGAACGTCCGCATCATCGGCGACCATTGTCCGAAAGCCTGGAACTTCATCAGTTCCCCTTCGCCAATCGGAAAGTTGGGATTGTACTGGGCAATGAACTTCCTGGTCGGAGGCATACCCTCCGTATCGATCGTCCCAGCCAGAATCTGCACGCCCTTGCCCGCATACTGATTGTTGATGCCGTTCAGGACCTGAACGGTATTTTGGCAGTGCGGTCAAGTAGTGAGCAAGCCGGAAAGCAGAATGACTTTGCCTTTATAGTCACTCAACGAAACCGCCTTGCCCGAGGGAAGCGTCAGTGAAAACGCTGGCGCAGGACGAGGAAGATCCTGGCCGGTGAGCGCCGCGGCGGTGAGCAGCGGCAGCAGGAGAATGAGTCTCTTCATAGATCGTTATTTCTTCTTCTGTTGTTGTGCGCGGGCGGTGGACGGTGGCGTGATGCCCTTTGTCCGCATGTAGCCCACGAGATTTCCGTAATGTTCGTTGAGCGAAGCGATCAGGCTCACCATGACATTGGCTGGCACGACCTTGCGCTCGCCGATGGTGACTTCCTGCACAGCCTTCGCATCGTCCAGATCCTTGAACGCGGCATCGCAGTAGGTGAACGAATCCGCCAGCGCTTTCGAGATGGCGTCTTTGCCCGTGAGGCCCATCACCGTCTTGGTTTCCGGCGGTGGCGGAACGCCCTTGATGTTCGCACAGAAGCTGTAGTTCAGCAGGGCTGTGTGCTCTATCCACTCGCCGAAGGGCCGTTGGGCCGGCGAGAGTTTGAACGAATAGTCCGCCTCAGGCATCACCTGCGCGGTGTCGTTGAGAAAGGTCTTGTAGCGCTCATAATTTCCTGTGAGCGCCTTAGTGAATGTGGCCTGCGCCATGCACGCCGAAGCGGCCAGCAGGGTGAAAACGATCGTGCGTTGCATCATCAATCACAAGTATACTTTGGGTGCGATCCTTGCCGTTCTTCTCACGTTGGCACAAACACCCTCTGGCCCAATGGACGCGCTGAAACCCCATCGGGTAACAATCGAATCGGTCGAATATCAAGGACGCAAGGCCGTACGCGTCACACCCAAAGAAGACTCCGGTGCCGAAGATCAACTGGCACCGTTGGGTGGACCCAGCTTTCGCCGGCACGCCGGGGCGCACGGGATCCCAAAAAGTTCGAGTGTTTTTACTTGCGCCCCACCAACGGACGCGCCGAGGATCAGGTGCGCAGGAATCACTCGTCGCAGTACATTTCGTTTCCCGAGTTTCCCTGGCATCGGCTTCGCAAAGAGTTCCCGGAGAAGTACGAGTCCTGCGTGGATCTTACACCGGGCGAGTGGACGCCTGTCAAAATCGTCGTCGATGGCACGACCGCGAAGCTTTACGTACACTAAACTCATCAGCGACTGCGTCAGCGCCGCAGGCAGCGCTCAACCAACGTTGATCGTCAACGACCTCAAACATGGCAATTCGCAAGGCGCGGTGGCCTTTTGGGTCGGCCCCGGAACCGACGCGCACTTCTCGAATCTCCAGATCACTCGGCGATAGTTCGGCCCCCGCCGACCATAGGCATGGGGCCTGTTCTCATTTCTTTGTCGCGGGTGGCACTGGCGGCTTGGGAGGCTCAGCCCCGGGCTTCGCTTCCACCGTATCGAAGATGATCGTGGACTCGGCCTTGAACTGCTTGTAGTCGTCGTAGCGAACCGTCTGCTTGATGCGCGTATTCTGCCCACCATCGAACTGCAGAACGTCATTGGCAAGCGTATAGGTGGGGAACCAATACTTACCGTCGATCTGTTCCCGGTACGTCTCAAACTTCGGATAACGGAAGTCCACGCCCTTCTTGCGAACGCCTGTGCCGCGTCCATACGACTTCACAATCTGCAAGTCGCGATCATCCACCCAAACCTGGCCTTGAAAGTATCGCTTGCCAGCTTCGAGTTTTTTGGGCTTGACGGCAAACACAAAGCAACCGATCTCATCGAGCATCTCCCGCCCCAAATACCGGACGTGATAATTCGGAAGCTCGGCCGCAGTTAAGACAAACGGCTGCGTACTGCGGAGATCCTGCTCATCGCCCGGATCCATCTGGATCAGCCGCAGGGTCGCCATCGGTGCCTTCACCACGTTTTCCGTACGCTTGCCCTGCAGGTTGAACGACACATCCCACACCTGTTCCCACTTGCCGCCGGGCGTGCCGTCTTCTTCGTATTCCTGCAGCTTCGCGGATTGGCGCCAGGTGTAACCCTCGCGGATCTTGGAGAACTCGCTTTCCTTTTCGGCGAACTTCTGGATGATTTCCTGAATGCGGGCCTCAGACAGATTATCATCCGCAGCCATCGCGAGGCCCACGGTTAGAGCGATCAAGGAGAACATACACTTCATCAGATGCACCTCGGTTGAAATCGGTTACGCGAGTAGCGCTTTGGCAATGGTCACACGTTGCATGTTGCTCGTACCCTCGTAAATACGGCCAATCTTGGCATCGCGATAGAGCTTTTCCACCGGATAGTCTTTGGTGAAGCCCACACCGCCCAACACCTCAATCGATTTCGACGCTACGTTTTCCGCCACTTGTGACGAGAAGTATTTCGCCATCGCCGCCTCGGTCACATAGGGCAGCCCCGCATCGCGCAATCGCGCAGCGTTGTAAACCATCAACCGCGTCGCTTCCACCTGCACGGCCATCTCGGCCAGTTCAAACTGCACGCCCTGGAACTCCGAAATGAGCTTGCCAAACTGCTTGCGCTGCTTCGCATAGGCCAGTGCGTGATTGAGCGCGCCCTGCGCCAGCCCAAGCATCTGGGCACCGATGCCGATGCGGCCCTCGTTCAATGTCTCGATCGCGATTTTGTAGCCCTTGCCAACCTCGCCCAAGACATTCGCCTTCGGAACCAGGCAGCCATCCAGGATCAGTTCGCAAGTCGAAGACGCGCGGATACCGAGCTTGTCTTCCTTCTTGCCAACCGAAAATCCCGGGTATTCGCGTTCCACCAAAAACGCGGTGATGCCTTTATAGCCAGCCTCTGGGTTGAGATTCGCGAAGACCAGAAAGAGTCCGGCTTCGGCGGCGTTGGTGATCCACAGCTTGCGGCCCGTGAGTGAGTAATGCTCGCCCGCGTCCACCGCGCGAGTCTGCAATGCAAACGCATCCGAGCCGGATCCAGCTTCCGACAGCGCATACGATCCCGGCAGATTCTTCGCGATGCGCGGCAGGTAGTGGCGCTTCTGCGCTTCCGTTCCCCAACGTTGAATCGCGTTATTGAAAAGGGTATTCTGCACGTCGACCACGACGCCCACCGAAGGATCCACCGCCGCAATCTCTTCGATCGCGAGGATCGATTGAAAGAAACTGCCGCCCTGCCCGCCGTACTCTTCAGGGATGTCGATCGACATCAGGCCCAACTCGAAGAGCTTCGCGTAGAGATCCTTGCGGATCACGCCCACTTCGTCCATCTCGCGCACGAGCGGCGCGATTTCCTTGCGCGCGAAGTCGCGCACGGAAGCCTGGAACATCTTCTCTTCTTGGCTGAGCTGAGTCAACGGTGGTCGGACTTCACTCGCAACGGTCGCTGTAGCGGACATGGATACTCCTCAAACCGATTGTAGAATGGACTCTACATGCCCGATTGGAAGCAAGCCGCACGTGCGATGGCCCCCGAGATCCCGGAAGCGCAGCTCGACGCGATCGCGCCAGCACTCGACAGCCTCGAAAAAGCCTTCCGCCCGCTGACCGCGGGCATAGACGCGGAAGATAGTCCGGCTGTGATGTTCTCGGCTTTCCCCGAAGCGGGCGGCCCGCAATGAACATCCTCGAAGCCGCCGCACAACTGCGGACACGGCAGGTTTCCAGCGTCGAACTCACACGCGCCTGCCTCGATCGCATCGAAGCCGCCAATCCAAAGGTCAACGCGTTCATCACAGTGACTCGCGAAGAGGCTCTGCGATCGGCCGCGGTGAGCGACGCGGAACTCGCACAAGGCACCGACCGCGGCCCTCTGCACGGCATCCCCGTCGCCTACAAAGATCTGATCTTCACCAAGGGCATTCGCACCACCGCAGGATCCAAGATCTACGAAAACTTCGTTCCCGATCACGACGCGAAACTCGTGCGCGACCTCGACCAGGCAGGCGTGGTCATGCTCGGCAAAACCGGTTTGCACGAACTCGCCTACG
Source organism: uncultured Solibacteraceae bacterium (assembly GCA_964500255.1). GTDB lineage: Bacteria > Acidobacteriota > Terriglobia > Bryobacterales > Bryobacteraceae > F-183. The sequence goes on along the minus strand of CAZCPL010000079.1, from coordinate 9,262 downwards.
GCATCACATCGACCAATCCTCACTATGGTGCCGTGCGCAATCCCTACGATCTTGAGCGCATCCCCGGAGGTTCCAGCGGCGGATCGGGTGCGGCTGTCGCCACCGGAATGTGCTTTATGGCGATGGGCAGCGACACGGGCGGATCCATTCGCATCCCGGCATCGTTCTGCGGAACCGTTGGGTTGAAACCAACCTTTGGGCGCGTCAGCAATCACGGCTGTTTTCCCCTCGGATTCTCACTCGATCACATGGGTCCTTTGACGCGCACCACGCGCGACGCGGCCATCTGTCTCGAAGCGATGTCCAGCCTTCGAGGCAGCGTTCCAGCAAAATCATCTGGGATTCGGGGCCTTCGCATCGGCATCCCAAAGAACTACTACTTCGAGCGCACGCAGCCAGAAGTCGCGGCAGGCGTTCGAAAGATGGCCGAGACAGCCACGGCACTCGGCGCGGAAGTGAAAGAAGTCGAAGTCATGGACATTGACGCCATCAACGCCGTGGCTCGCATCATCCTGTTGGTGGAGGCCACTGCCGCCGTCAGCCAACATCTGCACAAACGCGAACTCTTCGGCGCGGATACACTCGCACTCTTCGATCAAGGCCGATTGATCCCAGGCGTCGACTACGTGAACGCCCAGCGCCTCCGCAAGCGATATCAAGACGAGTTCGCCAAAGTCTGGGCCCATTGCGATTGCCTCTTCGCACCCGCAACGCCAACTACCGCACCAAAGATCGGACAAACACGGATGATCATCGACGGGGTGGAAGACGACGTGCGCCTCGCCACAACGCGGCCTATGCGCGCGATCAATGTATTGGGACTTCCCGTGCTCTCGCTGCCTTGCGGCCAGGATCCCGCCGGCTTGCCGATGGGCTTGCAAATCATCGGTAGACTATGGGACGAAGCAACCCTGATCCGCATCGGCGCGGCACTCGAAGACGCCGGCGCGGCAGCGATTCGACCTCCAACATGCTGATCGATCTGGGAAAGTTCGTCGAAGCCGAGCGTCCTCATTGGGACGCTCTTGAGGTTTTGTTGAAGCGCTTCGAGAACAATCCCGATCTGCTATTACCCTTGGATGAAGCACAGCGCTTCCACTATCTGTATCAACGCTCTGCTTCTGCGCTCAACAAAATCGGAACCTTCGCCTCAGAGCCAGAATTGAAACGCTATCTCGAATGGTTGGTTTCGCGGGCTTACGCAGAGATCCACGAATCGCACGACCGCAAGAGTTTCAACCCTTGGAAGTGGTTTACGATATCGTTTCCGCGAACGTTTCGCCGACGATGGCAGGCGTTTCAGATGTCGATTGCACTCACCGTTCTGGGCGTGCTGTTCGGATGCATCGCCTTGGCGATCGACCCCGAGGCGAAGTCCGTCATCATGCCCTTCAGTCACCTCGGAGGCAAGCCCAGTGAGCGCGTCGCGCAAGAGATGAAGGACAAAGGGGAACGCCTCAGCGGTCACAAAGCGCACTTCTCAGCGGAACTCATGACCCACAACACCAAGGTCACCATATTCACCATGGGCTTGGGCATCACCTTCGGATTGGGCACCATATTGCTGCTCTTTTACAACGGCGTGATTCTCGGCGCGGTTGCGTTCGATTACATCGCCGATGGCCAATTGATTTTTCTGTTGGGCTGGCTTTTGCCACATGGCGTGATTGAGATCCCCGCCATTCTGCTTGGCGGTCAAGCGGGCTTCGTCATCGCGCATGCGTTGATCGGTTGGGGAAGCCGCGTCAGCCGACGCGAGCGGTTCCGCATCGCAAGCCCGGATATCGTCACCATCATGGGAGCGGCCGCCGTCTTTCTGATATGGGCCGGAATCGTAGAAGCCTTTTTCTCGCAGTATCACGAGCCGGTGCTGCCGTATGGCGTGAAGATCGCTTTCGGATGCGCCGAGTTCGCTGCCCTGGTTTTCTTCCTCTGGCGGGGAGGGCGTAGAGCCGCATGAGAGCAACCTCGCCATCGCACTACGACTCGCTACCGATCCGTACGCCAGAAGGCATCGAGTTTTCACTTCCTCTCGCTGGCCCGGTCAGCCGGCTGATGGCCCTCGCGGTCGATCTCATGGTGGTTGGCGCAATTGGAAAGGGTATCCAAATGCTCACCGCACCGTTTCTCGCATTGAGCGTGGATGCCGGCTCTGCGATCCAAATCCTGCTCTTCTTTGTCGTCAACTTTCTGTATGGAATCTTGTGCGAGTGGCTGCTGCATGGGCAGACGCTGGGCAAGCGAATCCTCAAACTTCGCGTCGTGGACGCCGCCGGACTAAGGCTCGAACCCAGCCAAATCGTGCTCCGGAACCTGTTGCGGCTGGTTGACGGACTCCCCGCGTTTTATCTGCTCGGCGGCTTCACATGCTTACTCAACAAACGCATGCAGCGCCTGGGAGACATCGCTGCGGGCACCGTCGTGGTGCGCGTCCCGGAAGTTGCCCAACCAGATCTCGATCAAATTCTCGGGTCGAAATTTAACTCGCTACTCGAACATCGCCACCTATGCGCGAGGCTGCGGCAGCGTGTCAGGCCAGAACTCACGGCTCTGGCACTGCAAGCGCTGATCCGTCGCGATCAGTTGGACGCAAACTCACGACTGGCGGTCTTCAAAGATCTTGCCGGTCACTTCCGGCAGTTGGTGACGTTTCCGCCGGAAGTGACCGAAGCGATTGGCGACGAACAGTATGTCCGCAACGTCGTCGAAGCCCTTTATCGCAAGTAACTACTGCACGCGATCAAGCAATGACAGAATGTAGAATGGCGCGCCGCCGCCCATACTGTCCACGGCGATGAACGTGGTGATCAACTTCTCTCCCAACAACAATCTGCTGCTGTCGATCGCAATCTCTTTCGAGCCGGCGGGAGTCACGCGTGCGGCATACTGCTGCAACGATGCCACGGGCAGATATCCCGAGGCGGCGCCGAAGGGAACATTGTTCAGCACAGCATCGCGATTGCGAACAGACAAAAACGGCCCACCGAAGTAGACATCCACGCTCGGAGCCGACGGTGCAGCGTGAACAACGCGCACATGAGCCTTGCCATCGGCAGGCAAAGCGTTATTGTCAACAAGAACAATGAGCCGGAACGGATTCGGTCTGCCAGCAGTCACAAACCCAGCGGCGATCACAGTCACGTCCTGGCCGACACCCAAAGTCGCAGTGGTCTCGGTGACAATCGTCTCGGTTCCGGCAACGCGAACCTGAAACGTATGCTGGCCCGCGGGCAGCATCACGTAGTCTGTGTATTCAGTGAATGGCAACCGATCGATGGCGCGCTGTCCGTCGACGAGAACATCGACTGCGGGCGCATCTGGGCTGGCATGGACAACGCGAATTCGTTGCGCGAGCGCAACGTTCGAAAATAGGCACACGCCTAGCGTGGCGATAGCTAGTGAAAGCTTCATGGGGACACTCCTAATCGGTAGAGATCTGGCGCCGCTGTGGGATGGTGTGCGGCGCTCTGGATTGACGTTCCGGTCTTCTTGAATAGAGGCGTTCGTTTGTAACCAGGATGTAAAAAAAGAACAAGGCGGCGAATCTCTTTTCGGAGATCGCCGCCTTACGGGTCCTTACCTGTTCTGTTTTTTCTTACAGAATCTTTTTATTTTCCAACTGGATTCGCGGGAACCGTCGCAGGCTGTTGCGCTTCGGGTTCACTCTTAGCAGCTTCGTCTTTGGCGTGCATTCGGTCGTAGATCAAACCCGCGATACCCCCGACCGCCGCGCCAATCGCGGCACCCTTCGCGCGGTCATCTTTCGCAATCATTGCGCCGATCGCGGATCCGATCGCGGCAGCAGTACCTACCGCGATAGCAGTGTCTTTCTTGCTCTTGCCGCCCTTGGCTGCGGCGGCGTTGCCCTCAGCAGGAGTGACGGCATCGGCGGCGCTCAAGCTATCCACCAACTGGTTCAGGACCGACACCAGCGGGTCAGGCTGCTGCGCGGCTGCAGTGTTCTGGTCAGCGGCGAAGACCGAGGTTCCCATCACCAGCATCGCGGCCACAATCATCTTTTTCACTTTATCTTGTTCCCTCCACGAGGTGAGATGCGCTGCCGCGCGTTAGGTTGCGTACGGATCCATTAAATTCCCTTTAACGATTCCGCGTTCTCACGATGTCGCTCAGCGTGCATCCGCCGCAAGGGCCGCGCCGTTGCGCCGACGCACAAAGCGTCGAATTGTTCGTTCGCACGACCGATATTACTTGACAGCAATCGCCTTTCGGATGCATGATCTTAATTGCAGATTGCAATAAGGCGGTCTCGGAAGGAAAAGATAATGTTGAGAGTACTCGCCGCCATCGTAGTTGGCCTCGCGGTGATGATCTGGAATTTGGCTCTGACTTGGCTCAACGAGCCGAGCTTCTTGGCGTGATCGCGCTCGCCTCGATGACCATGGGATGCACCTATAAGACGATCCCTCCGGGACGCGTGGGAATTCGCGTCGAAATGACAGGTTCCGATCGCGGCGTACAGAACATCCCCTTGCAAACGGGGCGCGTCTGGTACAACCCGATCAACGAAACCGTGCTTGATTACCCGACGTTTGTGCAACGGGCGATCTGGACGCATTCGTCAGTCGAAGGCAGCGTCAACAACGACGAGATCAGCTTCCAGTCGAGGGATGCGCTGCACTTCACCGCCGACGTCGCAGTGTCGTATCAACTGCTGCGAGACAAGGTGCCGCACTTCTACGTACAGTTCCGCAGCGACAACATATCGTCGTTCACGCATGGCTTCCTGCGGGATGCGGTGCGCAACGCAATTGGCAAAATCGCCAATGAATACACGGCCGAAGAGATCAACGGCATTAAGCAGAGCGAGATCACCGAGAAGGCACTCCTGGTGGTTTCGAAGAAGCTGGAACCGATCGGGTTGGAGATTGTTCAGATGGGCTTCACCGCCCCGCCGCGGCCTCCGGAAGAGGTTGCTCATGCAATCAAGAATAAGGTCGCAGCGATTCAACGGGCCGAGCAAGCCGAGAACGAACGCCGCGAGGCAATCGCGGAAGGTGAGAAAACCGTCGCTCTGGCCCAGGCCACGGCGCGAGCCAACGACGTGATCCACCGCAGCGTGACGCCCCAACTCATGCAATGGCGGCAACTCGACATCCTCAATGCGAAGTGGGATGGCAAGTTCCCGCAGGTGCAAACCGGCAACAGCAATCCTATGCTGATGCTGCAACCGCGACAAGATGCCGGCGTGAAGGCTGCTATCTATGGCATCGCATCGGATCCGCAGAACAAGCTGGCGGTGATCTCAAGCATCGCCAGCACCGGACCCCAGTCCGCACTGGTTGGCATCGCCCTCGAAGTGATCGATCCAGCGGAACTCGCGAAACTGAAACAAGTCTACTTCACCGCCTTTCCCGATGGACCTAGCCGCGAATCGTGGCCAGGCATCGTCTACATCGCCGTGAAACCAACCTGGATCCGCTTTTCCGACTACGGAGAAACGCCGCCAACCATCGAAGCTTTGAGTTTCTGAAATAATCAGGAACATGCTTTCCGTTTTGTTGCTGTTCTCGTTGACCGCGGCCGACACCGTACGCATCCACACTGGCGAACTCGTGGGAACGTCCGGAAAGAGCCCATCGATCAGGGTCTTCAAAGGCATTCCGTATGCGTCGCCGCCAGTGGGCGCGCAACGTTGGAAGCCGCCGGCCGATCCCACTCCGTGGCAGGGCGTTCGCGAAGCGAAGCAGTTCGCCAACGATTGTATGCAATTGCCTTATCCGCAAAGCTCACTCTACTATCAGCCGCCCAAGTTGATGAGCGAGGATTGCCTCTATCTCAACGTTTGGACCGCCGCCGTGAACGCGAAAGAAAAACGTCCCGTCATGGTCTGGATACACGGAGGCGCATACACGCGAGGTTCCGGCGCGACGCCCACTTACGACGGCGAGCACTTCGCCTCGAAAGGAATCGTTCTCGTGACCATCAACTATCGCCTTGGCGTTTTCGGATTCCTATCCCATCCAGAACTCACGCGCGAAACCGACATCAAGGCATTGGGCAACTACGGTCTGCTCGACATGGTCAAAGCCCTCGAATGGGTTCGCCGCAACATCGCAGCCTACGGCGGCGACCCCGCAAACGTCACAATCTTCGGCGAATCCGCAGGTTCCTCCGCCGTCAACTTCCTCATGGCCTCACCGCTCGCCCGCGGGCTCTTCCATCGCGCCATCGGCCAAAGCGGCGCGAACTTCGGGCGCACAGCCACACTCGAAGCCAACGAGAAAGAAGGCCTGAAAGTCGGTGAATCGCTCGCCGAACTCCGCGCCAAGCCCGCTGCGGAACTGATCAAAGCTCCGGGCAGCCATCGCCCGGTTATCGATAAGTGGTTCCTGCCAGACGAGGTGACAAAGATCTTCGCCAAAGGCAAGCACAACGATGTCCCACTGCTTGCCGGATACAACGCAGACGAAGGAACCACACTCGCGCCGTGGACCGGCAATGCGCAATACTTCATGGCGACTATCCACCAGCGATACGGTGCGTATGCGGAGGAATTGCTGCAATTGTATCCAGCCGGTTCAGACGACGAAGCCGCGAAATCCTACTATGCGAACTTCCGCGATCAGGGCATGGGTTGGCAGATGCGGACCTGGGCGCGCGCCATGAAAAAGGCACCGGTGTATCTATACTATTTCACGCGCGTGCCTCCGGGCATGCAGAAATACGGTGCGTTTCACGCTGCGGAAATCCAGTATGCGTTCGGCAACCTGAACGCCACGCGCACTTGGGAAGACGCCGACCGCGCGCTTTCAGCGGTCATGGTGGACTACTGGGTAAACTTCGCAACCACTGGCGATCCGAACAAAAAGGGCTTGGCTGCTTGGCCCAAGTACGATGCCAAGAAGGACGAGTCCATGGTATTTGGCAACAGAGTGGAAGTGAAGGCGGGAGTCAACAAAAAGGCACTCGATCTCTTCGATCGCATGACCGCAACTTCCGTGCGCAACTAGCTTCGTTGAATCCAATGCTCAGGCTTTGGATTTACTCCCAGTTCGCCATCCAAAGCGGAACAATCGAGATCGCCGGTCCACTTGGCGACAACGATCGTCGCGACGCCGTTGCCGATGAAGTTCGTAATCGCACGTGCCTCGGACATAAACCGGTCAATCCCCAGGATCAACGCCAGTCCGCCCACTGGCACGTTGCCCACCGCCGACAAGGTCGCCGCCAGCACAATGAATCCGCTGCCAGTCACTCCCGCCGCGCCCTTCGACGTCAGCAGCAGCACCGCCAGCAGCGTCAACTGTTGAGTGAGTGTCATCGGCGTATTCGTAGCCTGCGCGATGAAGACTGCAGCCATCGTCAGATAAATCGACGTCCCATCCAGGTTGAACGAGTAGCCCGTCGGGACAACCAGGCCCACAGTCGCTTTTCCCGCTCCGAGCTTCTCCATCTTCGACATCAGACCGGGAAGTCCGGCTTCGGAAGAGGACGCCCCCAACACAATCATCAATTCCTCCTTGATATAGCGCAGGAACTTGAAAATGTTGAATCCGTGCAGCCGCGCGATGAGACCCAACACGCCGAACACAAACGCCACGCAGGTCAAATAGAACGCGCCCATCAACTGCGCCAGTGAAAGCAGGCTCTTCACGCCGTACGCGCCGACCGTATAGGCCATGGCCCCGAAGGCACCGATTGGCGCGACATACATGATGATCTTGACGATACCGAAAAAGACTTCGCATAGTCGCTCGATCGTCTGGAACAGATGCTGGCTCCGCGCGCCCAGTCGCTGCAGTGCGACACCGAACAGCAAGGCCAGCAGCAAGACCTGCAGAATCTCACCCTTGGCAAACGCATCGACGAAAGTGGACGGAATCACGTCCATGAAGAAATCCTTCGTGGACTTCATCTTTCCAGGACCCGCATAGGCCGCAATCGCGCTGGTGTCGAGCTTCGCGACATCGATATTCATGCCGCGTCCCGGACCCCAGACATTCACCACCGTCAAACCAACGATCAACGCCAGCGTACTCACAACCTCGAAGTAGAGCAGCGCCAAGCCGCCGGTGCGGCCCACTTTCTTCATGTCCTCGGCGCCCGCGATGCCGAGCACCACGGTGCTGAAGATGATGGGGGCGATGATCATCTTGATGAGCTTAATGAACGCATCGCCCAAAGGCTTCATGGCGGTCCCCAATGCGGGATCGGCCACGCCCAACGCGACGCCAGCGGTAATCGCGAGCAAGACTTGAACGTAAAGACTCACAGGCGGCAGATGAGCAACTCGCGTTCGTAAACGAGCTCTTTCGGTAGGTGATCGTGCAAGTCAATGAACAACTCTTCGTGCTGAATCAGCTCATTGCGCCACTCGCGACGATCGAACCTCTGGGCCTCGTCGAACTTGTCTTTCGGAAAGTCGAGTCCGGTCCAGTCGATGTTGTCGTAACGGGGCATCCAACCGATGGGAGACTCGATCGCCAACGCGCGGCCGCGCGCACGTTCGACAATCCACTTCAGCACGCGCATGTTCTGTCCAAAACCGGGCCACACGAAGTTGCCTTCCGCATCGCGGCGGAACCAGTTGACATGAAAAATACGGGGCGTTTCGCTTAACACGCGCTGCATCTTGATCCAGTGCCGGAAGTAGTCGCCCATGTGATAGCCGCAGAACGGTAGCATCGCCATTGGATCGCGGCGAACTTTGCCGACGGTGCCCGCTGCGGCAGCGGTGGTTTCCGATCCCATGGTTGCGCCCGTGTAAACACCGGTTGTCCAGTTGAACGATTGATAAACGAGCGGCATCGTGTTGGCGCGGCGTCCACCGAAGACGATGGCGCTGATCGGAACGCCTTCCGGATCTTCCCAAGCGGGATCGATCACCGGACACTGCGACGCGGGCGCGGTGAATCGGGCGTTGGGATGGGCCGCCTTGGCACCGGTTTCCTTTGCGATGGCGGGGGTCCACGTTCTACCCTGCCAATCGATGCACTCGGCGGGAGGCGTGTCGGTCATGCCTTCCCACCAAACGCCGCCCTCGGGCGTAAGCGCCGTGTTGGTGAAGATGGTGTTGGTGGCGAGCGTCTTCATCGCGTTGGGATTCGTCTTCATTGACGTTCCGGGAGCGACGCCGAAGAAGCCGGATTCAGGATTGATGGCTCGTAGCCGACCGTCTTTGTCGGGCTTGATCCAGGCGATGTCGTCGCCGACGGTCCAGATTTTCCAGCCTTCGAGGCCAGCGGGCGGGATGAGCATCGCCAGATTGGTTTTGCCACAAGCGCTCGGAAAGGCGGCGGCG
>CAZCPL010000078.1:0-22627 GCA_964500255.1 uncultured Solibacteraceae bacterium | reverse complement strand
AAAAGATCCGCCTCGACGAACGCCGCTTCGCCCAGGAATACGAATGCACCTTCGTAGACACAAAACACAACATCTTCCATCCTGAGGCCACCAGAAACGCTTTCCGGGACGACATCAAACCCTTCGACGCTTAACCAAGAGCTCAACCACGAAAGGAGACTCACGCATGCAACACCAACACATCTATCGAGGACTCGACCTCGTCCGCCGCCAGGACTTCTCGGCTCTCGCCTGCTGGAGCGCAAGGCGATCGACCGTACGATCCGCCATTAGTCCACGGCACTTTTTACGCCGATCCCGTTCCGCGCAAGTTTCACAGAAGCGGGCAGGGGCCGACGCGGACCATCAAATGAACAGCGACACTCGCGACGGCCTCCGTTGCCCGCGTAGCCCACAGAAGTCGCCCTTGTTTAGCGGGACTCCAAACGTGAAGGATCTCTGCTCAAGAGTTGATACACTCATCGCTGGAAGTCACCTCATCCGAATGAAGACCATACGCCAAGTCGCCGTTTTGGGCGCAGGCACAATGGGCGCGCGCATCGCCGCTCATTTCGCCAACGCCGGAATTCCGGCGCTATTGCTGGACATCGTCCTGCCGAACCAACCGAACCGGAACGCGGCCGCACAGAAGGGCATCGAGAACGCCGCCAAGCTTCGCCCCGCGGGCTTTTTTGTCGACGCTGGCGCATCGCTTGTCAAGCCCGGCAACTTCGAAGATCATCTTGACCTCGTGGCGGGCTGCGATTGGATCATCGAAGCCGTTACCGAAAATCTGGATATCAAGCGCTCGCTGTGGGAAAGAATCCTGGCCGTCGCCAAGAAAGACGCCATCCTTTCCACCAACACCAGCGGCATTCCGCTCGCCAGAATCTCAGAGGGCTGGCCGTCCGAAGCCCGCCAACGCTTTCTCGGCACGCACTTCTTCAATCCTCCGCGCTATTTGCATCTTTTGGAAGTGATCCCCGGGGCGGAAACCGCCCAAGCCGTTCTCGACTTCGTAAGCGACTTCGGAGATCGCAAGCTCGGCAAGGGCATCGTGCCTTGCAAAGACACGCCGAACTTCATTGCCAATCGCATTGGATCGTTCTGGGGCGGCACCGTCGGAAAGATCACCCGTGAGGGTGAGTACACCGTCGAAGAGGTCGACTACATCACAGGTCCGCTAGTCGGACTTCCCGGCACGGCCAGCTTCCGCCTGCTCGATCTAGTGGGACTCGACGTCTGGGGATTCGTGGGCGAAAACCTCTATCACGCTGTTCCCGAAGACCCCTGGCGCGATCGCTTTCTTACGGATCCCACGCACAAGCAAATGATGGCCAACGGCTGGCTTGGCGACAAGAGCGGCCAGGGCTACTACAAGAAAGTGGGCCCCGCAAAGGAAATCCACGCGATCAATCTGAAGACGCTCGAATACGCACCCATTCAGAAGGTCAAGTATCCGGCTGCTGAAGAAGCCAAACAACTCGAAGACATGCCCGCGCGCTTGCGCAAGCTGGTGGCTGGCACGGATCGCGTCGGTTCCTTCCTCTGGAGCCTCTACAGCGATCTCTTCATCTACTGCGCGGAACGCATTCCTGAGATCTCCGATCGCTGCGTCGAAATCGATCGCGCGATGAAGTGGGGTTACGCGCATAAGTACGGACCGTTCGAACTGTGGGATGCCCTCGGATTCGAAGCCGTCTGCAAGCGCCTTGAGACTGAAAAGCGCACCATCCCCGCCAATATTGAGGAAATGCGCAAGGTTGGTGCCACGTCATTCTACGCAACCAACGATTCGCATGGAAATCCCGGAACGAAGTACTTCGATCTCGGTTCCACCGCCTTTGCTGACCTCGAAGAGCGCAAGGGTATCACCGTCATCGCCGATCTGAAAGGCGCACGGGGCGTGGTGAAATCGAACGCTGGCGCGTCTCTGGTTGACCTGGGCGACGGTGTCGCTTGTGTCGAGTTCCATTCCAAGATGAATTCGCTGGGCGAAGACAACTTCCAGATGATGCAGGCTGGCATCGAAGCGCTCGATAGCGGATGCTATGACGCACTGGTCATCGCCAATCAGGGCCAGGATTTCTGCGTCGGCGCGAATCTCGCCATGGTGCTGATGGGCGCGCAAGATGAAGAGTGGGATGAACTGAATACGTCCATCCACCGCTTCCAGCAGCTCAATATGCGCTTGAAGTATGCCTCGAAGCCCGTTGTGGTTGCGCCTTTCTCACGCACGCTGGGCGGCGGCTGCGAAATCCAACTGCACGGTGCAAAGGTGCAAGCGGCAGCCGAAGTGTACATGGGCTTGGTGGAAGTTGGCGTCGGCCTCATCCCCGGCGGTGGCGGCACTAAGGAACTTATCGCGCGCCTCAAAGATGCACGGAAATGTTTCGAGTTGATCGGCATGGCCAAGGTCTCTTCGAGCGCCGATGACGCCAAGGCCCTGGGCCTGCTGGCTCGCGATGCGGGTATCTCGATGAACACTGAACGTCTGCTTGCGGACGCCAAAGATGCCGCGCTTGCGCTGGTTCCGGGCTATGCTGCGCCGAATCCGAGACCCATCAAGGTGGGCGGCGCACCCGTCAAAGCTCTGCTCAATATTGGACTCTGGTCGATGCGGCAAGGCGGATATATTTCCGACTACGACGTCGAAGTCGGCAAGAAGCTCGCGAATATCTTGAGCGGTGGCAACCTGTCGGGCGAAAGTGAAGTCAGCGAACAGTATCTGCTCGATCTCGAACGCGAGGCTTTCCTGAGCCTTTGCGGCGCGCCGAAAACCCAGGAACGCATGGCCCACATGCTCAAAACCGGAAAGCCACTGAGGAATTAACTTTTCATGCAAGAAGCCGTAATCGTCGATTGTTTGCGCACCGCCGTTGGCAAGTCCGGCCGCGGAACCTTACGCTATACGCGTCCGGATGACATGGCCGCCACCGTCATCCAGGCACTTTTGAAGAAGTATCCGCAGGTTGCTCCGGAGATGATCGAAGACGTCATCATGGGATGCGCCACGCCAGAAGGCGAGTCGGGCATGAACGTCGCGCGCGTTGCGGCCTTGCGCGCCGGGTTGCCCAACACGGTACCGGGTGTGACCATCAACCGCTTCTGTTCTTCGGGATTGCAATCCATTGCGATGGCCGCCGAAAAGATTCGCGCCGGATATGGCGATATCATTCTCGCCGGCGGAACCGAGAGCATGAGCATGCTGCCGATGTCGGCGCAGCGCATCGCACCGAATCCGTGGATGGTTGACAATATCCCCGAAATCTACGTCGGCATGGGCATTACTGCCGAGAATATCTATCAGCGCTGGAACATCGGTCGTGAAGAGCAGGATGAATTTTCGTACCGCTCGCATCAGAATGCGCTGAAGGCCCAGGCCGAGGGCAAGTTCGACGAAGAGATCGTACCGCTCGACATAGAGACCACCGTCATGGGTGCGGATGGCAAGCCGAAGACCACAAAAGGCGTGTTCGCGAAGGACGAGGGTCCGCGTGCGGATACATCGAAAGAAGCACTGGGCAAGCTGAAGCCCGTGTTCCACGTCAAAGGTACTGTCACCGCAGGCAACTCGTCGCAGACCTCTGACGGCGCAGCTTGCGCGCTGGTGATGTCCGCATCGAAGGCCGCTGAACTGGGCTTGAAGCCAATGGCGCGCTTCGTGAGTTTCGCCGTGGGCGGATGCCCGCCGGAAATCATGGGCATCGGCCCGAAGGTCGCGGTTCCCAAGGCGTTGAAGCTCGCCGGAATCAAGATCGAAGACATCGGCGTGACGGAATTGAACGAGGCCTTCGCTGTGCAGGCGCTCGCGGTTGTCAAAGAGACCGGCATCGACATGGATACGCTCAACGTCAACGGCGGAGCCATCGCACTGGGACATCCTCTGGGATGCACCGGCGCAAAACTGACGGCCACGATCCTGCGCGAGATGAAGCGCCGCAACGCCCGCTATGGCATGGTCACCATGTGCATCGGCGGCGGTCAGGGCGCGGCTGGAATTTTCGAAAATCTGAACTAGGAGTTTCACCATGTCGACTGCAACCGCAACGGCAGCATCCGCCATCGCCAAAACCAAAGGCGGCGCGTTTCTCCTCGAGAACTTGAAGCCCGATCAGGTCTTCACACCCGAGGACTTTACCGACGAGCACAAGGGCATCGCCAAGACAACGGACGAATTTGTGAAAAACGAAGTCCTGCCGCATGTCGAAGCGATTCGTCATGGCGAGCATCCCGAATGCGTACGGATTTTCAAGAAATCCGGCGAAATCGGACTCACCGCCGTCGTGATTCCCGAAGAGTACGGCGGAATGGAGATGGATCTGACCTCCGCCATGATCGTGGCCGAAGGCGTGGCCCGCGAAGGCTCGTATTCGTCCTGGCACGGCGCGCACACCGGCATCGGCACTCTGCCGCTGCTGATGTTCGGAACCAAAGAACAGAAGGCCAAGTACCTACCGAAGCTCGCCACAGCCGAGATGATTGCCGCCTACTGTTTGAGCGAACCGCAAGCTGGTTCGGACGCTCTCGCGGCCCGAACCCGCGCCGATCTGACCGAAGACGGCAAGCATTACGTTCTGAACGGGCAAAAGATGTGGATCACCAACGGCGGCTACGCGGATCTCTATACCGTGTTCGCCAAAGTGGGCGGCGACAAGTTCACCGCCTTTCTGGTGGAACGCGCTTATCCGGGCGTGAATCCCGGAGCCGAAGAAAAGAAGATGGGCATCAAGGGCTCGTCGACGACGGCGATCTATCTGGACAACGTGAAGGTTCCGGTCGAGAACGTCTTGGGCGAAATCGGTCGCGGCCACATCATCGCCTTTAACATCCTGAACCTGGGCCGGTTGAAACTAGGTCCGTTTGCGGTCGGCGGATGCAAGAATACGCTCGCAGTTTCGATCAAATACGCCAAAGAGCGGAAGGCCTTTGGCAAGTCGATTTCCGAATTCGGGATGATGCAGGCCAAGATGGCCCAGATGGCCATTCGCCTATACGCGGCGGAATCGATGTCCTACCGCGTGGTCGGCATGATCGACGCCATGTTGGCCGATCATAACTGGGCCGAAGCGGACTACGCGGCGACAATGTTGAAGTCAGTGGAAGAGTTCGCGGCGGAGTGCTCGTACATCAAGGTAGCGGCATCCGAGGCATTGGATTATGTCGTCGACGAAGGCGTTCAGATCCACGGCGGCTACGGCTTCCATCAGGATTACGCCGTAGAACACGCCTATCGCGATTCGCGTATCAATCGCATCTTTGAAGGCACCAACGAAATCAACCGCATGCTCGCCACGGGCTGGCTGTTGAAGAAGGCTCAAAAAGGCCAGTTGGCGCTTGTCGAAGCGGTGAAGAAGCTGATGGCGGAGGTGATGGGCGGTCCTTCGCTGGCGTCGGATGATCTGACGGCGGAACAGCGCTTGGTGGCGAATGCCAAGAAGATTTCACTTCTCACGTTAGGGGTGGCCTTCCAGAAGTTCATGGCGGCGCTCGAAGGCGAGCAGGAGATCATGGCCGGATTGACGGACATCATGATGGCAACCTTCGCGATGGAGTCTGTGCTGCTGCGGACGGAGAAGAATCCGACGGACCAGAAGCGCGAGATGAGCGCTGTGTTCCTGCGCGAATCGATGGAGCAGCTCGAAGGCTTCGCGCGAGCGGTTTTGTCGGCGGCGTCTGAGGGCGACGCGCTGCGGATGAACCTGACCGTTTTGAAGCGGTTTACAAAACATGATCCGGTAAATGCGGTGACTTTGCGACGCTCAATTGCCGCGCGGTTGATCCAAGCGGAGAAGTACATCGTTTAAGGCTGGCTTCATGCGAAGAAGATCGGGGCCACTCAGTTTC
The DNA here is from genome assembly GCA_964500255.1 of uncultured Solibacteraceae bacterium. Classification (GTDB taxonomy): domain Bacteria; phylum Acidobacteriota; class Terriglobia; order Bryobacterales; family Bryobacteraceae; genus F-183. Next base: position 16,801 of record CAZCPL010000078.1, on the reverse strand, counting down.
TCTCGTTGGAGGGGGATTCTGAGTTGGCTCCTTTGAACGGGCTGATTGGTCCTAAACGAATCGAGCAAGGCTACTAGATCAGCCGTAGCCCCTTGAACTGATCGATCAGTTGGAAATCCGTACGCACACCCGCCACCGATTCGCCGCGCATCTCGATCAACCCCGCGCTCGCATTGCCCAGGTTCCCGGACCTCTGCAAGTACTCCACCTGAGAAGGATCGATGCCCATCATCCGGCAGCAGGTCGCGTCCACGGCCCGCAGATCGCGTCCCATGACCAGCACGCCCGCTTGCTTCGGCGTGCCCTGAATCGGACCGTTGCCTTCCATCCCGACAATGCCATCCACAATGGCGAAAGACTTTTTGCCAAGAATGCGCGATAGTTCCACGATCGACCGTGGTATGCCCACAATGTGCAGCATGTTCTTGGGCCACCCGTAGATCGAACCCGGAACCACCCCAAAGTAGTTCTTCATGGAAAGCGTCGCGCCCGCCCAGTGATGCGTCTTCATTTTGGGCATCGAGACGATCAAATCCGCCTGTAGGATCGTGTTCGGAAGATAGATCTCGCCCTCATCGGCAAAGCCTTCGACCCGGGACACGTCGTCGCGATTGAGGTCGGTGAAGAGGCGATCGAACTTGCTCAGCATGCTGCGGTAGCCGGCCTCTTCTGCAAGGCCATAGGTGTCGCGCCGGTGTCCAGGACCCTCAGCAACCCGCACATCCGCCGCGCCCAGTTTTGCGAATACCTCGAGAGCGGCCGACACTACGGCGACATCCGTGTTGATTGCCGTTGCCTTGTCGAACTCGACCATGTTGGGCTTCAACACGACACGTTTACCTCGGACGTCGAGACCGCATGCCTTGACGCCTTCCAGAATTCGTGCCGCGAGTTCTCCGGAATACGAAGCTGCCTTGACGATCGCCACCGGCGATTTCGCGCCGCCCACATCGTCCACCTCCGGACCCTCAACTGGCACCTTGAATCCAGCCCATCCAGCCACCCCGGCCGATCCGGCGATTGTCAACCACTCGCGTCTTGTCATGATGGCAGCAGCAACCTCCATTTTCCGTCTTCGGTTCCGCCCAATAGCTCCAGCGCGGCCAGCAGAGTGTCCGGTCCGCTCAGAGTTTCATCCAAAGCCGCCGGTTTGGCACTGTGCAGCCGCAGAGCGATGCGCAGCCACGCACGCGACAACGGCGACTGCTTCACCGACAGCAATCCCGAAGCATGGCGAACGGCGTCTGCCACATCGGACCGTCCTGCCAGCCCAATGAGCGCAAGCGCCGTCGTTTCGGGAAACGACACCAGAGGATGGCTCAACGCTATGCGAGCACCATAGTTCCAACCACCATCCGCACAGCGCATATGCAGAATCATGCTCTGCGCCGAGGCCAGACGCTCTCCTACCGCCTGCCGTCCCACCACTTTAGAAGCCAACCGCAGGGCAGTGACGCTATGTGCCGTTGGCTCAATCCAAGAACTCGTGCCAGGTTTCCAGGGCCAACCGAGGAAAGAAGGCTCACGATCGGTATGGTCTGGCGCAATGAATTTGGCGATGCGTTTGAGAGTGCCCGATTCCGCACCTTTGGTGGAAAGCAGATAGTCCAATCCACGTCTCACCGCCACTTCGTCGCGATGCAAGCTGCCCAAAGTAACGGCAAGGGCCGCAGTCCAGTTGGGCACATCCACAGCGGCACACGGCCGACAACTACCGTCCGCCTTTTGCCAGGATTTGATCAGCGTCCAGGCGCGAAGCGCTGCCGGATCGCCATGCAGGGCCAAGGCCGCCCATGCGGTTGGTTCCAACCAGGATTGTTTGCCGGGAAAGTATCCCCAGCCACCATCGGCGTTTTGAGTTGTACGTAGAAAGTCGTGCCGCGCGCGGAGTGGGTCCACTTCTAAAGAATCGGCAGGAACTGCTCAATTCCTTAGGACGGCGCTGTCGACGCGCTACGGCTCTTGCGACGCCGCCGTTGATGCCGTTGGCGATTATGCTCCAAGCGGACTCTCAACTCAATCAATCCGGCCACCACCAACGCCGCAAAAGCCGGAATGAGGGTCATCGCGAACATCAGCACCTGCATGTCCGCGCCAGGTTCTGAAAGGTCGAAATACCACCAACTTGCCACGATAGCACCCAGCAACGTGAAGATAACAGCCATACGGTGCAAGCCGTGACGCCTCCAAAAGGCGAGCAGAGGGATCGATAGCACGATCGAAAACAGACCCGCGAGGGGGTATAGCAACACGTTTTCTTCGGTCATTTAACCTCTCGATTGATTGGCAGGAACATACTCACAGAGTGGATCGCTGGCCAACACATTGCCAGTTACGGCAAACGCGCGAGCCCTCGAACCACCGCAAATCGCGTGATACTCGCAACAGCCGCAGCGATCCTCAAACGTGTTCGGATCATGCAAGGCCCGGAACAGCGGAGAGTTGCGATACACATCCGCGAGGCGATCCCGTCGGATGTTGCCTGCACCCACCGGCAAAAACCCCGCAGGACAGATGTCGCCCATCTGCGACACAAAGACGATGCCATGGCCGTCACGAATCCCAAAACTACGGAATGACGGGCTGTGGCGAATCTGCTCGCCGCTGAGTCCGTCGGCACGCATTCGTTCCACTGCCACTCGTCGAGAAGACGGAGCCTCAGTGGTGGCCATGGTGAACGGCGCTTCTTTGGATTTCTCGTAGATCCAGCGCATGACCTTTTCCGCCTCTTCGGCTTCGAGCGACTGCAGAACCTTGCCTCGACCGACCGAAATCAGGAAAAACAGGCTCCAACGCGCGAGCCCAAGTGGTTTCAGCAGATCGTAGACGGCATCCAACTCGGCCACCGTCTCTGCGGAAACCAGCGTGTTCACCTGCAAGGGCATCTTGAGTTCCTGCGCCCAGCGCACGGCCTGCATCGTGCGGTCGAAGGTTCCGGGGACGCCACGAATGGCATCATGATGTTCGGCAGTGGCGGCGTCTAGGCTCAGGCCCAGGCCATCCACCCCCAGTTCGATCAGCCGTGCCAGAACTTCGCGAGTCAACGCGGGAGTCGCAGCAGGCGTGATGGATACCCCAATGCCGCGCTTGCGAGCCTCTACAATGATTTGCGAAAGGTCAGCGCGAGCTAGCGGGTCTCCGCCCGTCAGAATGAGCTGAGGCAGCGGATCGCCGAATTCCTGAATCTGGTCGAGTAGCAAGAGCCCTTCTTCATGGGTCAACTCGTCTGGATGCGCCATCGGAACCGCCTCCGCGCGACAGTGACGGCAGGCCAACGCACACGCCTGAGTCATTTCCCAGTAAACGTTCAGCGGCGTTAGCGAGTAGTCACGATTTGCGGATCCTTGGTGGTGCCCCATGCCTCCAGAGTAAACCCGTTTGTTGCATGAGCGAAATACCCCATGGAATAGGCAAAGTCCTGTATCTTCATGCAACATTTCCACATTCGGAAAGCGACTAAAGACGATGCGGCGGCGATTGTTGCCGTTCTGGAGGGCATCGCTGCAGAACGGATCCATTCGGCCATCACGAGTCCCTGGAGTGTCGACCAACAGCGCCGGCCACAGGATTGCCGATGGAGGAATGTGCCCAGTATCGAGACTCTGGTACACACCATTGCGGCAGGTCCTGATCAACGGGATTGAGGACGACGAGGTTCTTTTCGAGCTATTCCTATAATCCACATGGGATACTTGGCACATGCCGACCAGTTCGCCCTGGGGACCCCTCAACGTCCGTGACGCCCATGTCCATTTCTTCTCTCATCGCTTCTTCACTCTGCTCGCCGCGCAAAAACCGGGGCTTTCCATCTCCGATTTGCCCGAAAAGCTCGGATGGGACATCCCGCAGGCTGAAGATCCCGCCGCGCTCGCCACTCAATGGATCCACGAACTCGACCGTCACGGCGTCGAATCCGCTGCCTTGATCGCCAGCCTGCCGCCGGATGTCACCTCAGTCGTCGCCGCTATCAAGCTTCATCCCACACGCTTTCAGGGCTTTGCCATGTTCGACCCCATGAAGCAGGATGCCTCCGAAGTCACATCCCAAGGCATCCGCGGACTCTGCCTCTTCCCCGCCCTTCATCGCTACTCGTTGCATGAACCGCAAGTGCTCGAAGCGATACAGCAGTGCAAAGGCCGTGCAGCCGTGTTTGTGCATTGTGGATCGCTCAGCATCGGTGTCCGCAAGAAGCTCGGACTCCCCACTGCTTACGACCCGCGCTTCTCGAATCCGCTCGATCTCGAAGCGCTGGCGCATCAGAATCCCGACGTGCGATTCATCATCCCCCACTTTGGATCTGGCATGTTCCGCGAGGCGCTCATGGTGGCTGCGCAGTGCCCGAATGTGTTCCTCGACACGTCAAGTTCCAACAGTTGGATGAAGATCGAAGGACTCGACCTGCGCGGCGTTCTGCATCGCGCGCTGGACGTTCTGGGACCCAAACGCCTGCTCTTCGGAAGCGACTCTTCTTTCTTTCCGCGAGGCTGGAATCAGGGAATCTATGATGCCCAAGTCACCGCTTGGTACGAGTTAGGAATAAGCAAAGAAGACGCCGAGCAAATTTTCTGTGAGAATCTCGTTCGCGTGCTCGATTTTGCCTGAGAGAAGAGCGCCGTCAACAGCACTATATAGTTGGTGCTACTTCCCCATCGCGTTTCGTTTCGACATCCCAGCGGTGCCCGGCCGCCCAGAACCGCGCTGTTGCTGCATGGCTTCAAACGGCAGGCGTCGATAAAGTCTTTCGCCCCGGCTACCGGGCATCACAAATGGTTGGAAAAGCTCGAAGAGTATGCGCCGGAATGCCTGGCCGGAACGCTGGGCGAACTGTTGTTTCTAGCGAGTCTCCGCTGTTCGAAGGCGGTGCAGTTGGAATCGCTGAAACATTCACTGGTGGTCATCTTTCAGACCGAACAGCCCTGGATTACACGCGAAGACCGCGAAGATTTGTGGGCCGCTTTTGGGCTCCCCGTCTACGAGCAGATCTACAGCCTCACAGGGCTCATCGCCACGGAATGCGAAGCCCACGACGGCTTGCATATCACTTCTGGAGCGAAATGGAGCCGTAAAGAGAGCGGCGAGCTATGGTTCCGCGAGCCGGCCGCGTGGTGGGAAGACCGCGGGGACGCTTTCGCGCCTAGCGGCCTTTTTGGGGACGTCGATAAGTCCTTGTGCCAATGCGGACGAGCGACGCCGCGGTTGCGGGTTCTGGGTCCAGCACAGCGGCAGGTGTTGCGGAATGCGGATGTGGTCCGTGGTGCTGGGCGGAGGGCGTTCGCTGCTGAGGTCGCCTAGCGGCGCTGCATCTGAAGAAGGAGGATTTTATGAAGTGGTTCTTGTTTCTAGTGGCTGCTTCCGCTTGGGGCGGACAGAGTGCCGTGTTGTCTGGGCTGCGAGACTCTTGGCATAGTGTGGATCAAGGAGAATGTGGGATACGCTGGTCGGCTACGAGCTACTACGATTCGTCAGTGGCTGTCGGACGGAGTTGACGATTTGGTCAACGAATGGCTCAAGGCCAACCCACCCTCGCGATCAGGTTCATTCCAGCAGTTCTTAGACCAGCAGTTCTTCGAGAGGAAGCCCTCAATCACGCCTTCAGATCGTCTGCCTGTCATCATGCCGCCGCAAAGGGCCATCAACGAGGCTTCGGCATCAGTTCCGATGGTTCGATGTGCACCAGGACATCGGAAATCAGCGGATATTCCTCGCGAATCCGATCCTTCACATCGTGCGCAATCCGATGCCCGTCGCGGACGCTCAGATCGCCATCCACCAAGACATGCAAGTCCACAAAGAACTCCAGTCCCATCTTGCGGACACGGCAAACATGCAGTCCCGCAACCGAAGGCGTCGCCAGTGCGATCTTGCGGATGGTGGTTTCCACTTCACTGGAGGGCGCGGCATCGGTCAGTTCATCCAGTGCCTTACGCAGAAATCCAAATGCATTGAAGAGAATGACAGGAACCGAAATCAGCGCAGCGATCTCGTCGGCGATGTACCAATCCGGACCTCCCACCACGGCCATCGAGATCCCCACAAAGGCCATGGCCGAGGTGATCGCGTCGCTGCGATGATGCCAGGCGTCCGACTGCACGGCGGTGCTTCCCACCGATTCGCCAACCGCATCCACGTGCCGAAACAGCGTCTCTTTGGCAAACACTACCAAAGCGAGCACGAGCAGAGTATAGGGAGACGGAGGCGCATGGGGAGTGATCAACTGTTTGTAGGAATTGACGGCAATGGCGAGCGAAGCGGCGACAAGGCCCAGGGAAACGATGGTGGCGGCGAGTGGCTCGGCCTTGCCGTGGCCGTAAGGGTGGTTGTCGTCCGGAGGCCGCATCGCATACTTCAAGCCGATAAAGACCACAACCGAAGTCATCGAGTCGGAAACAGACTCAATTGCATCCGCGATCAAGGCGGATGAGTTGCCCAGAACTCCGGCAGCACCTTTGACCACTGCTAACGCCATGTTCACCGCTACACCAAGTAGCGTTGCTCTGAGCGCAGGCTTCAGGTTGGCTCTCTTCACTTCAGTATCCGGACTTCGTCCAATGGCTTCTTTGCGATCACAGGCACCTGCGCTGCACTTGCAGGGTAGCCGACAGGGATCAACAGAAACGGCCGTTCGTTCGCAGGACGGTCGAGAATCTTGGTGAGGAAGCCCATAGGACTCGGCGTATGCGTGAGCGTCGCGAGACCAGCGAGGTGAAGCGCTGTGAGCAGGAATCCGCAAGCGATGCCCACCGATTCCTGGACGTAGTAATGCTTCAGCTTGTTGCCCTCGGCGTCGAGTCCATAGTCGATGCGAAAGACGACGATCAGATACGGAGCAATCTCCAGAAACGGCTTGTGCCAGTCGGTTCCGAATTGAGCGAGTTCATCGAGCCACTCCTGCGGGAACCGATGGTCGTAGTTCTCGCGCTCTTCGGCCTCAGCGGCCTCGCGAATCCGCCGCTTCAGTTCTGCATCTCGAACAACCACAAAGCGCCAGGGCTGCTGATTCGCGCCGGATGGCGCTAACGACGCCGCGAGGATCGCGTTGTCGATCAGTTCGAGCGCAACGGGTTCGTCTGAGAACTCGCGAACCGTCCGCCGCTCCGCCATTCGACGCGCATGTTCGCGGCTGGCTTCCAATTGCCGCGGCTCATCCGTGCGTGGAAAGTCGAGTGGCCGAAAGCTCATGTTTTGGGAGTACCGAAACAGTAGAGCGCATTCGTTGTTCTGACGTAGATTCGCCCATCGGCAATGGCAGGCGTCGCGAAGATTTCCGCATCGAGTTCTGAACTGGAGAGTTCCTTCTGGTCCGGACCCGCCTCCAACACCGTGATCTTGCCACTGCGGCTGAAGAAGTAGATCTTGTTGTCACCGGCGATGATCGAGGCGTAGTAGGAATCGGCGGCGCCACGCACGCGCGCCGTCTTATGGGCCTTGCCTGTTTCCAAATCGATCGTGTTGAGAATTCCCGCATCGTTCACCATGTAGACGATGCCCTTATAAGCGATCAAAGTCGGCAACTGCGGAACGGCTCTTCCGTACTTCCAGAGCAAGCCTGAGGCACCGATGTCGCCCTTGCCGCCGAGCTTGAATGCGAGCAAGCCGTTTTCGGCACCCATCGAGGCCTGGAAAATCTTCCACTCCTTCTCATCGAGCTTTCCGTTTTCGTCGAGGTCTTCGAACATGAAATACCGTTTGACGAGATCACTTGGGGACTCATCCTTCGAAAGCATCCCGTCTTTGTCCTTGTCGCTCGCCGCAATCACCTCGGCCCAGTCTGGGATCTTGATCTGCTTGCCAGGCTCGTTCTCTGGCGTGTTGTATCCGCTGATCAAAACCTTGTCGCCGACAATCACCGGAACCGACTTCATCTCCGAAGCCAGTCCGCGGGCAAACCAGACGATGTTGCCCGTATCGGCATCGTAGGCATCCACGCGAAACGACGCCGGCGCGATGATGAGCTTTCCGTGCACAGCAGGCGTCGAGGCACCACTCAATGCCTCGGGACGCTCTTTGCGCCACTTCAGTTTGCCGTTCTTCTTGTCGAAGCCTGCCACAAAAGACCCGATCTGTTGATCGATGACGAGCACCACAGTGTTCCCGGCGATCACGGGCGAGACACCGATGCCATAGACGTTGTTGAAGGGACCAACGGGGGTGCGCCAGCGCTCATTGCCATCGAGCCCATAGGCCAGCAACCCGTAGTCGCCGAAAAAGACGAAGACGGAATCGCCATCGATCACGGGAGTTGGGGACGCCGGCGAGTTGCGCTTGTCCACCTTTTCCAAGCGTGGCCGGGGAGCCTCGCGACGCCAGTTGACGCGTCCACTCGCGCGATCCAAACAGATTGTGTAGAGCTTGTCTCCTTCAAAGCCGGTCACGAAGATTCGGCTCTTGCCCATCACGGGCGAAGAATAGCCGTTGATCAGCGCGATCTTCCAGACGAGGTTCTCTGTTGGCGAGAGTTTCGCGGGCAGCGGATGGGAATCGTCGATACCACTACCGTTGGGTCCGCGGAACCGTGTCCAGTCGGCGGCAGTGAGGAAAGCAGTCGCGGCCAAGGTCCAAAAAAATAGTCTCTTCATCGAGGTTGGGTTATCTTTAACTATAGCTGTGGCAAACGACATACACGTTACCCCGAAGAGCGCCGATGAGGCGCGTGCGCAACTAGACTCCTGGACCGCTGAGATGATGCAATGGCATTTCAACCCGGACACGGGATGTCCGTTCTGGTTGGAATGGGCCGCAAAAGCAGGCTTCGATCCGCGTCATGAAGTGAAGAACTACGACGATCTGTCTAAGTTCGGCAACTTTCAGGATGAATGGTTGCGCGGAGGTCCGGTGCGCCGCTGGGTTCCGAAGGGGCTCGGCAACAAGCCGATCTATGTCTTCGAGACGGGCGGTTCGACGGGCGTGCCAAAGTCACGCATCGCTCACGAGGACTTTCGAATCGACTACGAGGCTTTCAGTCATACACTTCCAGCCGAATCGTTTCCGTTGGGATCCGACTGGCTGATGCTGGGTCCGAGTGGACCGCGGCGCTTGCGCTTGGCGGTGGAACACTTGGCGCAGTTTCGTGGCGGTATCGCGTTCTGTGTCGATCTCGATCCGCGCTGGGTGATCAAGTTGATCAAGCGCGGCGACATCGCCGAGGCGGATGCTTACAAGCAGCATTGTATCGATCAGGCATTGACAATCCTGAAGGCGAACGAGATCAAGTGCATGTTCACGACGCCGAAGTTGCTCGAAGCGCTCTGTGAGAAGATTTCGTTGCAGAAGGCGGGTATCAAGGGCGTGTTCTGCGGCGGCACGGAAATGACGGCGCAGTTCCACCGGTTCGCGGTAGAGGAACTGTGCAAAGACATCTACTTCGCTCCGACCTATGGGAATACGTTGATGGGTTTGGCGACGCATAAGCAGCCTTTTGATCCCGCTGACAATTACGCGATCATTTACTACCCGCCGAGTCCGAGGGCGATGTTGGAAGTGGTAGATCCGGTGGATACGGATCGGCTTGTGGGGTACGGCGAGACGGGACGCGTGCGGTTGACGACGCTGACGCGGGAATTTTTTGTGCCTCGGTTCCTGGAACGGGATGAGTGCGAACGCGAGGGTCCGTGCGGGAAGTATCCGTGGGATGGAGTAAGGAATGTGCGTCCGTTCAAGAAGATGGGCGCGAGCGTGGTTGAGGGCGTCTACTAGACCACTCGGGAACGTCAAAAAGGGCGACTGGATCACTTCCAGCCGCCCCTTTTGGCAGATGCCGACAATTACTGGCGGGTGTTCGTTACTTTCGGTGTCGCGAGATAGCCCGAGATAACATCTTTGCCGACGTTGTTTACGACGATCTCATATGGCTGACGAGACTTCGAGGTCAGGAACTGGATCGGCTCATTGACCGTCCGATCCCGCTTCTCGACATTCTTGTCGTCCACCAACAGCTCAAAGGTGAAGCGGTTCTTCTTCGCATCCGTCTTCTTCAACAACATCATGACGTCGCCCACTTTGGTCGCGTTCTTGGCCTTGGCGAGCTTGAACTCGATGTAATTGCGTTCGCCGAGCATCCTCAGCGCCTGCAATTCCTTGCCGTTGGTGGCGATCAGGCTACCCTGGTCTCCAACGTCACCCTGAACACGCTTCAAATTCTGGATCGTCTTGTCGAGTTCCTGTTTATTGGAACTGACGTCCGTCTTCACCGCGCCCACTTCCGTGCGGACTTCGCCGACCTTAGTATCGACGGCTTCCGTGGCGGTCTTGACTTCGCCAATCTTGCCGGTCAGCATAGTTTCCTGACGCTGTTGTGCGGCGGTCAGCTTGACGGCGAGTTCGTCGGCGTGCTTTTGTGCCTCGACCTTGGCTTCACCGGCGGCCGACTCCGTCCGGCGCCGTGCGGTGGCCAAATCGCCCTGCAGCGAGCTAATTGTCTGACGCTGTGTCTGGGTCGAGACGGCGGAAGTTTCCTTTACCCCGGCAATCTCATCCTGCAGAGACTTCTGGACTTTGACGACCTCTTCTTTCATCTTGGTCATCTGAGTGTACTGGTAGAAATTCGTGCCAGCAAGAGCGAGCACACCTACAAGTAAGACAGGAAACTTCCAGCCGCCAGTTCCGGCATCCTGTTGAGGTGGAGGCGTCCACGATTGAGCGGGAGGTTGTCCAGCGGCGCCGGGCTGCGGTGGATTGTCGTCGGCAGGCTTGAGTGAATACATGGCAGGTTACCCTCTGTGAAGTTTAGCAGGTTACGCTGACGGTGGCTGCGCGGGCGGATCTGGCTCTCCGAACGGCAGGTTTTCCTGCTTCGGCATCCCGGGCTCGAAACATCTCCTACAGCGGGCTTCGTACATCCCCGCTGCACCCACCACAATCAGGGCCTCCGAATCAACCAGACGTTGCGTATGCTTGGCTGGGTTTCCACAACGCATACAAATTGCCAACATTTTTGTAATCGACTCGGCGACGGCCAAAAGATTCGGCATTGGATGAAACGGACGACCCATGTAATCCGTATCGAGCCCGGCGATGATGATCTGCTTGCCGGTGTCGGCGAGTTGTTGAGAAATTTCGACCAGATCGTCGCCGAAGAAGTTGGATTCATCGATGCCCACGACTTGCGTACGCCAGTCGAGCTTGGTAAGGATTTCCTTGGCGGTGGTAATGGACTCGGAGGGGAGGCGCTGCGCGTCGTGGGAGACGATATCAGTGATGGAGTAGCGGTCGTCGAGGACTGGTTTGAATACCTGCACTCGCTTGCGGGCGATCTTGGCGCGCCGCAGACGGCGGATCAGTTCTTCGCTTTTGCCAGAGAACATCGGTCCGCAGACGACTTCAATCCAGCCGATGTTGCCGTTAAAAATGTCCATGAGGGAGAACCGTCATTGTAACCAATGACGGACCTCCCTCGGGTTGTGGTTGTGACTAGCCGGTTTCACTGAATAGGTCAGTGAGCGAAGTTTTGTGGAGAGGCGGAGATGGCAAACCGGCGACGGAGGGTGGGAAGCAGGAGAAGTGCGGATCCGATGAGGATGGCGGTTGCGGCTTCGGGGGTTTCATTCGGCGGGGGCGGATTGTTGGGTCCGGCCCACATGACATTGTCTATGTTGACTCGGTTGCCGGTCCCCATTGCCGCCAGGGTGATGCTCGTAATCGGGGTCGTTGTTTCACGGATTCCGATGAACACGGGTGCCGCATTAGGGGCCAGATTCACGGTGAATGTACCAGGAATCGTGCTGCCATTTACCGTGATCTGTATCTGGTTGTTGTCTCCAGCGTTACCGGCAATGAAGGCCAGTGCGTAGATTCCTGCTGGGACGTTGATGGTGATACCACCGGCCGTTGCTGGGCCGGAAAGGCTCTGGCCGCTTCCGAGTGTTGACCAAACGTATCCAGAGACGTAAGATCTCAGGACACCTGAGTTGCCCACGTATTCGAATCCGCCTAGTGCCACTGATGGGCCGTTAAGTATCACTGACGGATAACCGGTGCCGGTGTCCAGGGATTCAAACGTTTGAGTTCCGAGTGTATTGCCCGCTCCACCGTTGGCGGTCTGCCACGTGGAAAGGCTTGTGTAGGTGAGGACAGCACCGTGTGAGAGGGCTGCCGTGAGGAGGAAAATGATGTGTAGGGGGCGCATAGCGTGACTTCATGATGCCCCAGATTTCGTCCTTTTCAACAAAAACTTTAGCTAGGATTTCCCTGTATTCCTTACACTTACGGGCATTTCCTCAAGTGCTTTCGTAGGCTCCACTGGTTAGTCCTGCCACCGGTTTTCCCTTACCATCCCTGGTCACAAAGAACGGGCGCTTTTCGATCTCCAAACCGGCATCCGGAGCGATCCCCATCGTCTGGTAAATCGTCGCGTGCAGGTCCTCAATCGACACCGCATCCTTCACGATCTTGCAGGGACGCTCGTCCGCTGTCTCGCCAAAGACCCTTCCTTTGGGCGTGCCCCCGCCGAACATCACCACGGACGATGCCTCCGTAAAGTGGCGGTGCATGCCATAGTGCTGGATCTCCGTCATGATGGCCGGCTGCTTCACTTGGTCCTTCACGGTCAGCCCGGGCTTACCCTCGATCATCATGTCGCGACCGAACTCGCTGGCGATCACAATGAGCGTCCGGTCCAGCAATCCGCGCTCTTCCAACTCCCGAACGAGACGCGCGATCGGACGATCCACCGTCCGCTTCAGTTCCTTCAAGCGAAGGTGACCGTTTTCGTGCGTATCCCAATAACGAAACGGGACGTACTCGGTCGTCACTTCGATGAAGCGAGCCCCCGCTTCCGCCAGCCTGCGAGCCAGCAGGCAACTCAATCCAAAACGCCCGGTGTCATACGCGTCATAGACCTCTTTTGGTTCCAGTGCCAGATCGAACGCCTTCGCCGAGGGCGAGGCAAGCAGCCGATGCGCGTTGTCGAGAGACCGCACCAGACTCTCTTTGTGGAACTCTCCACCGTACTGCCCCACTGTCGTCGCTTCAACGAGTTCCTTGTACTTTTTATAGCGATTCTCAAACCTCGAAGCTCCGATCAATTCCGACGGGCGAGTTGACGCGATGGCATCCCTGGGATCGGTAATGAAGAACGGCGAATGCTCGGAACCCACGAATCCAGCAGTATGAAACGCCTTCAGTGAATCGCTCTCCGCGCCGATTTCCAGGTTTTGTCCGACATCGATGAACGCCGGGATATCTGGATTCCGAGGGCCTAGCATCCGCGAAATCCACGACCCCATATGCGGACATGCCACCGATTGCGGAGGCGCATAGCCGGTATGCCAGTGATACTGATGCCGCGAGTGAAGGATGAAACCTAGATCGCCCACCCGATGACTCCGCAGCAGCGTGCCGCGATCCATGACCTTGGCAATCTCCTCCAAACCTTCTGAGATCTTGATGTTGTCTACCGCCGTGTCAATCGACTTGAAGGTCGACAGCACGCGATCGGACGCAAGCCCGGGTTCGTAAGGCGTGTAGGCCTTGGGATCGAAGGTTTCGGTTTGCGCCATGCCTCCCGCCATCCAGATCAGGATCATACAGTCGGCCTTGGCTGGAACCTTCTTCACGCCAGGCGCGCCCAGCAACAAGCCGGGTTGATTGGCGGCGAGAGCGGCAAGAGTGGCGGCCGTCGAGGTCCGCATGAAATGACGTCGGTTCATAATCAGGTCCTCACTAGGGCAGATATTGGAATTCGGGATGAAGCAGAAGAGTCCAAAGCAAGTCTTCGAGTCCTGCGACACCACCGGAGGCAATGGCCGAGGCCTTCTTCAACTCAACCGGGTTCGGATCCCGGCTGAGCAGAGTACGGTAGAGATAACGCGTCATTTCCGCGGGAGACTTGCCCGCCAGCGAAGCCGGAGCTGCGATCGGAGGCGCGCCAGTAACGCGAATCAACTGCTCGCGATCCGGCTCGGTACCGAAGAAGAAGAATCGCGCGGAGGTTCCGATATCGCTGGGGAGGCTTGAGTCATCGACGCTGAACCAACCATGGATGCGCGTAATGCCTTTGCCTTTCAACTTGAGAATCTTAGAAGTTCCTATGGGGATCGGGTAGCCGTCGGCGGTTTTCTGTTTGTTCACCAGCATATTCGACGCCTTGAATTCCGGAAAGACCGCGCCCAGCGGCTTCGATGCGCCGGACTTATCTTCCACCAGAACATCGGTCATGCCCAGTAAGGTTCTGTCTGGATCGTAACTGCCGGCATCTTCGGCCAACAGCCATAGGTCATCTAAAGTTGAAGCATCAATGTCAAAACGAAAGTGCCCCCGCCTCATGGGCTTGGTATCCACCAGATTGGCCGGCGGAGGAGCCTGTTGCGCAAGCAAACCGCGCGCCCCGCGGCGCAAAAGTTTTCCGAGTGTGCCGCCGTTGGCGAGTTCGAGAGCCTGGAAGGTGGTCGCGGCATCCTCGCGGCTGGTGTAGACCTGGTCTCGAATAGGTCGCCCCATCGCTCGCGTGAGTGCCGAGGATTTGAGCTGCCAGTCTCGTGTATACCGGGCTTCCGCACCGTTCACCAAGGTTCGCCATTCGCCGGTCACTGTGGAAACGCTATCGACGAACTGCTCGGCGCCGATGCGGCGAGGCGCGGGTCCGCGGAAGACGTACTCGCCTTGCGTTTGTGGGGCTGCCGTCTGCGCCCGATAGGCGATTGAGCTTGTGATCAGCTCGATCAGATACTGCAGGTTCTGTTCATGATCGTCGAAGTCGGATGCGATCCAGTCCAACAGGTCAGCGTTCCAAGGTTCGTTGTCCATCTCGTCGACCGGTTCCACAATGCCGCGGCCGGTCAATTTCTGCCAGTAACGGTTGACGATGGTGCGACTTGTGCGGCCATTTTTCGGATGCGTGAAAAGCTCCGCAGCAGACTTGCGGCGCTCCGCAAGCGTCTTGCCGATGGGCTTTGAAACCAGTTCGGGATAAAGAAAGCTGGCCTTGACCATCTTGCCGGTTTTCATATCGCAGCGGACGAGCTCAAGTTGGTCCTGGTCGGTGAAGAACGCTGCGAGGCCATACGCCTCACTCAGCAGATACTTGTTGATAAAGCTATCGTGGCAGGATGCGCATTTCAAGTTGATGCCGAGAAAGATCTGCGCGGTGTTCTGTGAAGCCTGCATGAAAGGAGTCTGGCTGGCGTTGATATCTCCGCGCCAGTTCACTCCGACCAGAAATCCTTCGGGTGCGTCTTTGCCGATCGGATTCAGCAATTCACGCAACATCTCGCGATAAGGCTTGTTGGTCTTCAATGATTGTTGTAGCCAGCCTGTGATCGGTTTACGTTCGCCGTGATAAGCCACGCCAATGTCATTGCGAAGCATGTCGTTCCAGAAGCTGATCCAGTGGCCGGTGTAAAGGTCGCCGTTGGCGAGCAGCTCTTTGACCAGCTTCTGGCGCTTTTCGGGATCTTGCGAGGCTTCGAATTGCGAGAGTTGATCGGTCGTCGGAGGCAGGCCCCAGATGTCGTAGTAGACGCGCCTGGCGTACTGTTGGTCGTTCACTGAGGCAGGCGGCGTGATCTTGTTCTTGGCCCAATAGGCTTGTAGAAATCGGTCGATCGGATGAGTCGCTGCCGTGCCCGGGACAGGCGGACGGCGAGGTTCGAGGGGTGGGGTCCAACGGGTTGTTTTGACTACGGCCATATCCGGCCAGATTGCGCCTTCATCGATCCATTGGCGAATCCTGGCGATGTCGGCGTCCTTCAGCGCGGTGCCGGTGGGAGGCATCACGGGCAGTCCGCCTTCGCCATTCAACCGTCGCAGCAGGAGACTTTCCGATGGCTTGCCGGGAACAATGGCGGGTCCGTTGGCACCGCCCTTTAGCGTCAACGCGCGTGAGCCGAAAGACAGCTTCGCTTGAGGCGATGCCCCACTGTGGCAGCCCATGCATTTGGCGGAAAAGATGGGATGAATTTCGGTGGCGAAGTCGACAGAGGCAGAGAGGTGGGCGGCGCTGGCGCCTACAACGATCCAATACCGGAACATGATGTTATTATCCCTACTCTACCCGATTCGGCGTTGGTTCCGGGTTACCATGTCCAGGAATGAAGTGGCTCGACACACCGCTTTCCGAGATCGAACGCAAGAGTGGCAACGCAGGGGGCGTCTACGATGCACTTCGGCGGCGTATTCTCGCTTGTGACTACCTGAGTGGCGAACGTCTTGCCTTGGATGGAATTGCCAGCGAATTCAGTTGTTCGGTGAGCCAAGTGCGCAGCGCGATTCAGCTCTTGGCGAACGAGGGCCTGGTGGAGATCCGTCCGCGTTCGGGAAGCTACGTGGCGGAATTGACCATCGCCGAAGTGGATGAGATCTGCGATATTCGACGGTCGCTGGAATGTCTCGCAGCCGAAACCGCGGTGGTTCGAATCACCGCACAACAGTTGGATCGTTTCGGGCTCTTGGTGGAAGAGATGTCGCGTCCCGCGCAATCGGAAGCCGAACGCGATCTCCACGAAGACAAAAACTCAGAATTGCATCGATTGCTGGTGGAATCGTCCGGCAATGGACGCCTTGTGGAGGTCTATGAAGATCTCAAGGCGCACATCCAGATTGCACGTTTGCGTGCGCTGGCGCGACTCGAATGGAAGACCCGACTGGTTGAAGAGGCACGTGAACATCAGGAAATACTCGTTTCGGTGGTGGGCAAGGATGCAAACCGGCTGAAGGCGGTTTTGCACCGCCATATCGATCGCGCCAAGCTGGCGATGATTGCCGCGCTGCAGTGCTCGCGAAACGGGTAGCTTACGCAGGCCGCGGTTCGGTCAACTGCTTGGCGTAACCGAGCACGTCCTTGGCGCTGCAGGTAACGAGCGTCTTATCC
>CAZCPL010000077.1:18009-22736 GCA_964500255.1 uncultured Solibacteraceae bacterium | reverse complement strand
GGAATTCTGCGCGAGGCGGTAGACATTCGACTCGCGGGCGCGGAAGTCGCCGCCTTTGATCGTGTCGTAGAAGAGGCGGTAAATCGAGTCGCCGTCGTTCTGATAGTTCTTTGCGGCGTTGATGCCGCCCTGTGCTGCGATGGAGTGGGCGCGGCGTGGGGAATCCTGAAAGCAGAAGCACTTCACGTTGTAACCGAGTTCGCCGAGGGTGGCCGCTGCCGATCCGCCTGCCAGACCTGATCCGACCACGATCAATTCATACTTACGCTTGTTGGCGGGATTGACGAGCTTATACTCGAACTTCGAACGTTCCCAACGGGTTTCAATCGGGCCAGTGGGGGACTTGGAATCCAGCATGGTTAGAACCTTTCCTCCACCGACCGAATGATGCCGAGCATCACGCTCACCGGGATGGACGCGAACCCAAGAAACAGCGCGATGGCAATAGCCTTGGCTGCGGAACGGAGTCTGGGAGTGTATTTGGGATGGTGGAATCCGAGCGTTTGGGTCATGCTCCAGATGCCGTGAAAGAGGTGGGTGCAGAGCATGGCCATCGCAACGATGTAAAACACCGAGATGTACCAGACCTGGAATCCCGCAACGAGGTTTTCATAGGCCTTGCCTTCCTCGAAGTGGGTCCCGCCAACTCCGACAGTGAAGTGCAATAAGTGGTAGACGATGAAGAGCGCGAGAATCGGGCCGCTAATGTACATCGTCCGGGATGCATACGTCGAAACGACCGATGCTTTTTTTACGTAGGCCGTGGGCCGCGCGGCGTTGTTGCGGCTCATCAACTGCAGAGCCGACCAGATGTGCAGCCCGACGCTCAACAGCAGCACAGAGCGTGCTCCCCACAGAACGACGGGGATGCTTTTAATGGTGGCAGCGTAGGTATCGAATGCCTTGGGGCCGAGGAAGACGCCGAGATTCCCAGCCAAATGGGCGAAGAGAAACCCAACCAGGACGAGGCCTGTGATGGCCATGACGGCCTTCTTGCCGTTCGTGGCGGTCCACAATCGGGCGGTTCTCGACGAGGGGGCGAGAGGAACAACTGAAGCGCTCATATGGAGAAATCCATTTTGATAGATGACGGCGAGAGGAAGGTAGGTCCCAAACAATAAAGTGTACCGCCGTTCCTGGGCCGTTTGCTATACTGGCGTTGCTTGCCGAAAGCAGGGATCGGCACAGAAATTCTTGCAGTGCAGAGTCGAGGAGACTACCATGGACGCATTTGATCAACTGAAACTGAAGTACCAATCCGTGCTCAACACGATCACGATGAAAGGTGTCCGGCTCGCCCATCTTCATCTCGATGGCGGCAAGCTGATCATCCAGGGCGCGGCGCCCTCCGAAGACGCGAAGAACGATGTGTGGAACCAGATCAAGCTGGTGGACGCCGACTTCAGCGATCTCGTCTGCGACATCTCAATAGACGAAAGTCTCGCTCCGCCCGCTGCCGCAGTAAAGCACTATACCGTGAAGCCGGGCGATTCGCTCTGGAAGATCGCGGCCGAAAACCTCGGCAACGGCGCCCACTATCCGAAGCTGATTGCTGCCAATCCCGACAAGTTGAAGGATGACAAATCGGTAATTCATCCGGGCGACATTCTCGTGATCCCCGAAGCATAGGTTTTTCAAATCCTGAGGGTGGGGCCTTCGGGTCCCACCCTTTTTGTTTTGAATCCCTCCGCACAGACAGACCCCAGCAGAGACAAAGCACTGACAGGCGATATCCGCATTCATGAGAACTTCTCGTCGCGATTCTTAGAACGCTCGCGGCGCATTCTGGTGTACCTTCCCCCCAGCTATGACCGCGCGCGCGCCTGGCGCTATCCCGTGCTGTATCTACACGACGGCCAAAACGTTTTCGATCCCCACACTTCGTTTATTCCAGGCGAAGAGTGGGAAGTGGATGAGACGGCCGAGTCTCTCATTCGTTCGCGCTCCATCCGGCCGATGATCATTGTGGCGATCTACAATGCGGGCGAATTTCGATTGGACGAGTACACGCACTCGCCCGACTCGAAGGGCCGTGGTGGCAAGGCGGACCTCTATGGACGCTTTCTTCTGGAAGAGCTGATGCCATTCATAGAATCCACGTACCGGACGCGTCAGGAGCCTCGCAACGTCGGGATTGGCGGATCGTCACTAGGCGGGTTGGTGACGCTCTATCTGGGCATGAAGCATCCGCACCGCTTCGGAAAATTGGCCGTGATGTCGCCCTCGGTATGGTGGAACGATCGTGCGATTTTGCGTGAAATTCCCGATGAGTTTCCGACGCTCCGTTCGCGCATCTGGTTGGATATCGGCACGGGCGAAGGCGACTATACACTCCTCGACGCGCGGCTGTTGCGGGATGAATTGCTGCGCAAAGGCTGGAATCACAAGGATCTGCACTACATCGAAGCCCCTGGTGCCCAACACAGCGAGGCTGCTTGGCGCGCGCGGGTTCCGGCCATGCTGCGGTTTCTGTATCCCCGCTATCCGGTCTAGCTTTTCTTCACGGCGGTCACGCGACGGCGTTTCTTCGCAGGAATGGTCTTCTTTGCCGCAATCTGCGGGGCAGGCGCTTCCACCAGTTTGAAGGATGCCACCGGAGTGAACTCATCCGGCGCGTCACGATAGAGACGCCGGTAAAAGTCCGCATTGCGCAATACGCTTTGCACGTAACCCCGGGTCTCATCGATAGGGATCGTCTCGACCCATTCCGAAGGTTCGCGATACTGCTGGGGAGCGTTCTTGACCCATCCACCGACACGCCCCATGCCTGCGTTATAGGATGCAATCGCCTCTTCCCACTTTTGCCCGAAGTAGTTGAACATGTTCTTCAGGTGAAACGTCCCCATGCGGATGTTGACGACCGGATTGAAGAGCAGCGTGCGCGAAAATCCGGGGATTCCCAGGCGCTGCGCGAGTTCGCGTCCTGTTGCCGGCATGATTTGCGACAATCCGTGCGCATTCGAATGGGAGATGACTTTGGCGTCGAACTCGGATTCCTGGCGGATCAGGCCGGCCATCAGAAATGGGTCGAGCCCTTGCGATTGCGAGTATTCTTCCAGCTCTTTGCGCCAAGGCAGAGGATACGCATAGCGCCAAAACTCACGTGGGGCGCTTTCGAGAGGCATCATCAGATACTGCGGTGCCATGGCTTTTATCCAGCGCACACCCTGTTCGGGATTGCCACGCCGTGTGGCGTTGGCCGCGAGTTCGATGGCGACGACATGACCCTGCGCGTCGCTCTTGCCACCAAAGCGGAGTTCCTGATCCGAGTAGGAATCGAGCGCCGCCGCGGTGAGCAATCTCGAACGTTCGAGGCGCGCGTTGGTTGCGGGGGTGGGCGTGAAGTCTTCGACTCGCTTGCGCTGGGGAAACGTAACGCTCGTCAAAAAGCCAGTCGCTGCGGTCGAGCCTGGCGCTTTCGCGATCTCGCCCTTCAGCCGCTCACGCGCCAGCAGCGTGTAATAAAAGTTCGGATAGGCCGCCTCGATCTCAGCAAAGTAAACGCGCGCCGAACCCAGGTCTTTCTTCGATTCGGCGAGCCTGCCGAGAAAATACATCGACGCCGGAGTGTGTTCGTCGGCAGGAAAATAGCGGATGTGATCCTGCAGCATCTTCTCCGCCTCCGGCCGGACGCGAACATACTCAGATAACGCAGCACGCCAGTGGCAAAGGGCCGCATTGGGATCCTGTGGAAACCCGATGGAACATTGCTGGTAGATCGCGTAGTAACGTTCTGCGTTCAATTTTGCAAAATGATGTTGGCCCGCGATGAGCAGGGCATCCAAACGCTGCGGAGCCTTAGGATAGTCGCGCTTCAGTTCATCGAGCGCGGCGGCCATGTCTCCCTCGCGATCGAGCCGACGGGAGATGGCCACGATGTGACGCAAGCGTTCGGCGGAAGCCGCGGCATCGTCGACATCGAGGCTCTTCAGTGCAACTGCGTTTCCCTCGCAGGCGAGAATCCGCACACGGGCAATGTCGCGTTCCGCGCCCGTCAATGACGGCAAGACGGTTTCGAGATCGCGCTTGGCGCGCGCCATTTGATTGAGTTCCATCAGCTTCGCAGAGCGCTGCAGAATAGCCGCAGGCATCGGCGGTGGATAGGTTGCGCCCATCGCCGCTTTCAGTCGCGCGATGGCCAGTTCGGCATCCATTGCTTCCTTCGATTGCGGAGATCCAAGCCAAACCCGCTGGTAGTAGTTCGCTGCCGAAATCATGTCTCCCGACTTTTCAAACGCTTCGGCGAGCAGCAGATCCCCTTGCGGTTGCAGCAAGTCGTTGTATTGCGCCTTGAGGATGTCCAGAGCTCTTTGTGGCTGCCCTCCGCGAATCGCGGAACGTCCCGCAAGCACTGCCGCCCGGGCCATCAGCGGACTCTTGGGCGCCGTCTGCAGGAACACCGGCGTTACCGCCTCGATTGCCGCCGCGTCGTTTCCTGCTCCGAAATAGGCTGCCGCATTGAGGTATGCCAAATGATCCAGCACTTTGGCCAAGCGCCCGGGTACGATTTTGCGCAGCCCTTCGATCGCCTGCACGTTGCGCGATGCATCGATGTCGGCACCGCCAAGGGCAAGCAGCGCAAGTGCCCCATCGGTATCGCGGGGATGCTGGGCTGCAAACGATTCCAGCGCCGCGCGATTCGCGGCCGTCGGACTTCGGCGGTACGCTCTGGCCAAAGGTTCGGCCGGAGAAGCAGCCCCGTATACAACCGAAGCAAGCACCAAGAG
>CAZCPL010000077.1:16943-17999 GCA_964500255.1 uncultured Solibacteraceae bacterium | reverse complement strand
CTTCGAAAACTCCAATTGTCGTTCGCGCTTACAGAATTGGGCCTGGATAGTCCGGCCCCATCAGTTCGCGATCACCCTGCGCGAGCGTTCGCACAAACTCCCGATCGAGATGGTCCACCAATGTGGACGATGCGGCGGCAAACTGGTTTCGATAGGCTTCTCGGGCGTCGTCGATGCGCAGTTGCAGTGTCCTATAGAGAGTTTTACTCTGTCGTCCGTCTTGAACCTTCACCGTTTCGTATAGTCGGATCTCGGAGACTCGCAAACGCGCAAAACGCTGGGCGCGGAAGTCGAGTTCCTCATCCTCGAGGGACATGCCCGACCCAGCTGCCGGAGCGATCTGCAGCAAGCCAGTGTCGCTGGCTTTACTCTGGCGTTGATGGGCTTCGAGCGTGGATCCGGCCATGATCGAGATCAACTCAAGGCCAGCGGCGTCGGCATCTTCGGCGTAAAGAATCGCCAACACTCGTCCGTTAGCGGAAATCGGCGCGAGCGTGATTCGTTCCTGTGGCTCTTCGCCTAACGAGTTCGAGAGCGCTTTCGAAAGTTCGCCGCTGGTCTTTAGCGCGACGGTGATTTCGGCGGATTCAAACGCTGCGGCGAAGGCCGGTGCCTGGTCGAGACGAACCGCGATGCCCGCTTTCACTTCGACGTTGCGCGCCGCCTTCCACTCGAGATTGCCCTTAGAAACGATGAAAAATACCGACCGGAAGCTGAATGGCGCGCATGCGTCGAGAACCGCGTCGATCCAGGTGCGCTCATTTTCGAAGGTGCGAAGTCGGCGAAAATGCTGGCTCAATTGACCGGTGAGATCGCGGCGGCTCTTGGCGGCTTGGTCCTTCAGCGTCAAGGCGAGCGAGGTCAACTGCTCGTCCACAGCTTTACGCGCCGCGTCAAACTGCGTCGATATCGGGTCTCGCGGTGGGGGAAGAAGCGGCATCCGTGCTCAAACGTAAGTGTATCAAGTTGTTTTTTAGGACAACTGGGTCAGTTCCATACGCTTCAGTTGTCCGCAGGCGGCGAAAACGTCGAGTCCGCGAGGTCGGCGGATGAAGC
>CAZCPL010000077.1:0-16933 GCA_964500255.1 uncultured Solibacteraceae bacterium | reverse complement strand
AGTATGTGTTGCTACGCGGCGTATAATTTCCTGGAACGAGATGACGCGTTCGGGGTCGGGCGTCGAGTAGGCGATACCCGGGCCGGGATTCAAGGCGATGAGATTCACCTTGCAATCGATACGCGAAATCAGTTTGACGACGCGCTTTGCGTCCTCATCGCTATCGTTGACGCCGCGTAGCAACACATACTCGAATGTCAGTTTTTCCCAACTCCGCAGCGGATAACGGCGGCAGACATCCATCAGGTCTTTGAGATGGTATTTGCGCGTGATCGGCATGATCTCCTGGCGCTGCTCTTCGGTGGACGCATTCAACGAGATGGCTAACTTAGGGCGCACTTTCTCTTTTGCCAGTTCGAGCATTTTGGGCAGTATGCCTGAAGTGGAAACCGTAACGCGACGGGGCGAAAATCCAACGCCGTCAGGATCGAGCAATAAGCGAGTGGCTTTGATCACGTTGTCGAGATTGAGCAACGGTTCGCCTTGGCCCATCATGACGATGTTGAGGCGGTCGATGGACGTTTCGAGCCCGTTCAAGCGGGCGATGTGAAGAATCTGCCCGACGATTTCGCCGGCACTGAGATTGCGTTCGAGGCCCATGAGGGCGGTGAGGCAGAACTTACAATTGACGGGACATCCGACTTGCGATGAAATGCAAAACGTATAGCGTTCACCCTCGGGCATGAGCACGGTTTCAACGGTCTTGCCGTCGTCGAGTTTGAGCAGATAACGTTGGGTTCCGTCGCTGGAATCGAATCGCGTTTGCACCGTTGGTAAGCCGTAGCGATGCGTGGATGCGAGTTGCTGGCGCACTGCTTTGGAAAGCGTACTGATCTGATCGAGCCCTTCGGCGCGCTGCTTATAGACGGCCTCATAGAGTTGCTTTGAGCGATAAGCGGGCGAACCCGCGCCGAGCGCCGCCTGCATTTCTGCGGCATCCAAGCCGACGATTGATTGCATGATCCTCTTTTACTGTAGTATCGGCAGCGTCATGTAGTTCGACGGTACGAACAGGCTGCCTTCGGTGACGCCGCGCGGCGCGATCCGCTTCCAGCGCTTTTGCAGTTCCTGCTTGCCGATGTTGTGTTCCAGAAAGTCTTGAAACGCGGTGGTGATCCCTTGCACCTGATCCGCCGTTTCGTGGACGAACTCCAGCCGGAAGTTGGTGATGCCCGCATCGAGCCAGCGGTCAAGATGGACGCTCGCTTCCTGCGCTTCCGCCCCGAAAACTGTATTGCGGCATCCCACGTCTGCCATCACCGGATGTTCTCGACCTTGTGCGTCGCGCAACGCGACCTTGTGTTTCTCGCACGGATGTCCGCAATTCTCGAAGGTGGTTCCGGTCGAGAGAAAGCGGCAGAAGACGCAGTGTTCCATATGGAAAACCGGCAGATGATGGTAGGCGATCGCTTCCACGAAACCCGCGCCGGCATCCCGGGCGACGCGGGCGATCTGATCGGCGTTGAGATCGTGTGTGGGAGTGAAGCGGGTGAGGCCGAAATCGAGCAGAATCTGCGCCGAAATCGCATTGGCGGCGTTCAGGCTGAAATCGCCGATCCACTCTTGACGGGCACCTTCGGAGTCTCGCAGAGCTTGCAACAAGCCGGCGGAACGCACAAGAATCGCACAATCGAGCTTGCGCAAAAAGTGGACGATGCGCTGCTCACTGGGCTTCAGCACCCGAGGACTCGCCACGCGAGCGACAAGGCCCGCAGACTTCACGCGATCCACAGAAGGCTGCAGGCCGTAGAGTTCCAGATAGTCCAACGTGATGCTGGCCGGGCGTGAGTCGATGGCCGCTTCGAGCTGAGCAGGCGTCCGAACCAGCAAATGGATAGCGAGCGGCTCTTTGTCGGCGACGCGCTTTGTGATGCTGAAATCAAAAGCTCTGAACGCGTCGGCTGCAGGCGGCGCACTCTGCAGATCCGCCAACCGTTCACAGGCAATTCGGCGAAGCTGGTTGAGCAGCGAGGCTGGCACAAATGGATTTCCTGCAATTTCGGCCTGCAGATCTTTCAATTCGTAAGCCGTCGTGCCCAGCCGTTCGAACTGATCGCGCAGGCGTTCGACGGTGAGCCCTTGATTCTGGGCTGTTTCGAGCGGTGCTTCCGATTCCACCGTCGTCTCGAATGTTCTGACTCGCCAGGTGCAGCGGAACTTCTCTCCTGCGACGGCCCGTACTTGCACCGCCACAGGCTGCTTGTGCACAGGCTGTATGGCTTCCAGGAACGGCCTGACGGCGCGCGCGAGTTCAGGATCATGCGTTCGCCAGATCAGATCGCCTTTGCGAATTCGTGATAAATCCAGCGCTCCGTTGGCGAACTCTATGTCATGCAGCCCAGCCCGCACCGGACGGACGGCGAACAGATGGCCGCCTTCTTCCGGCTCATTCGGACTCCGCCAATCCGCCGCGTCGAATACCACGCCGTCACCAGGCTTGAGTGGACTGATCTCATGCGCATCGGTGAGCCGCACCCGAATCGCTTGGCCCAGGAGGTCGACGACCGATCCCATTTGGATGCCGCGATGACGCGGCGCGCGTCCACGCACCACTTCCTGATGATTGGTCCCGCGAATGAAGTACGGACCCATGCCTCGCGAGTACGCCTGCGCCAAGCGGAGTTCATCGGCGGGGGCGATATTCGGCTGCAGGTCATCCCAAGCGGCGTCGACGGCCTTTCGGTATGCCTGCGTCGCAAGCGCGACGTATTCGGCATCTTTGTAGCGGCCCTCGATTTTCATCGCCGAGATCCCCGATGCGACGATGTCGGGGACTTCGTGCAGCGCGTAAAGATCACCCGGGGAAAGCAGGTAGCGGGCGTCGCCGAGCGGCTTCAATGTGTCGTCGACGATCAGATCGTAGGAAAGTCGGCAGGCCTGTGCGCATTGGCCACGGTTGGCGCTGCGTCCGCCCCAGGCTTCTGAAGAAAAGCATTGGCCAGAGTAAGAAACACAGAGCGCGCCGTGAACGAACATTTCGAGCTCAATATCCGTCGCGGCGCGAATCTTGCGGATGTCGTCAATCGAGAGTTCACGCGCTAGCACCACCCGGCTCACGCCCAGCGAAGCCGCCAACGCGATTCCCTCGGCGCTGGTGATGCTCATCTGCGTGCTGCCGTGAATCGCCAGAGAAGGCGCGATTTGACGGGCCATTCTCACGATGGCGAGATCCTGCACGATGATGGAATCCGCGCCCGCTTCGGCGATCGCTCCGAGGGTTTTCGCGGCTTCGCGCAGTTCGTGCTCAAAGACCAACGTATTGAAAGTGACGTAGCCTTTGACGCCGCGTAGATGCAAGGTCCGCATCACTTCGGGCAACTCGCTCAGCGTAAATCCCACTTTGGCGCGCGCGCTGAAATGCTGCAAGCCGAAGTAGACAGCATCGGCACCGGCTTCGATTGCCGCGCGCAGTTGCGGCCAATATCCCGCCGGACTCATGATCTCCGGCTTCATCCAATTGTGCATCGTACCCTTTCAGCGTAGCTGGATTCGTACTGGCGCGATTCGCTGATATCCTAAACAGCAATGGAACACTACCTCGCCGTGGCGCTTGCTGCGGTTGTTTCGGCCGCAATCTCGGCCTTGATCGCGCGATTTCTTCGCCTGCCTTGGTGGGCGAATATTCTCGCCGCGATCGTGGCGTGGTTCGGTTTGGTGCTGCAGTTGTCTTTGTGGGATGTGCCAGTGGGCGCCTTGCCGTGGGTATCGGCCAAGCTCACCCCGTTGCCCTCATTCGTTGGAACGATCTATGCGGTGATTACGCGTGGAATGATTGGGCCGCCCGACGGTCCGTTACCACGCAGCCACTAGCACAAAGGCGCTATATGCCAGCGCTGAACCAATGGTTGCACCGGCGATCACGTCGCTCAAGAAGTGCATTCCCAGAATCACCCGCGAAACGGCGATGCTGACTGCGCAGAACAACAGGACGGGCGCGACAGCCGGATAAAACAACGAAAGCGAAACGGATATCGCGAACGCCGTGATCGTGTGTCCGCTAGGGAATGAAAATTGGTCTGGAGGCAGCAGCGTCGCCCAGCAATGAGGCTCGATGGCACAAGGACGTCTTCGCCTTGTGGCCTTTTTCAACCACAGAAATGTCAGGATGCCCGTGCCGACTGCGGAAACAGCTGCCATGATGGCCAGAACGCGTTCCCCACCTCCGAAGAGGGCTACCGCGAACAGCAAGGCGTACCAGAGCCAACCGTCGCCTCCACGGGTCGCGCAGATCATCCACAGGCGGAACCAGCGTGGGGCGCGCCAGCGGTTGAGCCTCCGCATGAGGCGGTGGTCTTCCGTCTCAATCGGATCGATGAGGTGCGCTTGGACCCATCCAGTGGTAGTCATGTCTAGAAAATATCCACAGGAAGTTACATGCCGATGACGGCTTGGCGAAACATTTGTGACGATATCTGTTCTTCATCCCAAACGCCTAAAACACGTCCCTCGCATATGTCACCCTCTTAGACGCGAGGGAAAAGACTTCCGGTACATCGGATCCCCCTGCTAGATCGGCGGCGTACTTGCCAACGGCCGGTCCGTGTTTGAAGCCATGTCCAGAGCCGCCACCGACCACTATGACGCGGCCTGGTTCCAGCCAGTCGATCAAAAAATCGCCATTGCAGGTATTCTCATACTGGCACACGCGGTTTTCAACTAAAGGCGCGTCAGCTAGTGCCGGTGCAAACCCCTTCAACTGCCGCCGAATCGCTTGGATCGACGCTTGGGTCACCGTGCGGCATCCGTTTTCAGGATCGAACACCGGGCCATGAGCGTCGAACGCGATCTTGACCCCCCGATTTTCGATATCTGGAACCGCGTATATCCCAGCGTGAAAGTCGACCCAGGCGGGCATGGATGGCATCCGGAATCTCGCGTCGCCGGGTTTAGTTCCGAAGAAAAAGACATCCTGCCTCGATGTGCGGATCCTGTTGCCAATCGCTTTAGGGAAGAGCTTTGGCAACCAAGGTCCGCAGGCGTAAATATAGGTACCAGCGGAAATGTGTCTGGAAACCGTTTCCGGCTCGAAGCGGGACTGCAGATAGGTTGCGCCGAGATTTACCGCGTGACCCGCAACGGCTTGAACTGCGCGTCGCGCGAGCAGAATTCCTGCTTCGGGTTCAAAAAGCCCCTCGCTATCCTCAGGCAGCGTCAATTGCGGATAGCGCTTCTGCAGTTTGGCGGAATCGAGGCGTTCGTACGGCGTCTTTAGTTGCCGCAAAACAGCGGCGCTAGCGTTGAGATGGGCATTCCCGAGTGGGGCGGTGAACAGCGCTCCGGTTGGTTGAAACAACTCACGCGTGCCCAGAAACTCAAAAAGCGTTTTCCAGGAGATCAGAGACCGCCGGGCCATTTCGCTGTAATGCTCGGCGGCACCGTAGCTCATACGAATGATTCGCGTCTCACCGCCGGAACTTGCGCGCGAATTCGCCGGTCCATGGGCATCGGCCAAGACCACGCTGTGACCTCGGCGCAACAGCTCGAGAGCGGTCCAGCAACCGAAAGATCCGGCACCGATGACCGCGAAATCGGCCTTTATCTTGCGTCCCATTTGATGGAATGGTCCGAAGTAACGGAGAATGATCCTGGTGGATCGATTAAGGTGAAATGTGACCAGGGTCCGGGAATCCATGGGTAGCGTTCGATGACGGATTCATCTACCTCGACTCCCAATCCCGGCAATGACGGCACGATCATTTCTCCATTCTCGATGACTGGTTTCGACTTTAGAATTTCGGTGGCGAGATCGAACGGATACATGCCGTCGCGCAAGAGTCTGCCGTTGGTTCGATAGCGGTGGCAGGGATACTCGAGCCATTCTACGACCGATTCAGGCCAGCAGACTCCAATTTGTGCCGCTGCAATGACTTCGAGTTCCGTGCCCCAACTATGGAAGGCGAACTTCTGCTGGTTTCGCTGAATCTCAGGGAAGATGCGTTTCGCAACCGCATATCCGCCTTGGCAGACAACATCCATCTGGACAAAATCGACGCATTGGCGCGAAATCAAATCCATCAATCCTTCCTCGGTGGACTCATGCTCCCCTGAAGCGATTGGAACGATATCCCATTCCTTCAGTTGCTGCAGAAGATGGTGATCGTCTGGCTGAACCGGCTCTTCCAGCCAATAAATGTCGTACTCCGCCATCTGCTCAGCCAGTCTCGCGATGGTCTCCATGTCGTAAGACCGGTTTCCCATTCGCCACCAGGTGTGTGCATCCACCATGATGTCCATGTCGGGGCCTGCGGCTTCACGCATCAGTCGGATCGCCTCCAGGTCCTGATCGGGTCCCATTCCAGGGCGCATTTTATAAGCCTTGAAGCCAAGGTCGGCGACAATGCGGATTTCGTTTGCGTAGCCCTCCGGAGGCATGTACATCCCGCCGCTGGCATAAAGGCGGATTCTGTCGCGTACTCGGCCGCCGAGCAATTCAGAAATTGGAAGCTGACGTTGCTTGCCCAACGCATCGTAAAGTGCGATTTCGACCGTAGCGTATGTCTTTAGAAAATCCGGACCGGCGTTCGATACAAATTGCACCCGCAGTGAGTCGGGATCGGCGAGGGATCGGCCCAAAAGAAATGGAGCGATGGTGTCCATAATCTGGGCATGGGCACCCTCACTGCCTTGGCCGGGAGCATAGCCGACGATGCCACCATCCATTTCAACGCGAATGAGCATCGCGTCGCGCTTCAGGATGACCCGGTCGCCGCCGTGGTACGGCAGTTGGAGCGGTTCTGGAAGCGGGTACGACAGAAGGAACGCATCCACTCGTTTGATACGCATGAGGTTGGTATATCTAGGATAAGACAAAAATAGCCGGGCGCTGGTCAAGCACCCGGCTTAGGAACACCTCGCGCCCCTCGGAGGTGCGAGCGCGAGGTTGTGGAGGAGTCCTTTAGGACAGTAGGCCGCCATGCCCTAGTGCGGCGACCTCCCAACCAGAAACCCGGTACCGTGCCAACATCGGTGGCAAAATCAGATCCACAACGTTGGCCTTCGCCGAGCGGAAACAGCCCGGGGCGGAAACTATTGGTACTTCGTCTCTGTATCCTAGCAGTAATAGATTGCCTGGTTCAACTGGTGCGAGAAATCTGTCGAGCGAAGCGCCAGCAGCTACCATGGCGCGTCCAATAGCATCGTCAGGGCCGGATGGAGCGGTAGTTGACGCGAAGAGCACGACCGTGGGCTTTGACCGCAGAACATGCTGAAGTGACCGAGTGAGGGATTTCTCGTCCTCAAGGGATATCATCGCGAGCTTAGCGCGGACGCCTAGGCGTTCCAACCTTTGCTGTAAAATCGGTTCGAAGAGTTGGCGTGCGCGCTCTGCGTTGATGGGGTCGGAATAGATGACCGCGATCGACGGTTCGCGTATGGGACGTGCCTGCAGCACCGAGCCTCGGTCGCGCAGCACGGAAACGACCGCGTCGAGTTGATCCTGCGGAATTGCGAATGGTGCCGACTTAATCGTCGCAATTCTATCTCCGGCGCGTGCGTATGCGAAGTTACTGACTGTAGCAATAACGACACTTGCTGTGCAGTTGATCTGCTTCAAGATATCGTCGTCGACGAGGACGCAGCAATCTTCTGTGACCATGAGATTCGCCCGGCCACCGGCGGCCAGTCTGATCTCAAAGCATCCGACACCGATTTCACGGGCTACCTGTAAAACCGCCTCGTCCTCCGATACTTCGCCGTTTTCCAGTTCCGCTACTGTGATGCAGTTGAGGCCCTCGATCTCGAGCATCCTTACGTCTTCATCGCTGATGAGATGTCCCTTGGCGAGCAATTTTTTACCCCCTGGGCGGAACACCGTCGTGTTGAGAATCCGTCCGGTCGCTTCACGGACATCCATCGTTGTTGCTCTCACTGGCTGGGTCCTCCATCTTTTTCGCGAACACTCACAAGAGTTGCCGGTCGCTCATACTTTATGCCGGATCCTCGCTCTAGCGTCACGTGACGCTCTTTTTCGAGCGTCAATATATAGTGACCTGAACGAGGAAAAACTCTCACTCGTTTTTTAGTATTGTGCGCTTTTCTTTATGGAAAAGGGTGCAGAATCGCAGAGCTTTACAAATCTTTACGATCAGCGCTGAGACGAGGGGAGTGGGATATGGATCGAATCGCCAGATTGGATTACGTTCAGGAAGGGAGAAACCTGACGTGGGGCGTCGGGCTTGTAGCGCTTCAACATGGCAATTTCATCGCAAGCTTGGAACTTGGGGCAGCGCAGACAGTCTTTCCATGCTTTTAACGGGAGCTCGCCGCGATCCACTTGTTCGAATCCGAGTTTTGTGAAGAAACCGGGAACGTAGGTAAATGCGAAGACGGTTGAAAGGCCGTTTTCGTTGGCTTCGATTTCCAATGCTTCCACGATGCGTCGGCCGAGACCCTCCGCCTTGCGGGCGGGATCGACGGCCAGTGAACGCACTTCGGCGCTTTGGGGCGTATAGAAATGCAGTGCACCGCAGCCCACGATTGAGGCAGGTCCGGTGTCGATCGCCGGAATTTCTGCGACGACGAAATCCCGGATATTTTCCGCCATCTCGAATTCGGTGCGCGGCAACATGATGCCTTTGGCGGCGTAGGCGTTGATCACACCGAGCATGGCGGGGATATCCCGCAAAAGAGCCCTGCGAACGATGCTCATCCTCTCACGAGCCTTGTGCCAAGTGCTTGACCGCTCAGTAGTTCCGCGATGATGCCCGGGCGGGAACCTGGCCCGACGATTACCTGTTGAACCCCGTTTTGCAAGGCGAGAATTGCGGCCTCGAGCTTAGCCTGCATTCCTCCCGTAGCGATACCATCCGCGATCAGTTTGTGCATTTCCGCGATGGTCAATTGGGAGGCATTTCGTCCAGATGCATCGCGGACACCGTCGACGTCGGTCAGAAATAGCAGTCGCTCGGCACCGAATCCGGTAGCGCAGGCCACTGCCATCTGATCGGCGTTGACGTTGTAGATATTCCCTTGGCGGTCGCCGCCGATGCAAGCGACTACCGGCGTATATCCGGCGGAGGTCAGCGTCGCCAATAATCGGGCATTGCAGCGCAGTGGTTTCCCGACAAACCCGTACTCTCCGCCGAGAGGTTCGCATTCGACAAGCGCCGAATCCA
The DNA here is from genome assembly GCA_964500255.1 of uncultured Solibacteraceae bacterium. Classification (GTDB taxonomy): domain Bacteria; phylum Acidobacteriota; class Terriglobia; order Bryobacterales; family Bryobacteraceae; genus F-183. The sequence continues at coordinate 7,820 of CAZCPL010000077.1, read as the reverse complement.
CACCGCTGATGCCAACCGGTTGTGCTCCGGCCCGCACCAAACTCGCCACCAACTGGTGGTTCACTGTTCCCGCAAAGACCTTTAGGACAGCATCGATCACCTCTGGAGTCGTAACCCGCAAGCCATTGACAAATTTGCTCTCGATGCCCCGTTCGGCTAGAAACCGGGTCATCTGCTTGCCGCCGCCGTGCACCACAACCGCGTGGGTTTGCCCGGCTGCCTGATGAATTTCTCCCGACAGGCGTTCCCTCAATGCCTGATCATCGAGCAGTGTGCCGCCGAGTTTGATCAAAACCCGCATCGACACTAGAGCAACGCCTCTGTTTCCGGATATCCGAGCATGAGATTGAGATTCTGGATGGCCTGTCCAGCCGCACCTTTTACTAGATTGTCGATCGTTGCCACCACCACAAGTCGTTGGGTCTTGGGCTCGAAATGAAAGCCGATGTCGCAGAAATTCGTCCGCACAACCGATCGGATATCGGGGACTTTGCCCGGCGCGTAAAGTCTGACAAAGGGTTCGGACAGATAGGCCTGCTGATAGATTCCAAGGATATCCTCGGCGGAATCTATGCCAGCGGTCTTGAGATAAATCGTTTCCAGGATGCCTCTATCGATTGGAATCAAGTGCGCCGTGAAGCTGATCTGCCCCTCTTCCAGTCCTGAGTTCATAAAGATTTCCGGAACATGGCGATGTCCCAATAGGGAATAGGCGCTGAAGTTTTCACTAACCTCGCAAAAGCTGGTTTTGAGTGTTGGCTTCCGTCCCGCCCCGCTCACCCCACTTTTTGCGTCGCAAATAATCCAGTTGGATGTTTCCACAATGCCTGCGGCAACCAACGGGCGGATCGCGAGATTCGCCGCTGTCGGATAACATCCAGGATTCGCAACCAGCCGCTTGCCAGCAATATCCTTACGATAAAATTCCGGTAACCCGTAGACGGCCTCAGCAATAAGCTCAGGCGCGAGGTGTTCCTCTTTGTACCAGTGCGTAAAGGTTTCCGCCGTCTTCAGCCGGAATGCGCCACTCAGGTCCACCACCTTGATTCCAAAAGCCAAAAAGTCTCGGGTTAGGCTCATCGAAACATCGGCGGGGGTCGCCAGCAGCACGGCCACCAAGTCATGTTCCACCGCCGCTTCGGCGCTACAACCTATTTTGACAGGCATGGCGGCTGGGATCGGTTCCGCCCGATGTTCGGCATCCGCGCGATGTTCCATCAACACAGGCTCGATGTGACCGTGCTTGCTGAGAATGCGGACTGCCTCCGCGCCACTGTAACCGCGGTATCCGACGATGCCTACTCTCACTTTACTCATGAGTAAGTATTCAAACCTGTGAATAATTATACCAGCTTCACCCCACTCCCTGGAATTCCTAAAGTGGTGCAATCGGAAGGCGCCGCTGGGGTTCAGGGCGGCGAGTCCCCCAACTGCGAGGCTTGCTGGATGCCCGAGTTGACGCGCTTTGAGCTTCCACACAGATTGCGGAAAGGTCCGGATTATTGGTTATTTCCTCTTCTTTGCGGCTGCCTGAACGACGGCTCTATCCGCCAACGCCATCTCGACGTTGGCGATGTAATTCTTCACCGGCACGCGCTTTATCGCCTGCCCGATAACGTCAAGCGCGAGGTCTTCGACCTTCTTGAACCGGATGCAAGACTTGCCTATATCCAGTTTCTTGCCTGTTTTCGCCCATTCCGTGGTGAACCATTGTCGCAGAGCCGTGTCGCCATAGATGGACAGGAGGTACAGAGATATATTGTTCTTCTGGCTCGCAATCGCCGCGTAAGGAAGGGGAGTGTTGGGAGTGCAATGATAGCCCTTCGGATATAGGTTCAGCGGCACGTTGTAGCCGATCGTGCCATACTGCATTTCCTCTTTGAAGTTTTTGTCCAGGTTTTTGAGGATGACCTTTCGGACCGCGTCGATGGCGGCGCGCCGGTCTTCGGGGAGACTCACTAGGTACTCTTCAACGGTTGCGGCTTTGCTTTGCATCCGCGAATTATATCAAGCCGGGAGGCTCGATGGAAATCGAACCCCCTCCCGATCGGACGGCTCGAACTCCCAAGAGATGCTTCCACAGTGTTTTGCCGAATCAGCAAAGCCCAGGGCGTCCTATTTCACCCATCCCGGGAACACGTAGGCATAGCCAACCACAATCAGTCCGATCACCGACGCCAGAAAGATACTGTGCTTCAGCGTAAACCGGAACAGTTTCGATTCCTCTTCCTGCGCCATCCCTGTCGCGGCGCACGCCACGGCGATCGACTGCAAACTGATCATCTTGCCCATTACTCCCGCTGCGGAATTCGACGACGCCATCAGCACAGGATTCAAGCCTAGGCTCTTCGCGGTCACCACCTGCAGGTTTCCGAATAGCGCATTCGCAGAAGTATCGCTACCGGTCAGGAACACACCCAGCCAACCAAGCAAGGCGCTGAAGAAAGGAAATGCTACGCCGGTGGCCGCGAAGGCCAGTCCTAAGGTCGCCGTCGCACCGCAGTAGTTCATCAGAAACGCCAAGCCCAATACCGAGGCGATCGTTAACATGGGCAGACGCAACTGCATGGCGGAGGCTCCGACGATGCCCAGAAACTTTCGAGGAGAGAGCCCTAATAACATCGCCGATGCGAATGTCGCCAACATGCAGGACGTTCCCGATGCCGACACGAAGTTGAAGGTGAAAAACGCATCGTAAGGCGCAGGATTTCCAACGGTCGGCGGCATGCGGGTAATCAGATTGTGCAGCCCCGGCCAGTTGATCTTCATCGTCCACTGGTTGAGAATCTTCTTCACATCGTCATGGCCCCACAACAGCACGAAGACCACCAGCAGCGCATACGGTGACCACGCCAGCAGGACATCGCCGACGGGATGCTTTTTCACAGCCGGACGCGATTCGCCGAATTGATCCGACGGCTTCCAAAACTTCAACAGGACGACCAACACGGTGATGGATGCGAAGGCTCCGATGATGTCGGTGAGCTGGGGTCCGATGTAGTTCGAGACGTAAAACTGCGCGCCGGCAAAGGCGATGCCGCAGAGGGCGGCCGCGGGGATCACACCGCGCAGGGCTTTCCAGCCGCCCATCACCAGCATCAGGTAGGCCGGGGTGAAGAGCGAAACAGGAGCGCAGATACGTCCCACGTTGCCGGAAAGCTGATCCAGATCGAGCTTGGTGATGCCTTGCAGCGTGATGAGCGGCGTTCCGATGGATCCAAATGCGACCGGTGCGGTATTGGCAAGCAGGCAGATTGCGGCGGCTTGGAAGGGCGAGAATCCGAGTCCGGTGAGCATCGCCGCTGCGACCGCGACGGGAGTTCCGAATCCTGCTGCGCCTTCGATGAATGCCGCAAACGCGAACGCGATCAGTAAAGCCTGCAGTCTGGGGTCGCCTGTAAGTCCGCCAATCGAGTCTTTGATGATCTCAAACTTGCCGGTCTCGAGCGTGATGCGGTAAAGCACGATCGCCCAAAAGACGATCCAACCGATAGGGAACAATCCGAACGCCGCCCCATAGGCAGTGGCGCTGAGCATCAGGTTGACGGGCATCCCATAGAGAAACAGGGAAATGATCATCGCGCCGCCGAGCCCGCTGAGAGCGGCCATCCAGGATGGCTTGCGCAGGACCCCGAGCATGATGAGAAGAACAAAGAGAGGGAAGGCTGCTGCGAGGGCCGAGAGACCGACGCTGTCGCCGAGAGGGGTGTAGTTATGCTGCCACATGCGAAGGGGCTATTACATCACGAATCGCCCTGTCGCTGCTCGTCACGGTTGGAGTTGACGTTCTGGTAACAAGAATCGATCGAGCTCGCCTGTATCGGTGGCAACCGGCAAAGCGGCGTCAAAGGCAGCATGAGCCTCAGGATCCGAGGGCACCGACGTCGAGATAAACGTCCATCGCAACATGCCTGGCTCAAAGGTTAGACCACCTTTCACTCGCACGCGTATGGCGTCTCTACTGAGGGAATCCAAGTCGTCACCGGGCTTCGTTGTAAAGTGCAGAGCTTCGGCAACGACAGAGACCTCTGGCGAGACCGCACGTGCGGCCGCGATGACTTCTGTTGTGGTAACGCGTGCGCCGTCGCCACGAAGCGATGCACGGAGTGTGTATTCGACATACCCGGATTCGGTGACTTCGCTGTTTTCAACGAAGACTTCAGCAAGGGTCCATTGTTGACTTCGCGCACCCGCTGCCGCATTGGTTGGATCGATTGAACCAGGCCGGAATCCGTCGGTTGTTTGCGTGCTGACAACCCAAGTGTTCGTCTCTGTTGGTTCGGGAAGATTCTTGACCGTGAGATCAATCACTTCGACTTTCGGTGCTTCCGGCGTGAGTTCCAACGTCGCCATGTTTTTCGGCTCCGGAACGGGCTGCTCCCTGGCGGATGCGGAATCTGTTTGCGGCTGAAAGCTGGCCGAGGTGGCCAACCAAAGTCCCGCAGCCAAAAAACAACTACTGGTCCGGGCAAATCCTAACTTCTTCATACTCTGTAACTCCTCCGAGTAGTTCGATTATGAACGCTCCTGAGGGGTGAGAATATTAGCATTAGACATCGGATGGCTATCTAGGAATACCCTAGTGCTTCCTGAACCGGATGTACCGAAAACAGCATCCGGTATTGACTTAGGTACTAGATCAGAGTACTTACCGAGTCTGGGGTCCAGGACTTCAGGATCGACGGATGGAGATCGCCCGGATTTCTAGGTATGGAGCATGTTGCTGGCGGAGAGAGAGGGATTCGAACCCTCGATACGATTTCTCGTATACACGCTTTCCAAGCGTGCGCCTTCAACCACTCGGCCATCTCTCCAGCTCGGGGAAGAACCGGACAAATAGCCCCGGCCCAAGGGCTAGTGTACCATCTGGCAGACCCAATCACCAACTACGATTGCGCGACGTCAGCAGGCTGGCTCAGCCGCCCGCACTGGCCCTCTGCGCACGAGTTTCTTCGCGTTCGGGGAACCGGGTGAACGGACTCATAAACCACAGGAAACGCTTCAAGCATGTATGACAACGATAGTTGCCAAGGCAGATAATACGGCCCAACTTTTCCATGACATTGTGGGCCTTGGACGGGGTTACCGTGCTCACGCCGCATCTAGGACAAATTGGTGTCATGTCGAAAGCTTCTTCGCTCATTATGACCTCCTTACCGAGAAATTGAAAGGGCTATTAAGGCCTTTCTCTTAGGAGCCGGTCGCGCAAGCGCAAGGACAGTTCTGGGCTGGCGGTTTGTGGGGTACTCACCTTGCACCAATCCTGGTTCTCGCCGTAGCCCAGAAACGGCCCGGCAAAGAGCTTTCCGTAAGGCAGGGCGAGCGCCGCATCTTGCCGCGCATTTCGCAACAACAGACTCCGAATGGTAAGTGGCGGATCATCGGTATTGTTCTCAGTCAAAGAACAGAAAGTAGCTTTAAAAACAGCACGATAGGTAGCATCTGCCGGGGACTCGACGGGTGCAATACCGCCCCGTTTTGGGGCTTGGATAAGAAGTTGCCGGGCGACGATACGCGCCTCCATCGGATAGGTGATCCACCGGTCGGGAATCCACATCTGAGGTTCTACCTTCATACGACGTATCTCCGCTTCACGGGGTACGAAAAGGTCGAGGAGGAATACCTCAACAGTTTGTCCTGGAATGTGCCTTTCCGGAACTAGACCGTTGTAAGGCAACTCCACTTTCACAAGTTTGTCGGGAACCCACTCGCCATCGCGAAGCTCGAAGACTTCCTTGTACAGAGTCGCTTGAAGGATATCGTCGGGATTCAATCCTATGTAGAGCCAGTAGGGCGTTCCGGGGGGCGGTTCGACGGCGATATGGAATGACGCAAATGCATTACGTCCGACGGCTGGCGACAGAACCTCACGGCTGCCGCCAGCCTTCGCGCGATCGGCCGCGATGACCTTGCCGAAGGGATCGATGCGCTGCAGTTCGGTGTATACGTGAATCGACTGGGCCCTGGCTGCGACTGCGCAGAGCGCCAAAAACAGAAATGGCGGGCGCGCGGCCCGCCAAAGTCCGGATGACAAAATCATCTGTGAGTCCTTCTATGCTAGGTCGAATTTCTCCTGATGCAAAGCTGGATCGCTTTTCACCATCACCGGCCGCTTCAGAATCTCTTCCAACTCCTCCAGGTGCTCATTGTGATGCGACTTGAGCAACTTTGCGACTTCGGGGTTGCAGCGCAGCACGACATCGCTGTGAGCGATAACGGGCGCGAGTTTCACCGCTTCCGCGACGATTTCGCTGATGATCGTGGCTACGCTTTTCACGTAACCCGCTCCTTCGCAGTAGGGGCAAGGGGCGCACAGGGTTCGTTCGAGGCTCTGCTTGACGCGCTTACGAGTGACCGCCACAAGCCCGAAGTCGTTGAATTGCAGAATCTTGTAGGGAGCGCGGTCGAACCGCATCGCCTCTTCGAGTGCCTGCATGACCTTCTGCCGGTTCTTGCGCTCATCCATGTCGATGAAATCGATCACAATGATGCCGCCGAGGTCGCGCAGACGGATCTGGCGTACAATTTCCTTCACAGCCTCCAGATTCGTACGAACGATCGTATCCTCAAGCCGGTTCGACTTGCCGACGAACTTGCCTGTGTTGATGTCGATCGCCACCAGCGCTTCTGTCTGGTTGATCACGATGTATCCACCGGACTTCAACCACACCTTGGGACGCAGCGCCTTTTCTAACTCGTTGGTGATGTTAAAAGCGTCGAAAATCGGGGTCGTGCGGGTATAGAGCTTGACCTTGGAAAGCAGATTCGGCTGGAAGCGCTGCACGAAGCGAACGATGCTTTCGTACATCTCTTCGTTGTCAACCCAGACGGCCTTGTAGCTCTCGTTCACCTGATCGCGGAGAACGCGCTGCACAATATCGAGATCGTGGTGCAGCAACACCGGAGCAGGGCGCTTTTCGGCCTTATGCTTGATGTCCTGCCAGAGGTTGTGCAGGAAGGTGATGTCGGCTACGATTTCCTCGTCCGGCTGGCCTTCGCCGGCCGTACGGATGATGCAACCGCCCTGAACCGATCCGCGGACGCTTTGCAGGATGCGCTTGAGGCGGTGACGTTCTTCGTCGCTGGCAATCTTGCGGGAAACGCCCATGTGATCGACCGTCGGCATGAAAACGACGTAGCGGCCTGGCAGCGCGATATGCGAAGTAATTCGAGCACCCTTTTGTCCTAGGGGTTCCTTCGCGATCTGGACGATGATTTCCTGTCCCTCTTTCAGTAGATCGCTGATGGACGGCATAGGGCGATTGCGGTCATGGCCGCCGCGATCGGCCTGCGGTGCGCGATCCGCGCGCAATGTGACAGGTGCGGGACCAGTGCTCGCTGGAGCGGCTTCGACAACTGGCACCTCCGGCTCCAATTCGCCAGCCTGCTGCGGCGGACGTTCGCCGCCTCTATCGCTTGCGGGGCGGTCTGTCCGTTCGCGCCCACGGCCACGACGGCCACGTTGACGGCGGTTGTCCTGCCGGGAGAAACGCGAATTGCGATCGCGGCTTTCGGCAGTGGCGGGCTGGTCTCCGGAGCCATCCTGGGATGCCGCGAGTTCCTGTGAAGCTTCGCCATCCGAAGAGTCCGGTTGGCCATGGCCAAAAATCATGGCCTGGATTTCGGGATCCTCATCGTCGTCGGCTTCGGATATTCCATCCGCTTCGGCTTCGGCAGCGGCTTGGGCCGCGTCGGCGGCGCTTTCGAAATCGTCGACCGGGTCGGAATCCTCAAGAGCTTCCTGCATCTCTTTCTCGCTGAGAAACTCGATCCGCTCTGGATGCAATGGGGCATCGGGCAGCGCGTTTGCGGGCGGATGC
>CAZCPL010000076.1:0-22833 GCA_964500255.1 uncultured Solibacteraceae bacterium | reverse complement strand
CCCGTATCCACGGTACTGGGAACACGTAGCGGGGCAAGCGTGGGCGCCGCGACGTGCAAATCCCAGGTGGTGCGCTGCAAGCCTTTGGCGTTGGTTCCGGTGATGCGGCGCACGATGCGATTTTGCGCATCGGTCACGGTCAGGATGATCGCGGGAGCCTCCTCATCGGCCTCTGCGGTGAGTTCCGCGTGCGTCGGGATGGGGGGATCTTTCTTGGCCTTTTCGGCATCCTTTTGAGCGTCCTGCCGTTTCTGTTTGAGGGACTTGTAGGAATCCTTCAGATAGTAGGTGAACGTGACACCGAAGGGCGGATTGGCGGCGTTGTAGAAGCTTTCGCCGAGCATGCCGGGTCCGCGAGTGCCGTAGGGCGAGGATTCCACATAAAGCAGCTCGTTGCGAGGCTTGAACAGAGCGGATTCAGATTCCAGCGTTGCGGGCTTGATCTCGCGCAACGCGCCGATGTCGTCCATGACATAGATTCCGCGGCCGAAAGTTCCGATCACGAGGTCGTTGTCGCGCTTGTGGATGGCGAGATCGCGCACAGCGACGGTAGGGAAGCCGCCGCGAACGCGGATCCACTTCTTGCCGCCGTCGGTGGTGAAGTAGAGCGCGAACTCGGTTCCGCAGAAGAGCAGATCGGGGTTGCCGTGATCTTCGGCGAAGGCGTAGATGGTTCCGCGATCGGGCAGGTCGCCGACGATGGATGTCCAGGTCGCACCTTTGTCGGTGGACTTCAAGAGATATGGCTTGAAATCAGAGTTCTGATGATTGTCAAAAGCAGCGTAGACGGTGTTTTCGTTGTGCTGTGAAGGTGCGATGCGTCGAATGTAGACGTTCGAGGGAACACCGGGAAAGCTCTCGATCTTCTTCCAAGCAGAGCCGGCGTTCTCGCTGACGTGAATGATTCCATCGTCCGAACCGGCGTAAAGCAAGCCCTCTTTCTTGGGCGATTCCGCAACGGCACTTAAGTTCGAATAGGGCGCGGTGCTTTGGTTCTTGGCGATGGCATCCATGTTTTGGATCTTACCGAAGACGGGCTGCTTGTCGCGATTCACTTGACGCGTGAGGTCCGGTGAGATCTTGCGCCAACTGTTACCGCGATCATCGCTGCGGAACAGAAACTGCGAACCGAAGTAAAGACGGGTATGTGAGTGCGGCGAGATGAGCAGCGGTGTGTCCCAATTCCAGCGGTAAGGCGCTTCGCCTTTGCCTTCGATGGGCTTGATGCCAATGGCTTCGGAGGTTTTGCGATCGTAGCGGACGAGTCCGCCGTGTTGGTATTCGGAGTAAACGGTGTTGGGATCTTCAGGGTCGACACGGGTTTGGAAGCCGTCGCCGAAGACAGTGACGAACCAATCCGTGTTGACGATGCCCGCCGTGGATTTCGTGCGTGAGGGTCCGCCCCAGGTGGCGTTGTCCTGCGTGCCGCCATAGACGTAGTAAAAGGGCTTCGAGTTGTCGATAGCGATGTCGTAGAACTGCGTGACAGGCAGATTGGATTTGAAGTGCCAGAGCTTGCCGCCATCCCAGGATTCGTAGATGCCGCCGTCGCAGCCGACCAGCAGATAGTCGGTATCGTTAGGGTCGATCCAGACCGCGTGATTGTCAACGTGCTTGCGACGTTCGCCGACGGGGCGGTTGGTGCGTCCGCCATCGTCGGAGACGCGGAGCTGCATGTCATCGAAGTAGATGCGGTTGGGATTCTTGGGATCCGGGATGACTTGGCCATAGTACATGGGCTGGCCGATGTACGAACTCATCTTGGCCCAGGATTCGCCAAGATCGGTGGAGCGATAGACGCCCGTGTTTTCGGTTCCCGCTTCGATACGGGCGTACACGAGGCCGGTTTGCGCGGGCGATGTGGCGAGTCCGATGCGGCCGACGTCGCCTTGCGGAAGAGCGCTGCGGATCTTGCGCCAAGTCGCGCCGCCATCCATCGATTTGTGGATCGCCGATTCGGGTCCACCATTGACGAGTGTGTAGAAGTGGCGACGACGCTGCCATGAGGCGGCGAGCAGGACATCGGGATTGGCGGCATCGATTTGAATATCGGTGACTCCGGTGTCGTCACTTATCTTGAGAATCTGCTTCCAGGTCTTGCCGCCGTCGGTGGTTTTGTACAGCCCTCGTTCGCCGCCGGGTCCCCAGAGCGGGCCTTGTGAGGCGACATAGACGACGTTGGAGTCGCGCGGATCGATGGCGATACGCCCGATGTGCTCACTGGTTTTGAGTCCAACGTTGCGCCAGGTTTTGCCACCGTCTTCTGACTTGTAGACGCCGTCTCCATAGCCGACGGAGCGTTGGGAGTTGTTCTCGCCGGTTCCGACCCAAACGACGTTGGGATTCTTAGGATCGAGCATGATGGTGCCGATCGAATACGAGCCTTCGGAATCGAAGATGGGCTGGAAAGTGGTGCCGGAGTTGGTGGTTTTCCAAACGCCGCCCGACGCAACGGCCACGTAGTAGTGGGCCTTGTTCTTGGGGTGGACGGCGAAGCCGACGACGCGTCCTGAGGAGATGGCGGGTCCTAGAAGGCGGGGTTTGAGAGCGCCGAAGGTGGCGGATGAGAGGGGGCCTTCTGGGGGCTTGGCTGCGGGCGCGTCTTGAAAGGCGAGGGAGGTGCAGAGAAACAGAATGGAAAACATGCTGGCAGCCGTAAGTATAGCGAACCGATTGGCTGATTGACTCGTTTCAGATCTCATGATTTCGATTTGTCTCTTAGCTCTTGCCGTTTCGGCGGTTGACGCGACTGGAACCTGGACCGGTTCCCTCTCAGGCGACGGCCGCGAACATTCGGCGCATCTCATCTTGAAACAAGAAGGTAAGGTTCTGACCGGAACGGCGGGTCCGAATGCGACGAAGCAGATCGCGATTCTCAAGGGTGTGGCTGGTGAAAGCGGCGCTTTGAGCTTTGAGATTCACGAAGGCAACGCGGTCATGAAGTTCACGGCTCGTGTCGAAGTCGATGCGATGACGGGCGAGGTTGCTCGCGAGCAGGACGGCAATGTGCAGAAGGGGACGCTGATCGTGAAGCGAGCGGCCCAGGATCTGACGACTGTGGTGAAAAGTCTGGATGCCGCGATGTTCGATGCCTACAATGCGTGCGATCTCGCGAAGATGCGGGCGTTGTTCGCAAACGATGTTGAGTTTTACCACGACAACGGTGGACTGATGACGGATGCCGACGCTGTGATCGAAGCGACAAAGAAGAACGTTTGCGGCAAAGTGCGGCGCGAGTTGGTTTCGATTGAGGTGTATCCGATTGCCGGGTATGGCGCGATTGAGACGGGTACGCACAAGTTCTACAACAGGTCGAGCGGGAAAGAGGAGACGGGCGACAAGCCGGCGAAGTTCCTGCAGATCTGGCAGAACAAGGGCGGGGAATGGAAGCTGACGAGGGTTGTCAGCTACGCGCACTGAAAACTGCCGATCGTTTGGACTACGATGAGAACCAGATGACTTCTGTCTTGTTCCCATTGTTTGTGGTTCTGCTGCAAGATGTCCCGCCTGCTTTGAGACCCGAGGATCTTGCCTCTGTTGCGGGCAAGGTTGTGAACAAACTGACTCGCGAGCCGGTGAAGCATGCGGACATTACGCTGCGGGCAGCGGACTTTGCAGCGGAAACCGTCAAGAGCGGTGTGGATGGAGCGTTTGCGGTGGATCAGTTGCGTCCAGGGCGCTATACGATTGAGGCTCGCAAAAACGGCTATACGGTTCCGCGCCGCAAGCCCGGCGTTGCCGCAGATTTTGTGGTGTTGGAAAAGGGTTCGAAGAAGACGGGACATACGATTGAGCTTCTTCCGCAGGCGGCAATCTCCGGGCGTGTGACCGATGAGAACGGAGAGCCGGTGGCGAATGCGACGGTGTCTGTGGAATCGGTGCGTGGCTTAAGGCCGCAGCAGGGGATGAGTCGCCCTTTTCAAACGAACGATCGCGGTGAGTATCGGCTGTTTGGTTTGGAGCCGGGGCGCTTTCGCGTGCGTGCGGCTCCCTTGCCGAGCATGAATTTTGAGCAACCCAATCGCAATGCGAAACCGGCGCGGGTGAAGTCCGAGGCCGCGCCTTCCACTTCTACCGAGGGACTTGTGCCGGTCTACTTTCCCGCTGCGACAAGTGCCGAGCAAGCTGCTGTGGTGGAATTGGCGGCGGGCGACGAACGGGAAGGCCTCGATATCCAGATGGTGAAGGCCCGGGTGTTTGAAGTTTCGGGTAAGGTGATCCCACCGGCGGGCTGGTCTTCAGACAAACGCCAGATGATGGGCAATGTCTACCTGATTTCCACCAAGTACATGCAGTTCAACATGGGCGGCAATGGAATGATCGACGGTACCGGAAAGTTCGTGATCAAGAGCGTCGCACCGGGTGCTTACGTTCTGATGGCGAATTTGATGAACGCGCGAAGCGCAGGCCGGCTGCGGATCGAAGTGCTTGGCGGTGACCTGACCAATGTCGAGGTGCAATTCCATTCGCCGGTGACTATCGCAGGAACCGTCAGAATGCCCGAGAAAATGGATCCTGTGCGGTTGCGGCTGATGCTCAATTCTGCGGATGCGATGGGTGGCGGTGCGGCGCAGAGTTTTGTGGATGCGAAGGGTGCATTCAAGCTGGAGAATGTCACGCCCGATACGATGTCGTTGCGAGTGATGGGGACGGATCCGACGGCCTATGTGCAATCTGTGCGGCTCGACGGGCAGGATGTGGATCTCGACGCACTGCCAATCAAGCCGGGCGAGGGTGCACAGTTGGAAGTGACGATTGCCGCGAACGGCGGCACTGTCGAAGGTACGGTTCGATTGGCGAACGATGCCGAGCACGAAGGCGCGGCGATCGCGCTGTGGCCGAACGTTGAGGCCACTGCGCCCTTGAAGCCGAGCCTGATCCGGATCATACGGGCGGGGCCGAAGGGCAAGTTCCAGATACAGGGCGTGCGCCCCGGCAAGTATGTTCTGGCGGCCTTCGACAATCTGATGCCGACAGGTCCTTCGGGTGCGCCGGAGGAAGAGATTCTGCGGTCCGCGCGTTCGAAAGCGACGGCGATTGTCATCGATGCGGGATCGAAGCTGACGCAGGATCTTAAGTCGTTGGGTGAGCCTGAGTAGTCAGTTTCAAGAACTCGCGCATGTCGTCGACGAGGACATCCGGGGGATCGGCGATGAGGGATTCCGGTTGGAATCCATAGGAGACTCCCCAGGCGGCGCATCCTGCGTTTCTGGCAGTGCGCATATCGACGTAACTGTCGCCGACCATCGCTGTTTGTGCGGCGCTGATTCCGGATTCCTTCATTAATGCCAGTATTCCAGCGGGATCCGGTTTCTTTTCCGCGAAGCTGTCGCCACCGTAGACCCGAAGGAAGTGGGCGTTGAGACCGAGTCCATCGATGATGGCGTGGCTGATCTTCTCTGGCTTGTTGGTGAGCACGGCGAGAGTCTTGCCTTTTGCGTGCCAAGTATCCAGGGCTTCGCGCACTCCTGGATACAGCACGGTGTGCACGAGATGGTGGGTGTGATAGAAGCTCACGAAGAAGTCGAGCGCTTCGGCGATTGTGGCTTCGCTGGCTTCAGGACCCAGAGCCTTCTTGATCAGCACTGGCGCTCCGTTGCCGACAAAGGACGCGATGGTTGGGACGTCTAAAGGAGCAAGCCCAAGATGTTCACGTGCGGCGTTGACGCCGTGGACGATGTCCTGCTTGGAGTCGATCAGCGTACCGTCAAGATCGAAAATGAGAAGTTGCACTAGTAGCTTTCTTTGCGCAGCGGCGGTTTGGGTTGGGCATCGACGACTTCGGCTTTGTTGTCGCGATTGCCCCAGAGCTTGCGGATGCGTTCGAGATTCTCGTCGAACTTCTCTTTCATCTCGCGCGGGGCAACCGCTGCGAGCACCTTCGAGAAGCTTTCGGTGTACGGCATTACTTCGGATCGCGCGATCCACTTGGGGGCCGGATTCGGCGCGAAGGCCGTGACCACGGTGGCGATACCAGTGATGATGACAGCACCGCGCGCGAAGCCGAAGCCTGCGCCGAGCAGACGGTCGAGCCAGGTGAGCCCGGCCCACTTGAAGATTTTACCCATGAGCCTCGAGACTAAGCCGCCAAAAATGAGGATTCCAGCGAAGATGACGACGAATCCTAAGACGGACGATGCCGTCTTCGATTCAAAGTATTCGGCGAACCAGGCGGCGGGCATGCGGTAGAACCAGAATCCGAAAACGACGCCGAAGATGCCCGCGGCGAGTCCGATGGTGACGCGCGCGAATCCGGCTCTCACGCCGGTGACGATGGACGAAACGAGGATCGCCATGAGGATCCAGTCGAAAGATGTCATCAAAACGCTTTGCCTGTGATCGCGGTGTACGCTTCTTTGTATTTCGCGGAGGTGCGGGCTTGGACTTCTTCGGGCAGACCGGGGGCAGGTGGCTGCTTGTTCCAATGGATGGATTCGAGGTAATCGCGCACGTATTGTTTGTCGTAGGAAGGCTGCGCGCCTCCTGGATTGTAAGTGGCGGCGGGCCAGAAGCGCGAGGAATCCGGGGTGAGCACTTCATCGGCGAGCACCAGTTGATCGCCTGCGAATCCGAACTCGAACTTGGTGTCGGCGAGGATGATGCCGCGGGTTGCGGCGTAGGCGGAAGCCTTGTTGTAGATGGCTAGCGTGAGATCGCGGAGGCGCGCGGCGAGTTCCGGGCCAATGCTATTTGCGACCGATTCGAACGAAACGTTTTCGTCGTGTCCTGTTTGGGCCTTACTGGCGGGCGTGAAGATCGGCTGGGGCAGCCTGTCGCTCTCGACCAAGCCCGCAGGCAGTGGGATACCGCAGATCGCGCTGGTGGCTTTGTAGTCTTTCCAGCCGGATCCTGAGAGGTAGCCGCGGGCGACGCATTCGATGTCGATCATCTTGGCGCGATGCACGAGCATGGAGCGCCCTTCGAGTTCGTCGGCGAAGGGCCGCAGTTGGGCCGGGTATTCACGCACGTCCGCTGTGATGAGATGGTTCGGCGTGAGGTCCTTCAGGAAATCGAGCCAGAACAGCGTCATCTGCGTGAGGACACGCCCTTTGTCGGGGATGCCGGTGGCGAGGATATAGTCGAAGGCGGAGATGCGATCGCTGGTGACGATCAGCAACTGGTCATCGCCGACGCGGTAGATATCCCTGACCTTGCCGCGAGCGTGCAGTTCAAGATCGGGGAAGTGGGAATGAAGGAGTGGTTGGGACACCTACAAACATTTTTCCACGGAAATGGTGCGAATGCTAGTTCTGCGGCCGCATGATTTGTTTCGGCTACTTTCCAGTTTGCCCGCTCCGTCACCGTCGCGGCTCCGAAAGCCATTGGCAGTGCGAAGCACGTCGTTCAGAGTTGAGCCCACAATGGTGCGCACCCCAAACGAACTATTTTCATGCGGTTGAAGAACTGGCGGACAGTCAATCGGCTGCGGCAATTTAGGTGCTCACGTCCAGATATTGATCGATGGCGTCCACGACGTTCTCCAATGCCTCGTCCTCGGTGTCACCCTGCGAATAGCAGCCGGGAAGTGACGGGCATCCAATGGCAACGCCCTCTTCGCTCGTAAACATGCGGACTTCGAAGAAGACTCCATCCGAAGTTTTCACCGAGTGAGGCTACCAGTTTTCCAGTTGCGTCGTTGGGTGCATGCTATTTCGGAGCATCCTTCAAACAGAGATAGAAGTCCCGGATCTCGTAGTCCGTATGCGCCAGCCGCTCCTCAACTTCAGCCGAAGTCTTTGGCGGCGGCACCACAACCTTCTCCCCTGGCTTCCAGTTCACAGGTGTCGCGCAGCTATGCTGATCGGCCGTCTGCAATGCCTGCATCAGGCGGTGGATCTCTTCGACGTTGCGTCCGGCGGACATCGGATAGTAGATGATGGCGCGGATCACGCGCTTAGGGTCGATGAAGAAGACGGCGCGTACGGTAGCAGTGGTTGAGGTTCCGGCGTGGATCATGCCGTAGAGCGACGCCACCTTCATGTCAATATCGGCGATCATCGGAAACGGGATGATGACGCCCATTTTCTCTTTCATGTTCTGCAGCCAGGCGACATGCGAGTGGATGGAGTCCACGCTCAGCCCGATGAGCTTGGTGTTGAGCTTCTGAAACGCGACGGTTCGGCGTGCAAACTCGCTGAGTTCCGTTGTGCAGACCGGCGTGAAGTCAGCGGGATGCGAAAAGAGGATGACCCAGGAGTCGCCTTGCCATTCGCTGAATTTCATCGATCCGGAATGCGTGGTGACCGCGGTGAAATCCGGCGCGGTATCTCCGATACGTGGCATTTCGCTCATGCACCCAGCTTGCCACAACTCGGGCATGGTAGCGCAACTGTCAAATTCAATGGCTAGAATGGAGCGGAAAGGCGGAGTCTACCCCACATGA
Organism: uncultured Solibacteraceae bacterium; assembly: GCA_964500255.1. Lineage (GTDB taxonomy): Bacteria > Acidobacteriota > Terriglobia > Bryobacterales > Bryobacteraceae > F-183. The sequence goes on along the minus strand of CAZCPL010000076.1, from coordinate 14,450 downwards.
GAAAGTTTGCTGGACTATTCGCACTTCTTGCCGCAGCGATTTCTGCGCAGGAGTTTCGCGCGGTTGTTTCCGGTGAGATCACGGACGCTAGCGGAGCTGCGGTTCCGGGCGTGAAAGTGGTTGCGGAAAGCGTCGAACGCAAGATTGCCTATGAATCCGAAACAAATGGCTCTGGCCGTTATGTCACACCGTTTCTTCCGCCGGGTGTCTATACGATGCGATTTGAGAAGGCTGGATTCAAGCTCGCGCGCCGCGAGAATCTGGCACTTGCCGCAGTTGACCGCTTACGGATGGACGTCAAGCTCGAGGTTGGCGCGGTTGCCGAGACGGTCAATGTTCAAAGCGATGCGGAACTATTGCAGACGGAGTCGGCAGTCAATACCGGCACGATTGGCCAACGCTTCATCTCCGATGTTCCGGCCAGTGGACGCAACATCTTTCAGTTTCAGTACACACTGCCCGGTGTTACGAAGAACAGCAACTACTGGGGTTCGTATGAACTCTACGCCTTCGGCAATATCAACAGCGTTTCAATCAACGGTGGACGCTCGGGTGAAAACGAGATTCTGATCGACGGCATTACGTCGACGCGAGGCAGCCGGTCCGCTTCGTTTGCGCCGTCGCTGAATGCCACTCAGGAGGTGAGCATCATCACCAACACCTATGACGCGCAATATGGACGCGTCGGCGGTGGCACGACCTCGATCAACCTGAAGTCCGGAACGAACCGGTTGCACGGAGAGTTCTTTGAGTTCCTGAAAAATGACAAGCTGCTGTCGAACGGCTATTCGCGCAACGCCGCGGGCCTTGCACGGCCACCTTTCAAGAACAATACCTTTGGATTCACGGTTGACGGGCCGGTTTATCTTCCGAAGATCTTCAACGGGCGCAACAAGCTGTTCTTCGTTCTCGCCCTGGAATCGTTGCGGGAACGGAATCCGCAGACGCAGTTGTGGACGGTTCCCACGGCTGCCCAGCGCACCGGCGACTTCTCGCAGTTGTTGACCAACCGCAATGAATTGGTGGCGATCTACGATCCCACCGCGCCGTTAGGCGCAGGCAATATCCGCACGCCTTTTGCTGGCAACCGGATTCCGACGAATCGTCTGAATCCCGTTGCTGTGAAGGCGCTTGGATTCTTCCCGTTGCCGAATCGCGCCAGCGAAGGACTCGATGGACAGAACAACTACGTGTTCATCAACAGTTCGCGCAATCAGTACGACCAGTGGCTCGGCAAGATGGATTGGTCGATTTCGTCGAAGAGCCGCGCTGGCTGGCGCTATGGTCAAACGCCGTGGTCGAACTTAGCGCGCATTCAATGGGGAAACAATGCGGCGGAACCTTCGAGTGAGCATCCTTCGACGCGCATTTCGCGCAACTGGGGAGCGGATTGGACGTATACGATTTCGCCGTCGATGGTGGTAAATTTGCGCGGTGGCCTTGCGCGTTACGAAGGCTTCAGCGGCAATACGTTTGGACGCGGCTACAATCCGATTGAGCTCGGCTTTCCGCAATCGTTGGTTTCGCAGTTTTCGGTATTGCAGTTCCCACGGTTTAACTTTTCAGGAGCGAACTACAGCCCGCTGGGTGCGACGCAGACCGCCGGTTACGAGACGCAGGATACGTATTCGGTGCAGCCGAATATGAGTTGGGTTCGCGGACGCCAGACCTGGAAGTTCGGCGCGGAGCTCCGTCAATACAACTCGACGAATCACCGGCCTGGAAGTTCCAGCGGGAACTACACATTTGGCCGCAATTGGACTCAACGCGATCCGCAACGCGCCGATGCGCTCTCGGGCAACGAGATCGCGACGTATCTCAGCGGTGCCATCACGAGCGGATCGGTAGATAACAATTCCTGGCCCGCTTACAAGAATTTTTATACAGCGTTCTTCTTCCAGAACGATTGGAAGATTGGCCGCAACGTGACGTTGAACCTCGGCATGCGTTGGGACTATGAAAGCCCGATCGTTGAGCGCTACAACCGGCAGGTGAACGGCTTTGCCTTCGATCAACCGAGTTCGTTGCAGGTTCAGGGGCTCAACCTTCGCGGCGGGCTGCTGTATGCGGACGCCAACAATCGCGGTGCTTTCGATCCCGATCGCAATAACTGGCAGCCGAGGGCTGGTATCGCGTGGCAGTTTCGGCCGAAGTGGGTTTTCCGCAGTGGTTATGGATTGAGCTATCTGGGACAGAATGCGGCGGGGCCGGACACAGGTTTTAGCCGACCGACGCCAGTGATCGCCAGCACGGACAACAGTCTCACGCCTTCGGCTTTCATCAACGATCCGTTTCCGAGGTCTCTTTACCCGACCGGGTTGCTGCAGCCGATCGGATCGAGCCAAGGGCTGGCCACGAACTTGGGGCAGGCGGTATCGGCGCAGATCCGCAACCGGCCGCTGCCATACTCGCAGCAGTTTTCCGCGGGATTTCAGCGGACGTTTTTCAACTCCTGGCTGGCCGACGTGAGCTATTCTGCGAACCTCACGTCGAAGCTGCCTGTGAACCTTGCGCTCAACTTCATTCCAGGCGCTGAGTTGGAGCGACTTCCGGTTGCGGAGCGGGCAGCCTACTTCAATCAGCAGCTTCCAAACCCGCTGGCGGGGCGACTACCTGGATCGGGATTGAATGGGGCGACTTTGCCGAGATCCACACTGTTGAATGCGTATCCTCACTTCAGCGGCGTGACGCTGACCAACCTGCCCATCGGCAGCCAGAACTACCATTCGCTGCAAACCAAAATGAGCCGCCGGTTCTCAGGTGGGTTCGCGGCGACGTTCGCTTATACGTGGTCGAAGACGCTTGAGAGTGTGAATGTACTCAACAACCAGGACGTCAATTTGACCGATCTCACCGCGACGAAGCTCGAACAGCGACTGCAGCAGTGGGACATTCCGCACACGTTCACTGCCGTGGCAAGTTATGAGTTGCCGTTTGGCAAGGGCCGCAAGCTGCTGGGCAACATAAACGGCGTGGGCAATGCGATCTTCGGAGGCTGGAACCTGGCGTTGGAACACATCAATCGTTCGGGTGTGCCATTCGATTTTCCGAACGCCGGGCCTTTGGCTGCGCGCAGTGCGAAGCTGAACGAAGACCAACGCAACGATCTCGCGAAGGCGCAGGGACGCGACAGCTTCAATCCATTCTTCGACAAGTACTACGATGTGACGTTGTTCCCGCGAACCGCACAGGCACCGTTTACACTGCGCAACTTTGCGACGCGGTTTCCCGACATACGCAGCCGCACGTTGCGCAGTTGGGAAATTTCGGCGTACAAAGAATTCAAGTTCTTCGAACGGCTGCGCTGGCAGCTTCGCGCGGACTTTCAGAATGCCTTTGACTACGCGTCCTTTGGACAGCAGATCACGAACAACGTGACCGATCCCAGGTTCGGCCAGTTGAATCCGGCGCAGAACAATCAGCCTCGGACTATCGTTGCGGTGATGAAGCTGCTGTTCTAGGCTTGCCGACGTCCAAGTGATCGAAGTGCAGCATCGCGTTGAAGAGCAGAAAGAAGCTGCCTTGCGTCTCAAAGCGCCACATCGGGTTGTTGGCAAACATCACGATGTGGCCTTTGCCCTTGGGGACATCGACGATCGCAGGTTTGCCCGCAAGTTCGCGGCCTCCGGCGAGCATGCCGGAAATGAGCAGTTCGTTTTCCGCGTCGAAGCGTAGAATTGTTCGCGGCATTTGCGAGGCGGGTGGTAGGCTGGCCCGCATTTGTTCTGGAATCTCAGGTTGCTGTCCCAATGCGGGAACGGCATCGGCGCGATAAGGCCTGCCTTGGATCACGTCGGGATCGGTAACAGATCCGCGGCCGCTTGGACGTTCTGCTGTAGCAGTGCCGCCGAGGCCCGCCAGCGGATTGGTATTGAATACGGGAGACTGATTGAAATAAATGGGCAGTTTCTCGCCGTAGCCATACGAAATGGGGCTTTTTCGATCGGCGAAGGTTGAACTCAGCACAGATCCACGCGCCTTCAAGGTCGGCGTCGGTTGAATCGACATCCCTTCCACGAGGCCGAAATCCAAGGGAATCGAGGCATTGTTGCCGATGGTGACAAATAGCCCGCCGGCTTCGACAAACTTCTGAACATTGACTAAGCCTTGCAAGCCCATGCCGCCGCGGATGTCGTCCGATTGGTCTGGCGAGTCGCCCATATTTGGAGTAAGGGGCGTTTTCTTCCACGGGATCGGCTCTGTGCCCTGCACGCCATTGACGATACGCTGTGAGGTTCCGCGGACGGGTCCGAAGACGATAACATCGAACTTCTCGCGCAGATTCGCGGTGTCGCGCAAAACGTGATCGGAAACATAGCTATAGGGGATCTTGAGTTTGTCGAGCGCAATGCGATACCAGCCTTCATCCTGGGTGCTGGCCCAGGTGTGGACCAACGCCACGCGCGGTGTGGCAACGGGATGCGTTGCAACCTTGGGCATCTCAGCGACGGCGTACGCATGGAAGCCGTACTCGGCGGCCGCCGTTTCAAGGCGCGCGCGCAAGCCGGCGGCATCGGGAATCACGAACGAACCGGCGTTGAACTTGCGTCCAGCGATCTCGAACGCTTCTTCTGCAGCGAGCATTTTGACGTTGCTCATGGCGAAGCGGAAGGTGGCGAGTGAGTTGTCGGTGTTGTGATTGATCACATAGGCGACACCGCTGCCGTCCACTTTTCCCGTCACATGCAATGGCAATGGAACCGGCGTCATCGGTGCTTTTAAGACGGCCGCATCCATCACGCGAACCGTTTGGATATTGCGCAGAGCACCGAATGTCCAACCGGTGTCGTCATAGGGATTCAGATCGTTGGGATTGTAGTATTGCGTGTCGAGCAGCATGTCGGCCATGCGGCTGTAGGGCTGATCCATACGGATGACATAAGAACCGGTGGGGACATTGAGAGAGCCAGTCTTGGTTTTGACTTCCGTGTCCTGCGAGAGCTTGTGGACTTCGATGCCTTGCAGGTTGAAGAGGTTCAGCATCTCGGCGACCTCTACCGGACGAGGATCGTTGGCGGGCAGGATCCAGGCGCCTGGGCCTTCTGTGATGGCTTTGGCCACGCTGCGCTTGCTCTTGAGATAGAAGTTCCGCAAGAACTCGTCTTTGTGAGACGCCGCGAACTGCAGGCCCAGTAGCACCCCGCTCTGCTGAAGATTGACGTTGTTGCGGTGCGACCATTTCACGCGTGACGTGGGTGGATTGGGCCGGAACCACTGTCGCGAGGTTTGCGTGGCGGGAACCGTGCGCTCGCGCGTATCCGCGCCACCGTTGCCGAAGGTCTCATAGAAGCGCCCGATGGAGTTGTGCCCCTGCGCGGCCATGAACATGTAGTTGGCGGCCCAGCCATCGTAGAAGCCGTGCGTCCAGACGCCGACGACTCCGCGTTTGGTGAGCTCTTCCACTTCGTAGTAAGCCATGCGCTGCCACTCGTTGATGACGATTGGATCGAGCCAGGGATTGTAGGGTCCCATGCCGGTGGAGATGTAGAGGAACGGGACGGACTCATGCAGATCGTGCAGGACCTGCGGGTGGAAGTCCAGAAACGTGCGCATGACGATCTTCGAGAGTTCGAGCGAAAGCACCATGGAATCGCGGTTGTTGTCGTGCGCGACATACTTGCCCCAGTAGATCAACGGGGGCGCTGGCTTGTTGGGAAATTCTTTGCGGTATTTGTAGACGTCCACCATGCGGTCGCGGCCATCGACTTCGAGCACAGGTGTAATCATCACGATGGAGTTCTTGCGGATGCTCTGGATCATCGGCGATTCTTCGACGGCGAGGCGATAGGCGAGTTCCATGAGCATTTCCGGGGATCCGGTTTCGGTGGAATGGATGGCGCCATTGATCCAATAGATCGGGAGCCCTTCTGCGATGAGCTTTTCTGCCTCGGCGTCGCCAGCGATTTTGCGCGGATCGGCGAGCGTTGCGGTGATCTCTTTGTAGCGGGCGAGTTTCGCGAGGTTGGCCTCGTCGCTGATGACGAGCATCACGGTATCGCGGCCTTCTTCACTCTTGCCGACGATGCTGAACTTGACGCGCGGCGAGGTGCGCGCGAGTTCGTTCATGTATCCGTTGATCTCTTTGACCGCGGTCAAACGATTCGGCGCACCGGCGATGTAGCCGAGATACTTTTCCGGCGTTGGCACTGTGTCGGAAGCAGGGAGATGATCGACGAGTTCGGTGAGAAACGAAGGATCGGTGGTTGCCTCTTTGATTTGGCGTCCATAGCTCTGATCCATCTTCTGCGCCGCCGGTTGTGCGGAGAGAGTCAAGCCAAGCGCGAGCGCAAAGTACACGGACTTCATAACCCCGAATGTTACTACAATCGCTTCATGCGTCCGTTTCTATCGTTGGTTCTGACCTGTTGTGCTTTCGCCGCGCCTGGGCCGTTGCGCTTCAAGATCACACTTGATTCCAACGTTGCGGCCAAGACGCAATCGGGCCGGATTCTGGTGCTGATGTCCGATCGTCTGGAAAAGCAGGCGCGACTTGCGGCGGGTTTCAGCCCCACGGGCAACTGGCTTGCGGCGATCGAAGTGGATGCTCTGAAGCCTGGCCGGAGTTTGGAATTCAATCCGGATCTGCAGGCGTATCCGGTTCCATTGTCGCAAGCGCCGAAGGGCAAGTTGCAGTTCATGGCATTGCTGGATCCGAATCACAGCTACGTGCGCGACCGTCAAGATGAGGGCGATCTGTACAGTGACGTTGTGCAACTTGAGGTGGATCCTGCGAATACAGAGCCGATTGAGCTTGTTCTGAACAAGCGGCAGGGTGCGCGTCCGACGCTGGAGGACACCCCGAACATCAAGCTGGTTGAGTTCGAGAGCAAGCTACTGTCGAGCTTCTGGGGCCGTCCGATCCACATTCGCGCAGGTGTCGTGCTGCCTCCTGGTTACGATGCATCTTCGAATTCGAAGAAGGTTTATCCGGCGGTTTACAACATCCACGGCTTTGGCGGAACGCACGCTGCGGCATGGGCTCGCGGACCAGCGGTGTTCAAGGAAATGGAGGAGAAGAAACGTGCCCGGATGGTGCATGTCTATCTCGATGCATCGTTCCCAACGGGTCATCATGTCTTCGCGGATTCCGTCAACAACGGACCATGGGGCAAGGCTCTAACCGAAGAGTTCGTGCCGCATATCGAGAAGCGGTTCCGCGTTGTTGCCAAGCCTTATGGGCGTTTCGTGACGGGGCACTCGTCGGGCGGTTGGACGTCGCTTTGGTTGCAGGTGGCGTATCCCGACTTCTTTGGCGGCACGTGGCCGACTGCACCGGATTCGGTGGACTTTCGCAGTTTCACCGGCATTGACGCGACGACTGGATCGACGGACAATGCCTATCGCAAGACCGATGGATCCACTAAGAATCTGGTGCGAAGCAAGGGTAAGAATATCGCCTCCCTCGAAGAGTTTGTGAAGCAGGAAGAGGTGCAAGGGCCAGTTGGCGGGCAGATGGCTTCGTTTGATTGGACGTTCAGTCCGCGAGGTGCGGATGGGCGTCCGATGAAGTTGTTCAATCGCGAAACGGGCGAGCAGGATCCCTTTGTGCAGAAGTATTGGGAACGCTACGATATCCGCTTGATTCTGGAACGGAACTGGGCGGTGCTCGGTCCGAAACTGCTGGGCAAGCTGCATCTGTTCTGCGGATCTGAAGACACGTTCCATTTGGAAGAGGCGTTTATCATAACCTGTGATTTCTTGAAGTTGAAGGGCAGGGAAAACGCGTGTCTGTTGGTTCCGGGGCGCGATCATAACGATCTTTATCGCCCGCATGAGGCTTACTATCCCGACGGATTGGCGTTGCGCATCGACCAAGAGATGTGGGCGGCTTATGAGAAGGCGACCGTCAAGAGTAAGAAGAGATGATCGATACTGCTGAACTGCGCGACCTTGTTGCGGCGTGGGATGACTTGGGCGATGGCGAGTCGACGAAGAGCCGCGAGTTGATTTTGAACCTGCTTGACTGCACAGCGGAGCCTTGTTCGAGACATCAATATCAGCCGGGGCACATTACGAGTACGGGTATGGTGCTGCATCCCGAGGGCGACGCGGTGCTGCTGGTGCATCATCGGCGCCTGAATCGCTGGCTGCTGCCTGGGGGGCACACGGAAGCTGAGGATCTCAGCGTTTGGCATTCGGCGCGCCGCGAAGTGGCGGAAGAGAGTTCGGTGATGCTGGACGCGTCGACCAAGCCTTATATTGCAGGGCTGGATGTGCATGGCATTCCGTCCAATGGCATCGAGCCGTATCACTTGCATCATGATGTGATTGTGGGATTTCAGGCGGCGAGCGTGGAGTTCACGGTATCCGAAGAGTCGCGTGCGATTGCCTGGTGCAAGCCCGGTGAGTTTGCGAAATACGATGTGCCGAGCAATGTCCGGCGAGCTTTTGGAAAGAGGAGAGCGTAGACTTGCATCCACAGATTGAAAAATTGCGACAGGAACTGGAAGCGGTTCGTGCAGATGCCGATTCGCTGGTTGCGGGCTTGAGCGACAAGCAATTGCAGTGGCAGCCGCGACCGGGATCGTGGTCGATCGTAGAATGTCTCGCGCATTTGAATTCGATTGACGGGCAGGATCTTCCGAATCTGTATCGCGAGATCACCATGGGTCGCAAGAACAACATGACTGCTGTCGGGCCGTTCAAATGGAGTTGGTTCGAACGGTGGTTTATCTCGACGGTGAATCCGCCGTTCACGATGAAGGTTCCCGCGCCGAAAAAGTACCGGCCGTCGAAGATCTTCAACGCGCGGGAGACGATTCTCGAGTTTCAGCGGGTTCAGCATGACCTTTTCTATCTGGCTGCGGAAGCCGATGGGCTCGATCTGAAGAAGATCAAGGTTGTGTCGCCCGCTGCCAGTTGGCTCAAGATGAGCCTGGGTGCACGGCTGGATCTGATTGCGGCGCATGACCGGCGGCATTTGTGGCAGGCGCGCAAGGTTCGCGATCACGCGAGTTTCCCGAAAGATTAGTTGCCCTTTGTCGATTTTGAGACCAGCCGTTCGTCTACCGGTTGAAGGAGCAACGCACACAACATGCCTCAATACCTCTTGTTACTACATGAAGACCCCAGCCAGTACACGGACGCTAGCCCTGCGGAGATGCAGGCGATCATCGAGAAGTACAGCGCCTGGGCAGGCAAGCTCGCCTCGCAAGGCCGCCTTGCGGGCGGCAACAAACTGCAGGATGGCAGCGGACGAGCCGTTCGAAAAGCCAACGGCAAGGTAGCCGTCACCGATGGGCCTTACACCGAAGCGAAAGAGATCGTCGGTGGATACTTCATCGTCGAAGCCGATAGCTACGAGCAGGCGGTGGAGTTGTCGAGCGACTGTCCACACGTGGAAAACGGAGTTGTGGAAGTCCGCGAGATCGAACCTACAAATGCATGAAGGGCTGTTCCGCGAAAGCGCGGGACGCATTGTCGCGAACCTGACGCGCATCCTTGGCTCACGCCACCTGGAGTTGGCCGAGGAGTGCGTGCAGGACGCGATGATACGAGCAATGGAAACCTGGCCGTTTCATGGGGTGCCGGCGGATCCCGCGGCGTGGTTGATGCGGACGGCTCGCAACCGGGCGATCGATGTGCTGCGGCGAGATCAGCGGCTCACCGCGATTCCTGAACAACTCGAGCAAGTCTCTTCGCCTACGAGCGCCATCGACGACGAACTAGGGATGATGCTGCTCTGCTGCCATCCCTCCATCTCGCGGGAATCGCAAGTGACGCTGACCTTAAAGACGGTGGCGGGTCTCGGGGTAAAGGAAATTGCGCGCGCGTATCTGGTTCCCGATGCGACGGTCGCGCAACGGTTGGTGCGCGCGAAGAGACAGATTCGAGAGGAATCGATCGAATTCGACTTGCCCGATGCCATCGCGAACATCCAGGGCCGGTTGGATTCTGTGCTGGAGGTGTTGTATTTACTCTTCAACGAAGGCTACTCGCTGTATGTTCGCGAGTTTTCCGAGGAGGCGATTCGCCTGGCGAGGCTTCTGACAGCGAATCCCAAGACTGCCTTGCCGACATGCCATGCGTTGGGAGCGTTGATGTTGCTGCAGTCGGCGCGGGATGCGGCGCGCATCGATGCGGAAGGTTCGCTGGTGTTGCTTCGCGATCAGGATCGCTCGCGTTGGGATCGGCAACGCATTTCGCAAGGGATGCGGCATCTCGAACTCGCTTCGAGCGGCAATGAACTCACTCGCTATCATCTCGAAGCGGGAATCGCATCCCATCACGCGCTCGCCGGATCATGGGAATCGACCAATTGGATAGCGATTGCCGACGCCTACGAGACGCTGGAATCGATCCATCCCAGTCCTGTTGTGAGACTCAATCGCGCGGTCGCGGCGAGCCAGTGGCAAGGCGCTCGGGCTGGACTCGATCTCATTGCCGGACTGGAACAGCAACTGGCGAAGTACCAGCCATTTCATGCGACTTGCGGCTACTTTTGGCGTACCTTGGGGCATCCCCAAAAAGCTGCTGTTTGTTATCGCCATGCGCTGCGCCTGGCGCGAACCAAGGCCGAAACCGCATACTTCCGTACACTATTGACCGATTTAGGGTGCTTTCGGGTTGATATTACGGAGTTCACCTGATTCTCACGTTGCACCAACCGCGTCAATGATGGGAGCGTGAGCACACATACTGAAGAACCACCCGTTGCTGATTTGGAGGTTTCCGCACCTGTCGATCCGGCAGCAGAGAAGGCCGACGACAAGCGAAAACAACCTCGATTCGATGTGGCAAACCAGGCGACGGTGAATGTGCTTGGCAGCAAAGAGAAGGTCACCGGGCAGATTGCCGATCTTTCGCAAACGGGATTCAAACTGATGGTTCCAGCGGGTTTCCCGATAGGAGAGATCCTTCGCGCCGAAGTCGAAGACGAGGTTTTTGTCGCTGTGGTCTGTTATTCGAAGAAGACCCGCGAGGGCTACTCAATCGGAACCGAGATGGTGCACTCGATCAAGCGCGTACACCTGGACGATCTGGTTGGGGAATGGGGCGTCCGAGCCTAGCATTTAGACCGCCGTCCTCTGTGATCACGCGGCCGCGGCGATCTGGGTCTCCAGTTCTGCGATGGTCCAGAACTGGGCCATGATATAGATTCGATCTGGCAACCTTCCGCGATTCCAACGGGTTCTTGCTGCGTCGCTCAGTTCATGTTGTAACGAGAGAGCTTCGCCTCGAAGATACCGCACCTTTGTGGGGTTGGTCGAAGCGGATCGGCTCTGGGTATGTCCCCAAACTGAGATATTACCGCCGCCGAGAGTCCGGGACAGTTGCTGCGCCAGTCCTCCCGGTGCACCGGTGGAACAAGCATAGAGGATGACGGTTCCGCCCTGCTGTAGGCTCGCAAGCGAGGTGACGAGGCGGGCTCGCGCGGTGTCGTTGTCCACACAAGCGGACGCAAGTCCATTCTCTGTTCCATGGCCGCAATAGGCGAAGAAATCGAGGCCCGCGGGCATGGCCGCGAGTTGGGCAAAGAAGTTTTCCCGCGTGTCCCGTTCGGTTCCGCCGTCCTCCAAATCATCATGAACGTTTTCGAAAGGTGCCCGAATCACGTTGCCTGCGCCAAGGTACTCGGTCAAATGCGTCGGAATTCGCGAGAACATGCCGCTTGCATCGTTCTTCATACGGATGGAGCCGTCCGCATTGTGAAGCAAACCGCGGTGGACCGAGCCGACCGATGTCGTTCGGGCACTGTTGTCGAATGCGGCGCATTCGCCTCCACGCCAACTGAGACGGGGGACGTAGACGCGCCGGTCGCCGAATCGGAAGATTGCGGCTGGTCTCTCGCGTTGAACGGCGCGTTCCGCTGTTCGAACTGATCCGTCCGCAGCAAGAAACAGCCATGCGTTGTGCCGCGAGTTCCGGTGAGCGTAGGTGCAAATCCTCTGGGCATGGTGATCCTCTAAACAAGGAAGCGCTGGCCGGCCCAGAGTTGGACCATTTTTGTTCTACGGATTCACGCCCAAATCTTTTAGCACCTTGGGGTCGGATTCCTCTATGGCAACCAGCGAATGGCACGTATTGCAGTCCTGCGTGATCTTTGAGCCTTCGTGGCAGCGGAAGCAACCCTTTTCATCCGCGTGGCCCAGGTGGTTCGGATACTGTCCCCACTTAACGTTCATCTGCGGAAACACATTGCCGGTCCAAATTCCTGTAATTTCCGCGGCGGCCTTGTCCACTTTGGCCTTATCGGCCGATGTGGACTCATAGAACTTGCGGATGACTGCTCGAATGCCACTGGTTGCCGCTTCATGCGAGGGATACTCGGTCTGCAGAGCCTTCAGGCCCTCGCGCTTAATAAAGGGCAGCGTCGTATCGATGCGTCCGTCAGCCAATGCTTGATCGATTTCCGGTTCCGGCATGCGGTAGATGTGCGAAGGCCGATTGTGGCAATCGATGCAATCCATCGTGCGCCATTCGGTGACGGCCTTCGCTTCCGGGGAATCCGCTTTCGCGGTTCTGAAACTTCCCTTTGTGCCATCTGGCTTGGACCACGCAATTTCATACATATTCATGCGGGAAGAGTCGGAGCGGTAGCGAACCTCCACCTTCGGATCCACGTGCCAGTGCACGCCATGCGCTTCAGCGGGCTTGCCTCCACCGACGCGCATCAGGAGGACGGTCTTCGTGGGCGTGTTCTTTTCATCGTCCTTGAAATGCGAGATCACCTTCAAGCGATCGCCGATGAACTTCGTCGGCCAGTGGCACTGCTCGCAAGTCTCGCGCGCCGGACGCAGGCTGTGAACCGGTGTTTTGATGGGCCTTGGATACAAATTGAAAGCGACCGAGATGAGCTGCCATGATCCTGAAATTTTGCTTTTCACGAACCAATCCGCGCCCGGGCCGATGTGGCATTCTACGCACTTCACGCGAGAATGGGGCGAGCGCAAGTAGGTTGTGTGCTCGGGTGCCATCACCGAGTGGCAGGCGGTGCCGCAGAATTCGACGCTTTCCATCACCTCAACACTCTTGTAAGTGGCCGCGCTCAGCAAGACAACGTTGATGGCGCTCGCCACAGCGACGCTAAGAACGATGTTCCGCGTGCGCGATACGTTGAAATCGAGAACTGGAAACGCCGTGGCTCGTTCTTCGCCACCCGCCGCCAAGCGCTTCTTTTCGCGCCAGAGTCCGACGGGGATGAGAAGAAGCCCCAACAGGAACAGCATTGGAATCGCGACGAAGGTAATCAATCCCAGATAGGCACCGCCGCCATGGAACCCGAGGGCGGACATCACCCAGAGACTGACAAAGATGACAGCAGCAGCAGTGGTGAGGCCGGTTCCCAATAGACTGATGAGATTTCGAGTGAACAAGGCAAAGACTTCACCCAGTGAGCGAGGACGTGACATAGAGGGCTGTTAAGCAATTGCAATACCAAACACTATGGAGCTCAACGTGCTCGCATTCAGGCTTCTCGTGGAGGTGAATACCCAGTGCGCCCGATCCTAAAGACGATGCTGATGGTTGGTCTTTGCGGCTTCAGTGGCATCGTCGGCATCTCCGCACAGACCAACTGCGCCGAATGCCATGACCAAGGGCAGAAGTTGAGCAAATCCACCCATACCGGGATGGACTGCCAGACCTGTCATGACGGAGTGAAGGCGTACCCGCATACTATTCCGGTTGCTAAGCTGTCCTGCGATACCTGTCACGAAGACTCGGTGAAGAAGTTCGAAGCCGGTGCCCATGCGCGCCTCCGCAAGACGGGAAACACCAAGACCCCGACCTGCGCCAGTTGCCACAACGATGTTCACGAGACCAGCAAGGCCAAGGATGCGGCCTTCCGTCGGGATGTCCCGAAAGTCTGTGGCACCTGCCATGCGGAAATCAGTAGGCAGTATCAGGCAAGTGTCCATGGGGTGCTGGTGCTGCAAGGGGATCAGGCGTCCGCAGGCTGCACCACCTGTCATGGCGCGCATACGAATCTGCCGCCGCGCGATCCTGAGTCCCTGGTGAGCGCGCGCAACATCCGGCAGACCTGCGCGAGTTGCCACGAAAATGTTGTGCTCGCGCGACGCTTCCAATTGCCATTGGACAAAGTCACGACGTTCGATCAGTCTTTCCATGGTTTGGCCGCAAAGACCGGATCTCAGACTGTGGCCAACTGCGCGAGCTGCCATGGGATCCACAACATCCTGCCGGCCTCCGATCCAAAGTCCACGATCCATCCGGCCAACCTCAAGGCCACCTGTGGCCATTGCCATCCCGGAGCAAGCGAACGGTTCGCCAATGCGAAGATGCATCGCACGGAAAAAGAGGGCCAGCCGCCAGCGGTGCTGCTGATTCGAGGAATCTACATGATTCTGATCCCTGCGACGATCACCCTTATGTTTCTACATCAGGGCGGTGACTTCCTGCGCAAGCTGAACCTGCTGCACGGGCGGGCGGCGGTTTACGGACATCCGCAAGGAGAAGTCCGGATGATTCGGGCAGAGAGGCTGATGCAC
>CAZCPL010000075.1:15174-22870 GCA_964500255.1 uncultured Solibacteraceae bacterium | reverse complement strand
TGGCGGTGGAGGACGACCACGGGGCTTCATTCTTGGTGGATTCGCCGCCACCGCCGCTTCCGGCCATGCGCTTCAGATCGCTGAAGCTCCAGTTGGCCTTGGACGTGAAGAACAAAAATCCGCCCGCCAACAGGGCTGTCAAGAGAACGATTCGACCTTTCATGTTTGTTTCTGTTCCTGTTTTGTGAGTAATCGATGTACTTCGGCTGTCCGTTCAAGAGTCTGCAGCAACGTGCCGGATGTGTCGATCACGTAGTCGGCATGGCGGACTTTCTCGCTCAATGGTAGCTGCTGTTTGAGCCGCGCGGTGACGCTGGAGCGATCCATCCGGTCTCGTGCCATAGCTCGGGAAATCTGGAGTTCTTCGGGACAAGCCGCGACGATTAGCTTGTCGAAATTCTTGTACCCGCCTGTTTCGATGAGTATCGCGGCTTCGTAAATGAGGATGTCCGCATCCATCGTTGCGATGAGCTTATCGCCTAAGCGCCGCACAGCGGGATGAACGACGGCGTTCAATTCCGTTAGTTTCGCAGGGTCATTGAAGACGATCGCCCCAAGCTTTTTTCGGTCGATGTGCTTGCATTCATCGAGAACCGCGGGCCCAAAAAGTTCGAGCACGGGTGCGTAGGCTTCGCCATCCGGCATCAGGACCAGATGTCCAAGGTTGTCGGCTTGAATGAGGTAGCATCCAAGCCGTTGCAATTCACGGCCTACGACGCTCTTGCCGCTGGCGAGTCCACCGGTGAGTCCAACTCGGAGCAGCATCGTTAAACAGAAGTACGCTGGCGGCGTTCGGAAAGTTCGACGGTATTGGTCATGAGCATAGCGATGGTCAACGGACCGACGCCTCCGGGGACGGGCGTGTAGGCGGACGAAACTTCCATCATCGCTGCAGGATCCACATCGCCGATGAGACGCGTGCCTTTTTCGGCATTGGGAATGCGATTCATGCCAACGTCGATCACCACCGCGCCGGGCTTGATGAAGTCGCGAGTCACGAACGCAGGGCGTCCAATTGCTGCGACCAGGATGTCGGCTCGGCGGCATTCTTTCGCAAGGTTGGACGTACGGGAATGACAAATGGTCACGGTGGCATTGGCGTGCAGCAGCATCAGGCCCATTGGCTTTCCGACGATGTCACTGCGTCCGACGACAACGGCGTTCTTGCCTGCGGGGTCGATGCCATAGCGTCGGAGCATTTCCATGATTCCGGCCGGTGTGCAGGCGCGAGGGGCCGGGCGTCCGGCAACGAGGTGGCCGACATTGGTCGGGTGGAAACCGTCAGCATCCTTGTCGGCCGCCACTGTCTCCAGAATCAAGCGCGAGTCGATCTGCTTGGGCAGGGGCATCTGCACGAGGATCCCGTCGATATCTGGACGTGCGTTGAGTTCCTGCACGATGGCCAGCAGTTCGTCGGTTGAGATGTCTTCAGGCGGTGCGATCTTCTCACTGTGGATGCCGAGATCGGCACAAGCTTTGATTTTGTTTCGAACGTAGACTTCTGAGCCGGGGTCATGACCGACAAGAACAACCGCCAGTCCAGGCGGGCGCGACAGTGCCGCTACGCGCGGCTTCAATTCGGAAAGGATCTGGTCGCGGATGGTGATACCGCTGAGAATCTGAGACATTTTCTAGGAGACGATGATGTTTTTGTCTTTTATGCGGAAGTGATAGATGAGTGCGCCGATGGCGACAGTGCCGAGT
Organism: uncultured Solibacteraceae bacterium; assembly: GCA_964500255.1. GTDB lineage: Bacteria > Acidobacteriota > Terriglobia > Bryobacterales > Bryobacteraceae > F-183. The sequence goes on along the minus strand of CAZCPL010000075.1, from coordinate 21,166 downwards.
CCAGCAAACGAGATGAGTGGTTTCTTGGTGAGGCCCTGATAGGTGATCCAGACGCCCACCAACACGAAGAGCGCAGGCACCAGCGGATACAGGAAGTCGACGACTTTGAGCTTCTGCCAGCCTGGACGATTGCGCAAGAAGAACAACGACGAAACCGCAAGAACAGCTGAGATGTTCAAAGTGAATCCAATGTAATCCATCAAATCGCGGAACGAGGTGAGCAGCATCAGAATCGTCATAATGCCTTGCCAGATGATTGAGTTCACCGGCGTATGGTATTTCGGATGAACTTTTGCCGCGCCGGCAAAAAACGCACCGTTGCGGGCCATTGCGTAATAGACGCGAGGTCCGATTGTGACCATGGAGTTCACGCTCGCAAGCAGGCCCACCGCCATCAGTGCACTGAAGATTCCCGCAGCTTCTTTGCCGAAGAGCCGCTCGGCGGAAAGAGAGCCGATAGCGAAGACGCCCTTCATCGTGCCCATTGGCGATGCATAGATGAAGACAATATTGAGAAGCAGGAAAAGAATGGCCGCGATGGTGGTTCCCAAGGCGAGAGCCAGTGGCAACGTGCGGGCCGGATTCTTCAGCTCTTCCGCAACGTAGGTGGCGGCATTCCAACCGCTGTAGGAAACGTAGATCCAGAACAGACTCAGGGCGAATTGCGCACTGATCGCCGTGGAAGGATCGCTCCGCTCGATGACTTGCGAAAAGTTGCCCCAGTCGCCCTTTCCGACGGTCAGTCCGAGGACGATGAAACTCACGATCACGACCAGTTTCGTTCCCGTGAGAAAATTCTGCACCTTGGCAGACCAACGCAGCCCGACGATGTTGAGCGCCGTAAAGATGAAAACCAGGACGACGCTAAAGATCTGGGGCCCGCCAACGCGGACGAAAAATGGGTCAGATCCGAAGACCCACCCGTTGTTGGGATCTTTCCAGTTGGGAAAGAAGTAGCTGAGATAGGCGGCGCAGGCCAAGGCATTGGTGGCGATGGGTGCCGCGAATCCGGCGACAAACGATAGCCATCCGGTCATGAAGCCCCAGGTGGGTCCGAAAGCGCGCGTTAGGTAGACGTATTCGCCGCCAGAGCTAGGAAAATTCACGCCGAGTTCGGAGTAGCAGAAGGCTCCCGCCATGGCGCACAGGGCGCCGGCGATCCAGATGAGCAGGATCAGTTTGGGGTCACCCAGATCGGCCGCAAGAAATCCGGTGGAGGTGAAAATACCGACGCCAATGATGTTCGAAACGACCAACGCAGTGGCGCTGACGACCCCTAACTGACGTAAAAGTGCGGGTGCTTCGGAGTGCGCGGGTTTGGATGCGGCCACTCACGTATTGTACGCTGTGAGTTCGATGCAAACCAAACAACTCGGTAACAGCGATTTAACGATTACGTCGCTAGGAATCGGCGCATGGGCGATGGGTGGAGGCGATTGGGCCTTTGGATGGGGTCCGCAGGATGACACGGAATCGATTGCGGCGATTCGTGCGGGCGTGGAATCCGGCATGAACTGGATCGATACGGCGGCGGTCTACGGCTTGGGCCATTCGGAAGAAGTGGTGGCGAAGGCATTGGAAGGCTTGACGCCGCGTCCGTATGTGTTCACCAAGTGTGCGCGGATTTGGGGCGAAGACCGCAAGATCGGCAAGTGCTTGAAGGCGGATTCGGTGAGAGCCGAATGCGAAGCGAGTTTGCGGCGTTTGAAGGTGGAAGCTATCGATCTCTATCAGGTGCACTGGCCGGAGCCCGACGAAGATGTCGAAGAGGGTTGGGCGGAGTTGTCGAAGCTGCGCACAGAAGGCAAGGTCCGCTGGATCGGCGTGTCGAATTTCAGTGTGTCGCAGATGCGGCGCGCGGCGGCAATCGCGCCGATCACGTCGCTGCAGCCCCCGTACTCGATGGTGGTTCCGGATGTGGAGAAAGAGATCCTGCCGTATTGCCTGGAAAACAACATCGGGACTCTGATCTATTCGCCGATGAAGTCCGGATTGTTGAGCGGACGCATGACTCGCGAACGTGTCGCTGCCATGGAGGCCGATGGCGATCACCGTCAACGGACTCCGCACTTTCAGGAACCGCTGCTGACGCGCAACCTCAACCTCGTAGAACTGCTGCGGGAAATCGGCGCAAGGCATGGCAAGATGCCCGGAGAAGTGGCGATCGCCTGGGCGCTGCGGCATCCGGCAGTGACGGCAACGATTGTAGGCCTGCGGTCTCCCGCGCAGTTAAATGGAACCATTGGCGCGGCCGAGTGGCGCCTGACTGAGGGCGAGGTCGGCGAGATCGCGACGTTCCTGGCCTAATAGGAGCCATAAGCCTCGATGCTTTGACAAGCGATCAGGCATGTCGTGTACTGGAATTAGAATCCCTCAAGCAATTTTTCAAGGAGCAAGCATGTTAGGTGTTGGTCAGAAGTTTCCCGAGTTCAACCTCGCGGCCACCGTTAGCCTCGAAAAAGGCAAAACGTTTCAGGACATTGGCAACAAAGATTACGAAGGCAAGTGGAAGGTGTTTTTCTTCTGGCCCAAGGACTTCACGTTTGTGTGTCCGACTGAGATCGCTGCGTTCGGCAAGCTGAACGGCGAGTTCGCCGATCGCGACGCGCAACTGCTCGGTGGAAGCACCGATTCGGAGTTCGTCCACTTGGCGTGGCGCACCCATCACGAAGATTTGAAGAACCTGCCGTTCCCGATGCTCGCTGACATCAAGCACGAACTGTGCAAGGCGTTGGGCATTCTGGATCCTGGTGCGGGAGTGGCGCAGCGCGCGACCTTTATCGTCGATCCGCAGGGTGTAATTCGCTTCGTGTCGGTGAACGATCTCTCAGTGGGACGCAACCCGCAGGAAGTGCTGCGCGTGCTCGATGCACTGCAAACCGATGAACTCTGCCCCTGCAATTGGAAACAAGGCGAGGAGACCTTGCACGTCTAAGATGACTCTCGAAGCCCTTCTGGAGACCTTGCCGGCCTACGCCAAAGATCTGAAGCTCAACATGGGCTCAGTGCTGCGGCAGACGGAATTGACTCCGAATCAACTTTGGGGAACCGCAGTGGCGTGCGCCATGGCTGCTCGCAATGCCCGGTTACGCGATGCGATTTACGAAGAGGCTGCAAAGGCGATTGAACCAGCCGTGATGGAGGCGGCCAAGGCTGCCTCCGCCATCATGGGGATGAACAACATCTACTATCGCTTTCAGCATCTCGTCGAAAACCCTAAGTATTCGACCATTCCTGCCCGCTTGCGAATGAACATCCTGCGCACGCACGGGACATCCGCTGTAGATTTCGAACTCTTCTGCGAAGCTGTTTCCGCCATCAACGGCTGTGGTGTTTGTGTGGCGTCTCACGACAAAGTGGTTCGCGACAAAGGCATGTCTGAAGAGACGGTGCTGGCCGCGATCCGCATCGCCTCCGTTATCCACGCGATCGCCGTGGTGCTCGACGCCGAAGCGCCTACGGCGGCCTAAAAGTGCTCGCTGTCTCTATCCTTCTGGTTTCGTTAGGAACAGCCGTGGAATGGGTCCACGAGGGTCCGCGAGCCACTTTCCAAATGCAATCCGACCGACTTTCGACCTCCGGCGCGGGGCAAAGCCCAAACTGGGTCCATACGGCGCAAGAGTTCGAGAATGTTCGTCTCAACTTCGAATACAAGCTGGCGCAGTGGGCCGAGGCTGCGGTGTATTTGCGTGCACCTCGCGATGGGCGTCCTGGCAATGCAGGGATTTCGATCGTGCTGGCACATGATTTTCATAAGCAGTTGTCGAAACATGTGACTGGAGCGATTGCTGGCGTGCTGCCGCCGCGTGCACAGCAAGCGGTATCGTTCGATGCCTGGCATCGAGTGACGGTGCTTCTGGAAGGCGATCGATTGCGGGTTGAGATCGATGGAGTGGAAGTGCAGGATGTCGATCTCTCGGCTGACAACGATCTCAAGTTCCGGCTGCGTCGCGGATTCATTGGATTCCCCGATCTCGGACACGCCTATGAAATCCGCAAGATTGCGATTGAGGATCTGGGTGCGCCGACGAAGTTCGTGACGCTGGACGGTTGGAAGCTGCGAGGGGCAGGTAACTGGTCTTTTGTGGACGGCGGTGGGATTGTGCGTGGGGCGAATGGCCATGGTGTCCTCTACGCGCAGCAGCGGTTCCGCGATTTCGAATTCACGGGCATGGTTCGATCGCACAATCATGTCAACGCCGGGGTGTTCTTTCGCGGATCGCCCGATGAGGCGAAATCACGGGGATTCGAGGTGCAGATCTACTCGCCGGTGCAAGCCGTTTATCCCACTGGCAGTGTCTACTCAATCGATCGCAGCCGTTCGCGAGTGGAGTTCGAAGAGCGCTGGTTCCTGATGCAGGTTCGCGTCGAAGGTTCGCGATGTCGCGTGTGGCTCGACGGCGAACCGGTGTCCGAGACCAACGAACTGCCGATTGCGGAAGAAGGGCAGATTGGCCTGCAGATCCACATGGACAACGCCTCAGTGGAGTTCCGAGACCTGCGTGTGCGGCCACTCGGGCGATAATCGTCTATATATGCACCCGCTCTTGCTTCACAACGGCGAACTGCGCGATACACGAGATCAGTTTCTTTCTCCAGGGCAAGTCGGCTTGATGAACGGCTGGGGCGTGTTCAGCACGATCCGCGTTTACGATGGCGTGATGTTCGCCTGGCAGCGCCATTGGGATCGAATGGTGCGCGACGCCAGGAAGCTTCGCGTCCCCATGCCGACGCGGAGCGCGCTTGAAGAGCAGTTGCTGAAGCTCATCGCAGGTAACAACGCGTTCGATGCCACGTTGCGGGTCTGCATCGTGCGCAATCGCGGAGGGATGTTTGAAGGCCCAGAGGTCAAGTCAGATTTCGACATCGTTGCCTTCACGCGCGAAGTGAACAACTGGGGTGAGAGCGTGAAGTTGGGAATCGTGCAGCAGGCACGCCATGCGGAAAACGAGTTCGCCGGAACCAAAGTCTTGTCGTGGGCGTTCAATCTTGCCTGGTATGAAGAGGCGCATGAGCGCGGCTTCGATGAGGTGGTGCTTTTGAACGAACGCAACGAGGTGAGCGAGTGCACGTCGGCGAACATTTTTGTGGTTCACGGCGACCGCGTGCTGACTCCGGCCTTGCGCAGTTCCGGATGCCTGGCTGGCATCACACGCGATGTGATCCTCAACGATCTGCCCGGATTGCAAGTGGACGAACGGATCCTTTTGGTTCCGGATCTGCAGAACGCCGACGAGATCTTTATCACCTCGACGACGCGCGAGGTTTTGCCGGTTTCCCACATCGATCAAATCGGATCGAAGGCGATCGCGGGACGAATTACGAACCGTGTGCGCGAGGCTTTTCGCGCTTACACCCAGACTTATACCGAGTTGCACAAGGGCGTGTTGCGCGCATGATCTCTGTGCTTTTAGCGCTGCAATTGGCGCAGATCGAAGAGGGTGGGATTGCGAAATTGATCACTGCCCTCTCTCGCGAGGCGAATGCGTTTACCGGATGCGCGTCGAAAGTCTTCACAGAAGAGACTCTCGTGCACCGCATTCTCAAGGACGATGGCAAGTGGAAAGAGTTCAAGGTGGTATCGAACTATTCGTTTGCTTCACCGCGTGAGAAGTCCACTGCAGTGCGTGAGATCCGGCTGATTCAATCGGTCAATGGACGCGGCGTCAAAAAATCCGACTCACTGGATTTGATCGCGATGTCCGTAGCCAGCGGCTCGGATGCGGATCGACGGAAGATGATCGAGCAACTTGAGAAGAACGGTGTCCGCGGCGTGGCGACCGATTTGGGGCAGTTGCTGCTGCTGTTTTCAGAAGGTTCGGTTGGGAACTACGAGTTTAGCTTTCAAGGGCTGCGCCCGGCGGAAGATGGGGCTACGAACTATTTGGCCTTCTCGTTCCGGCAGATCGATGGACCCGAAGGCATGACGGTGTTTCGCGCGGACAAAGTGGAAAAGCCCAAGCTGGCTGGCGAGTTGTGGGTCGGCCAAGAG
>CAZCPL010000075.1:0-15164 GCA_964500255.1 uncultured Solibacteraceae bacterium | reverse complement strand
CGATTATTCCGGGTGACGCTCAATTCGGTGATCTCGGGCGACGGCGCGAAGGTGCAAGAAACGCTGCAGGAGATGACAGTGGAATACGCCTGGTCGGATTCGCTGCGCTGCTTGCTGCCGAGTTCCGCCGAGCACAAAGAGTACGTTGGCAATGAAGTGCAGGTGGAAAACAAGTATCGCTACAAGCCGTACGAAGCGTTTGGAAAGGCATCGAAGAAGAAGTGAGAGTCATTTATCTGCATGGGTTCGCATCGTCACCGGAATCGAGCAAGGCGCAGTATTTTGCTCGGCGGTTTTCGGAGTTAGGTGTGCAGTGTGACGTTCCTGCGCTCGATGGCGGAGACTTCGAACATCTGACGATCACCGGCCAGTTAAGGATCATCGAAGAACTCGCGGGCGGCCAACCCGTACGCTTGATCGGTTCGAGCTTGGGTGGCTATCTGGCTACTCTTTACGCTTCGCGGCATCCGGAAACGGATCGCGTGGTCTTGCTGGCACCGGCGTTCCGCTTCGCTTCGAGGTATCCCGTAGAGTTGGGACCCGCAGTCATGGAACCGTGGAAGCGAACAGGTTCGCGAAAGATCTTCCACTACGGCTTTGGCGAGGAGCGTGAACTCAGCTATCGGCTCATCGAAGATGGAACCGGGTATCCAGACTATCCGGAATTCGCACAGCCAGCGCTGATTCTGCATGGCCGCAAAGACGATGTGGTTCCGGTAGGGTTGTCCGAAACCTTTGCCGCGACGCACGCGAACGCCCAGTTGCTGGTGTTGGAATCCGATCACCAGTTGACCGATGTCACCGAGACGCTGTGGGATGAGACGCGCCGCTTCTTCGGTCTCTAGAACGCCCCTGGGCGCGCAAACGGATTGAGGTTCGCGCCAGCGTCGCGAATCTTTGCGACCGCACCTTGCACTGAGGCTCCGGCGGCCTTCTTTGAGGCATCCACGATGGCTTTCACCACTTTGCCCGCTGAGTTCGCGACGATAGTTCCCAGCATCGCGGCTGCGGTTAGACTCGCTTCGCGGCGAGCCTGCTTTGCATTGAACGGCGTCAAAACACTTTTGCAGTAGTTCTGGCAGATCACGCCGACACGCAGTGTTAGATAGGTGTTCGCAGCGCCTTCGAGCAGCGCCTGCGTCACAATCGACGCTACAAACGTTGCACCGGGAATCATGCCGACCATTGAGCTTCCAATGGCAGCCGTGATCACTGGTTCTACCTGTTCGGCGATGTCGAGGTCCTCCAGTTCGCTCGCGACAAACACCGCCGCGGCGACATTCGCGTAGATCTGGATCAGTTCGCTTAGAGAAGGCCGCTGGTTGTACATCCGCGTTATCTGCCAGATCATACGCGATTGCGCGGCCAACACCATCAGAGCGTCCAGGCGTCCGTTTTGGGAGATCGCGGTGACCACGAAAAGTGTTGCCGCGGTCTTCTTGATGACGTCGGTGGATTGGGAATCGAGCAGTTGAAAGGCTTGCGCAATGCCGTCTCGACCGGGTGTGAGCGCAGAGCCCGCGAGCAGTGGATTCTTGCTCAGACGACTGTGCAACGCCTCGACATAGCGAGTGAAGTCCGGCGATGCCTCACCTTCTTGGGGTGGCGTGAGGGCTTTCGGGATCCTTATCCAAATCGAGACGGGCACCGCAATTACGGCGGCGTAGAAAAGCAGCAGCGCGATCAGCGCCGCGCGTCCGACGAGCGGATGCAGCGTGTTGGCGAGAGTTACCACCAGGACGGTCTGGTTGACGACGAAGATGCCAACCGTGACGACGATGAATGCCGATAGACAGATCGAGAGTTTTTTCAACATCAGTAAACCGTGATCCGGAACTTGGCGACAACGGGATTCGGCAGTGCTCCGGGAAGCACCACATACATCAGATTCCCGCTTTGTTCCGCCAATTGGCTGGCCGCTGGTGCAGCGGTTGGCACTGCGGGGGCTTCGGCAAAGACGATAGAAAGTTCCATCGCGCCTGCTGCCAGCCGCATTGGCGCAGTCTGCGCGGATGTCGGCGACTGAGTGGTGAGCGTCACCACTGAAGATCCAGAAAGCACCGTGACGACCCCGGGGGCGTTCTTTTCGACTTGCAGTTGGATCTCGTCGCCAGCCTCAAAGCGAGTGTCGAGACGGGTCTGTATGAACTGGCCTCGTGAGTTGCGCCGCAGGATCTGGTAACGGATGCCGCGATTGGTAACCGGCGGTGTTTGGCTGGCATTGATGGCGATTCCGCCTGGAACGGGCGATGCAGGGAGTGTCGCTCGCTGGTTGTTCGAGCGATCCTCCGGAGTTGCTCTGTTCGATGGATCCTGTGTTTGCTGCTGTTCCTGGCGTTTGCGTTGCACGTTATCCCGAAGCTGTCCGAACGCCTGTCCTCCCCCGGATGAAAGTTCTGTCGCGGAAAAATTCTGCCGGTATTGGGTCAGAAACAGTTGGCTAGCCGAAAGCTGTGTGAGCGGCGCGGTGCGGCTCGACAACGCGATCGTCGCAGGTCCCGAAGTCTTCGCTAGTTCCTGTTCGCGCGGCTCTGCTCTGACAAGTGGAACCGGGGCCGACGCGACTTCCACCTTCTTGTCGGCGGCTTTGGATTCTGGTAGCGCAGCTGTTTCGCTCACCAGCGCTGGCCCTTCTTTCTTGAGCTTGGCCTGCTCGGGCTCCCGCGCTTTTGCCGGTAGTTTCGCGATGGGCCTGGCATCTTTCTCGGCGACTTCGGATTTTGCAACTGCGCGCCGTTGGGGTGGCACCGGTGCTGCAACAACTCCGGCATCTGGCTGCGGAGCCGGAGTGTTCTGAGTGACCTCCGTTTGCTTAGACGCAACAACGGCGGCGTTCTGCTTTTCTCCGGTGGTCTGCCGGATGCCCACAACGGTCACGACAATCAGCATGGCGGCGATCGCGCAAAGCCCTGCAGCCTTGGGCCACCATGTGTTTCTTGACGATGCTTGTTCGGCTAGGGCTGCGCGCAAGTATCCGCGCGCCTCAGGATCGTCCAGCAACTCTTTGAGCGACTGCTCATCGGCAAGAGCGTCGAAAAGCTCTTGATCCTCCATCGCGGCGGCAAACAGAATCTGCTGCTCAGCTGGGGTAAGCGTTCCTGCGGCGTATCCGCCGAGAAGATGATGCACTTCTTCCCGCTTCATTGCAGGCGCTCCTTCTTCGAGTTTGTCGAGCCGTCCCAGCTACCGCCCAACAGATCGAGCAGTTGCTTCCGGCAGCGGAAGTCCCAAGTATAGACCGTGTTAATCGACTCAGCCTCCAGCAACCGTTGTATCTCGGGAAACTGTTTGCCTTCGAGCTTCCAAGCCATGATTTTGCGGCAGCGGTCGCCCAATTGCTTCAACGCCGCAGCGATCCTTTCGAGACGCTGCTGGCGCTCGTAAGCCTCTGCCGGTGAAGGTTTGCGATCGGAAAGGGGCATGTCTTCCACAGACACTTGCGAGTGCTCGCCGTGCCGATAGGATTTCCGTTTTGCCGCCATCATCTTGAATCGCATGATCTGTAACGAGAGAGGCAGCAGATCTTCTACGGTTTCCAAGTGCCCATACTTTTCATGAATGACCACGAGCACCTCCTGCGCCAAGTCTTCTGCAACATCTCTTTGCATACGAGATGCCGCGAAGGCGAGAATCCTTTCACGAAGGCGCGACAGGAGGTGCGAAGCTACCACTCAGCGACGCTCCCATCGGGGTGGAAGACGCGCGCCATGGGCACGGTTTTCTGAAATGGATACTTGGCGAGCGCGTTTTCGTCGAGGTCAAAGCCGAGTCCTGGCTTGGTCGGCAGTGGGAATCGACCGTTGACCATGCGCATCGCCGGAAACCCGAACCATTCCTGCCAGATCTTTTCCTTGGCCTCTTCCACGACACCGGAGCAGATTTCCTGGATCAGGAAGTTTGGCGCAGCGGCGTCCACGTGAACCGTCGCAAGAGCCCCAATCGGACCTTCGCAAGCGTGGGGCGCGAGTTGGACGCCGTGCGCCTCGCAAAGCGCGGCGGTCTTCCACAGCGCGGTGATGCCGCCCACGTGGTTGATGTCCGTTTGGATAATGTCGGCGACGCCCAATTCGAGAAGTTCCAGGCAAGAATAGGACGCGACAAGACGCTCGCCGGTTGCGATGGGCGTGGTGGTGCGTCGCGCGATGCGTGCCATCGCCTTCACATTTTCAGGCGGGCAGGGTTCCTCAATGAAGAGGAGTTTCAAAGGCTCGACCTCTTTGCAGATGATCGTCGCAACGCTAGGGCTCGTCTTGGCGTGAAAGTCGCAGCCGATGTCGATGCCGAAGCCGATCGCGTTGCGGATCTCTTCCAGGCGCTTCACCACAGCGCTGATCTTCTTGTTGGTCTCGATCCATTCATACCAACCGGCGATACCGGTCTTGAAGCAGGTAATGCCAGCAGCTTCAGCCCTGCCTCGCACCTCGCTCAATTCCTGCGGCGTGTTGGCGCGCAGATGATAGTAGCCGCGGACGCCGCGCTCGTCGTGCGGGCCTCCCAGGAGTCGGTAGACCGGCAGGTTGAGCACCTTGCCGCGGATGTCCCATAGCGCCTGGTCGATGCCGGAAATCGCGGATCCCATCACAGGTCCCGCGCGATAGAAACTGTGGACGTACATCGACTGCCAGTGATGTTCGACGAGCATCGGATCGGCGCCGATCAGGAAGTCGCGGAAGTCGTCGATGCAGGCCCTGACCGCGCCGGCCTTGCCTTCTAGAGTTCCTTCGCCCCAGCCGACCAAGCCTTGCTGGTTGGTTTCGATCCTGACGAAGACATACGGTCGGTCAACCGCTCCAGGAACGGGTACGCCGAACGTCTTCACATTTGTAATAAGGATCTTGGATCCGACACGGTCGAACGCGTCCGCGCCTTCCGGGCGGCTGGCTGTTTGCGCTTTGATTTGGGTCGCCAGCGCGGCGGCCTGCAGAAGATGACGGCGCTTCATGCGGCCACCCCAATGCCCGGAGTGGTCGGCAACGCGATGTAGCCATCAAGGACGGTGAATTGCGAGTCCAATGGGATTTCCTGGATGAAGAAGTTCGGGATGGAGGCGGCGAAATGTAGCGCGGCCATTGTTTCTAAAGGGGTTCGTGTGAGCTGTGGCGCAACTGCCACGTAATGCACCTCCGCGAGCGCCGCCGTCTTACGTGCCGCCCCGATGCCATGCTGCGCAATGCTTGGCCGGACAACATCGATGGCATCCGCCTTGAGAAACTCAGGATTCGCGGCATTTGTGAATGCCAAAGGGGTTACGGATTCGTCGGAGATTTTGCGGATCGCCTCGAGGTTGGTGACAGGGCAGGGATCGTTGAACCAGAGCAGGTGAAAGCGTTCGAGTTCCGCGGCGATGACGCCCGCTTGGGCGGCAGTCAGCGAGGATGCTGCGTCGAGCACAAAATCGGCATCGGGATGCTGCTTTCGGGCTTCCGTCAGGCGCGTGGCGATCGTCTTGGGGTCGCCGATCGGGACACAGAACGCCCGATGGCCTTGCCGCCAAGCGTCAGCCAAACCGGTGAGCAATTGTAGCCGCGCCATCACGCGGACTTTGAATCGCGTGGGACCTCCAAGCAGCTGATGAATAGGGGCTTGGGTGAACTTTCCGACGATGTCCAATAGCGCGCAGTTGACTGATCCTGCAAGGCTTGCGGGAACTGTGATCGCCGCCCAACCCGTGGCTGCGTATCCCGACAATTTGCGTGTGGTCTCCTGAAATTCCTGAGCTGTATATGCCCCAAGCGGGCCGAGGCCTACGAGACCTTCCTCTGTTGAGACCCTCAGTGAGGATCCTTGCACGGAAACACTGTTTACCTTGAGTGGCATCGGACGAAGTATACTACGCCTGAATGAGATACTTCCTGCTGTTTCTATCGCTCGGTGCGGCCTTGATCGCCGCAGACAAAGATTTCAATGGACGCTGGGACATCAAGGTTTTGAACGAACCCCGTTCGCGCGTATGGTGGCTTGAGGTGCAAGGCGCGGGGACTTCGGCAGTGAAGGGTAGCTTCGTAGGCGCTCCGGGCGGTGATGTCGATGTGATACCGGAGATCAAGGTGTCTGACGAAACCCTGGAGTTCGTTTTTTCAAAAAGGTATCAACGCGGCAACGCGAATCCTTTGCGGGGCGTATATTCGGCGAAGATTGTGAGTGGAAAACTGATCGGGTCGTTGGATGTCGCAGGTGCTCCCGATGCCGCGCGCAAGTTCGAGGGCGTTCGGGCACCCGTGATCGACGAAAAGGACGACGGCAAGTGGAAGGCCGATGGCCAACCCATCCAACTCTTCAACGGAAAGGACTTCACCGGTTGGAGTGCGATGGTCGCAGGCCAGGAACTCGGCTGGGAGGTGAAAGATGGCAACATGTCCAACAAGGCCGGTGCCAATAATCTCGTCACCAGCCAGAAGTTTTGGAACTTCGAAATCCACGCCGAATACAAATACGGTGCTGGCAGCAATTCCGGGCTGGGCCTGCGCGGGCGCTACGAAGTCCAGATTCTCGACGACTATGGCAAGCCCCCCGAAAGCCACGGCCACGGCGCGTTGTACGCTCGTTACACGCCGACGGTGAATGCCTCGAAGAAGCCCGGCGAATGGCAGACCGTGGATATCCGGCTGATTGGGCGAATCGTGACGGTGACCTTGAACGGGCAGAAGATCATCGACAAGAAAGAGATTCAGGGGCTCACCGCGATCGCCAGCGATTGCGACGAGGCGCTGCCCGGCCCGATCACGGTACAGGGAGATCATGGCGCTGTGGAGTTCCGCAAGCTGACGCTGACGAAACTGGTGCGATAGTGCGATACGTCTTTTTCCTCGTCGGCGCGGTTGTGATGGCGCAACCAGCGGTTTCGCCTCGCCCCATTGAACTCACGCCTGAGAAGATCCGTCAACTCGAACAGGTCATCACCGCGAAGATGACCGCACTGAGCATTCCCGGCATGACTGCCGCGATCGGTATTGGTAGAGATGTGAAGTGGACCGCAGCGTACGGCATGGCCGATTTGGAGAACCTCGTCCCGATGAAGACGACCACGGTTCTGCGCCTGGCTTCGATTTCGAAGCCGATCACCGCCGTGGCCGCGATGCAGCTTGTGGAATCTGGCCGGATGTCCTTCGATGCCGAGGTGCAGCGTTACGTGCCGTCGTTTCCGATGAAGCCGTGGCCGTTGAGGATCCGGCATTTGATGACGCATCAGGGCGGTATCCGACACTATCAGGGTGAGGAACAAGGCCTGACGCGATACTACGGTTCGAACGTGCTGAAGAGTCTCGAGATCTTCGATCGCGACCCGCTTCTGTTCGAACCGGGCACCAAGACTTCGTACACAACTTACGGATTCAATCTGTTGGGTGCGGCAGTGGAAGCGGCGGCCGGGATGTCGTTCACCGACTATGTGCGCGAAAAGATCTGGAAGCCGGCGCGCATGAACACCATCGATGTCGACGACACCTACCGCATGATTCCGGGACGCTCACGCGGCTACCGCCTCAATCCTGACAAACTACTGACCAATTGTGGACTCGCGGATACCAGCAACAAGATCCCCGGTGGCGGACTCATTTCGCGAGCCGAAGATCTGGTGAAGTTCGCAATGGCCGTCAATAACGGGATCTTGTTGCGCAAAGACACTGTGGCATTCATGTTTGCACAGCAGAAGTACAAGGACGGAACGATGTCGGGGCGAGGGCTTGGCTGGGCGCTGGAACTGATGGCTGACGTTCCAGGCGTCGGTCACACCGGCGGTCAACAGGGTGTGACGACGCATCTGGTTCTTTTTCCTGCGCAGGGCTTGTCTATCGCGCTGATGGCGAACCTTGAGGCCGTGAATATTCACGAAATCACCAACGAAGTGGCGAAGCTGCTGCTGGCTAATTGATGTAGTCGTTGTCAGAACGGTTCTTGCGCAGATAGACCTGAAACTTGCGGCGGGCGCGTTCGATCTTCCATTGACGGTGACGCTGTTTCAGTTCGTCGACAATTCGAAGCCGGGGCAGGCGTCCGAAGTAGTAGAGGTAAGCCAGAGCCGTGAGGATGCCGCCGATGTGGACACTGTAGGCTGTCCGCGAGGGTGTCAGCACGAGTAGGAACTGCACCGCACAGAGGATCAGTACCAGATACTTCGCCTTGATCGGAAACAAGATAAAGATGATCGTCTGTTCGGCAAACAATACGCCAAAGGCAACGAGCAAACCGAAGCCCGCACCCGATGAGCCTACCGTTGGCGTTCGCATGTCGCCGGTGAGCCATCCAAACAGCACTCCGAGAATGCCTCCGCCGAGGGCGCAGACAAAATAGAACTGCAAAAAACGCTTGGTGCCCCAGGTGTTTTCGAGTGCCGTTCCCATAAACCACAACGTCATTCCATTGAAGATGAAATGCATCGGTTCGAAGTGCACAAATGAATAGGTGACGAGCTGCCAGACGGCAAATCCTCTCATCACAAGTTCTGGCACTAGCGAGAGGTAGTAACCGATTTCGAGTGGGAAAGAAAACTTGAACGCCTGCGAAAGGAAGAGAATGAGGAAGATCGCACCTTGCGATATCAACAGCCACTTCACGCCGGGAGGAATCCCGCCGCGAGAGCTAAACCCACCTCGATAGGACCTGTCCGATAAAGCCATCCATCTTCAGCATATCAGGCGCGTGAGCTCAGAAACTTCTCGACATGCCTCGCGAGGATGTCCGTTTCGATGTTAATGCGCCGACCAGGTTGCGCAGTTTTGAGCGCCGTGTTTTCGATGGTGTGCGGAATGATGGTAATGCCGAGGATGTTGTTTTCGAGTGACGCGACGGTGAGGCTGATGCCGTCGAGCGCGACGGATCCTTTGAATACGAGGTAGCGGTCGAGTTCCGGCGGCACCCTGACTTTCAACCACCAGTTGTCCTCGCCCAACAGATCCAAAGCGACGATTTCGCCAGTGGCGTCAATGTGCCCTTGCACGATGTGTCCGCTCAGTCGCGTAGTCGGCAACAGGGCGCGTTCGAGGTTGACGAGCGAGCCCGGTTTGAGATCGCCAAGGTTGGTGCGGTTCAATGTTTCGGGTGCGAGGTCGGCGGAAAAGCTGTCCGGCGTGACGTCGATGGCAGTCAGGCAGACTCCGTTGACGCAGATGGAATCGCCGGTTTTTGTGGACGTATCGAGAATGTGCTTGGCTTGAATGGTGAGGCGGGCATTGCCTGCTGCTCCGTTTTCTATCGATGCGATGGTCCCGACTTCTTCGATGATTCCAGTGAACATAGATTCTAGGCACATGGGTAACACGCCGCCATCATATGATGGAATGTTGACGATGAGATATTTCATTCCTGCCTCGACGCTCTTTTGCCTTCTCGCGGTAGCGCAGGATTCGCCCGATTCCGTGCAAGGCCCGACCAAGCGGTTCCACAAGCGCACCGTTGTGTCAGGACTGGCTGGCCCCTGGGAGATCACTTGGGGTCCAGATGGCATGATTTGGACCACCGAGCGCGTGGGCAAGCGCGTGACCCGAGTGAATCCTACAACCGGTGAACTGAAGATCGCCGTGACGATCAATGAAGTCTCTGCGCCCGGCGGCCAGGATGGATTGCTCGGGCTAGCTCTGCATCCCGAATTGCTAAAGGGAACAGGCAACGACTTTGTCTACGTCGCGTACAGCTATGTCGACGAAGCGAAGGGACCCGATGTAACCGTGCCGGATCCCAAGAACCCCTATCGATTTCTGTATATGAAGATCGCGCGCTTCAACTACAGCGCTGCGACGGGCAAGTTGTCGAGTCCTGTGAACATCGTTACGGGACTTCCTTCCGGAAACGATCACACCGGCGGAAGGCTGAAGTTCGGTCCTGACAAAAAGCTCTATCTGACGATCGGAGACCAGGGCAACAACCAACTCGGCAATGTGTGCCTGCCCGTTGGAGCGCAGAAACTGCCGTCGCAGGCGCAGGTTGCCGCGAAGGATTACGTGACCTATGTTGGCAAATCGCTGCGGCTCAATCTCGATGGATCGGTGCCGAAGGACAATCCAAAACTCGCCGGTGTGATCAGCCACGTCTTCACTTATGGACATCGCAATCCGCAGGGCATCGACTTCGCGACCGACGGCACGCTTTACGAAACCGAGCACGGCCCCAAGACCGACGATGAAGTGAACATTTTGAAGCAGGGTTCGAACTACGGCTGGCCGCACGTCGCTGGACTCAAAGATGGCAAGGGCTATCAGTACGCACGATGGGCTGAGGCCACAACGCCGTGTTCGCAGTTGACCTTTAGCGATCTGGCGATTCATCCGTCGGTTCCGCGCGAGCCGGAATCTGCTTTCAAGCTGCCGTTGACGGAACCGATTGCGACGATGTTCACGGTGGACAGCAGTTTCAATTTCAAAGATCCGGCTTGCAACGGCGTCGATTACATCTGCTGGCCGACGGTCGGCGTTTCGAGTGTCGAGCACTATCAAGGGAAGGGAATTCCCGGTTGGGACCGCGTGCTGCTCATCACCACGTTGAAGCGCGGCTCTTTGTATATTCAACCGTTAACGGCCAACGGCAAAGCGGCCGCAGGGCACATGTCCCGCTACTTCAAGTCTGAGAACCGTTTCCGCGATATGACGGTGAGTCCGGACGGCAAGACGATTTACATTGCCACCGATCCCGGTGGGTTGGCGGAGTCGGCGTCAGGCGGCGTGACTCGGCGAATGCGGGACCCGGGTGCGATCCTCGCCTTCACTTACAAGGGCGAAGGCGATGGAACGGTGACTGAAGATCCGCGGGTGGTGAGCAAGGTGGACGCTGAAGAGCCGACCGGCGCCTTTGGGCACGAGCCTGCGTCGGGCGGCGGTGTGCCCCCTCAGTTCACAGCCGCACAGGTGGCGGCTGGAAAGACGGCCTACAATGCCAATTGCGCGGTCTGCCATGGCAGCACCGGCAGCAATGGAACGTTCGGGACGCCGGTAGCTGGAGAATACTTCAAGCGGATGTGGGCCGGACGTGCAGTACGCGGGTTCTTCGATCGCGCGGTGAAGACGATGCCCCCCGCAGCGCCAGGGTCGTTGTCAAAGGACAGTTACGCGGACATCGTCGCGTACATCCTGGAGTTGAACGGGTTCAAGTCGGGATCGGCCGCGCTGCCGCCGGGTGGCGAGGCGCTCGATAAGATGTCGATCGAATAACTACACGGCGCGTTTCAGTTCCTCGCGAGTGACCCGGCGGAGCGTTTTCTCCAGCGGCTCACGGCTTGAGTGCTTGGTTGATGAGCGTTCGATAGTAGCCGCCTCCCGCATTGTCGACTTCCGTGCGAAACCAATCCAGAGCATCGGAATCGAGGCGAATCGTGACGCGCGTTTTTCCCTCGGCTGCTGGAACCACAGATCCTCGCTTGCCTTTGCTGAAGTCATATTGTGGTTTCATGAGTTCTCCAGGTATTGATCCTGCTCTTCGTGTGTCGCTTGGCGCGCCGTTGCATCCATTCCGATCGTGGCCAACGTTCCTCGCCGGATGTGCATCGACGTTCGAAATCTCGCGGTGATCCTCAAGCACAGACGGGCCATCGGCGAAACGGACGCCGTGCGCTTGCGAACCTCAAGGCCTACCTGGTTAGGTTGGCGGAACCAAAGTATCATGACAAAGGAGCCCTTGCATGTACATTTCCCGCCGTTCGTTCACCAAGTCCGCGCTCGCTGCTAGCGGAATTGCCTACCAAATCAAATCCATCGCGCAGCAGCCCACGCAAGGCTCCAAAGCCTCCGTCAGTCTCGGATTCATCGGCACTGGCATCCGTGGATCGCAGCTATGGGAATCCTTCCAGAAGGTTCCCGGCGTCAAGATCCTCGCCGCTGCGGATCTCTACGATGGCTACCTCGAACACGCGAAGGAAATGGCCGCCAATCCCATCGACACGACGAAGGACTACACCAAGATCCTCTCGCGCACCGACATCGACGCCCTCGTGATCGCCACCCCCGACCACTGGCATCACAAGATGATTCTCGAAGCCCTGGCCGCCGGCAAGCACGTCTACATCGAAAAGCCGATGTGCTGGAACATCGAACAGACAACCGATATCGTGAAGGCGCAGGAACGGTACAAATCCAAGGTCATTCAAGTCGGGAGTGGAGCCAAAACAGGCGCGCATACCCAAGCGGGCAAGCAGATCATTCAATCCGGCGCTCTGGGCAAGGTGAATCAGATCCGCATGGAAAACCACCGCGCCACACCAGAAGGCGCATGGCTCTATCCGGTGCCGCCGGATGCTTCGACGTCGACCATCGATTGGAACCGCTTCATCGGCCCGTCGACGGCGCGCGCTTTCGATCCCAAGGTGTTTTTCAGATGGCGCTGCTGGTGGGAATACTCAGGCGGCGTGGCGACGGATCTCTTCGTCCACCTGCTCACGGCGTTGCACGAAATGATGTCGGTGGATGCCCCGAAGTCAGTCGTTTCGCAAGGTGGAATCTATCGCTGGAACGATGGACGCACCGTGCCCGATCTCATGCAATCTGTCTTCGAGTATCCAGAGGGCTTTCTCGCGTCGATGCACGTGAACCTCGGCAACGGTCGCGGATCTGGCAACAACATCATCGTCTCCGGCACCGATGGAACTCTCGTCTTCACCGGCCGCGATCAACTCATGCTCTATCCGGAATCGCAACAGCCAGACGTCCAACGTTATGGATCGAGTGCTTGGCCCAAAGCCGCGCGCATCAAGTATTTCGAAGAGCGCGGCTTCACGGCGGAAGGTGAGCCTCTGAAGCCGTTCCCGGCCACCCGGGAAACTCGCGAGATCAAGATCGAGGCTGCGCCGTCGCATCAGGAATACTTCATCCGTTCCATTCGCGATGGACTCCCCAGCCAGGAAAGTGCCTTTGTCGGCCATGCTGCCGCCGGATCCGCCCATTTGGCCAACACGGCCTTTCGCAATGGACGGCGCATGCACTGGGATGTGAAGACCGGCAAAGTCTGGGAAGCCACATAAGGCCTTACAATGGTGGTTTGGCCGACGTGAACCTTCAAGACCAACTCAAAAAGATGCAGCGCGACTGGGACGAGCGCGCAAAAGAAAACGCGCGCTACTATGTCGCCACCGGCAACGAGAATTGGACCGACGACGAATTCTTCGCCTCCGGCCAATTGGCCGTCAATGAGGAAATCCTCACCGACATGGAAAACATCTGCCAGGGCAAGGATCCCAAACAGATGCGCGTTCTGGAGATCGGCTGCGGCGCTGGACGCATCACCCGAGCTCTCGCCAATATGTTCGGAGAAGTCTATGCGGTGGATGTCAGCGGTGAGATGGTGGCTCAGGCCAATCACGCCTTGGCCGGATTTCCCCACGCCAAGGCATTTCTCGGCAACGGTATGGATCTATCCGCACTGCCGGACGATCAGCCCTACGACTTCGCCTTTTCGACCATCGTCTTTCAACACATCCCCAGCCGCGAAGTGATCGAGAACTATGTGCGGGAAGTCTGCCGTTTGTTGCGGCCCGGCGCGCTGTTCAAGTTCCAGGTGCAGGGTGATCCCAATGTGACGACCACTCCCGGCGATACCTGGATTGGCGTGTCTTTCACTGAAGCGCAGGCCTCCGAGATGGCTAGCCGGTGTGGCTTCGAACTCCGCTACCATTACGGCGCGGGACAGCAATACTTTTATCTCTGGTACTTCAAAAAGTAATCTGAACGTCCCCGGTTGCGCTGACGGTCACATTCGAGACTTGTTTCACCCCTGCATCGACCTTGCGTAGAAACGCGCGATAGCTGCGTTCTTGCGTCTCTCCGGCGTCAATGTAGGCGAACAAAGGACGGTCGAGCATTCTTCCGCCCAGGCGAACCATCTCCGCGAATGGCTGATGCAGTCCGGTAGTGCCGAACTCCAAGCCTCTGGCGGCGGGCTTGCCGTTCTCTACGTGACGCCAAAGATTCAGCCAAGGGTAGTGTGCCGAAGCCCAAACGTAACCCACCAAGAGATGCTGCTTGGGGGACGTTGCCGTGACCCAGCCGACCTCGGAGGGAACCGGAAAGGATGCAACATTCGGGTTCGGATCCGACGTGAGCGTCCGGACGCTATTGACGATCAGCCCCTGGTTGCGGGGTTCCGACTGGGCAAACCCTGGGCCTGCATTGGCATCCACAAAGGTCTTTTCATCGAGAAATGGCGGTGCGATCGACGGATGCTGCACCATGTTGTACATCCGGCCCAGTTTGCCCACATTGGTGACCCGTTCCACCAACGTGAGCGAAGCCCCGGTGAGACGAGCCTCGCGCTCGATGCGCAATTGCGCTATCGGCAATTCCGCCTCCATACGGCCTTTGCCCGTGTGCTTCCACACTGCAAATGGAGCCTCCCCGTGAAACGGCATGCCGTTCTTCTTTTCGGCGTCTGAAGGCTGGCCCCAACGGTCCATGCAAAGAAAGTGTCCGCGCGGACGAGGCTGCATCGGCTCGCCTTTCGATTCCCAACTGAACGGGTTCAAATTGTCGGAATCGCGTAGATGGAAGTCCACGAGTCCGCCGCCGAGGAGATCGAATTTTACGATTGCTTCGGTTGTTTCGAGCTGGACAAAAGGACGTTCCGCACCTTGCAGAAAACCAGCTACAGTCACCGCACCAAAAACACGCCTTGATAGCATTTGGCAATTCTATCAACGCCGGAACTCGCGCAGTGCGCCCAGTACCTCGTCCGGAACCCGCACCATCCCAACGCGAAGGCCAGGCTTGTTCCCGCCGTGATAGTCGGATCCGCCGGTCTTCAACAGCCCCAACAGGCTTGCGTACTCGAAGTACCGGTCAACCAGCGCAGGGCCTTGATCGCTGTGAAAGACCTCAAGCGCATCCAGTCCCGCGTCGCGAAGTTCCGCGAAAAATGTCAGTTCCTCTTCGAGCTTATTCGAAAGGCCAACTCGCACCGGATGCGCCAGCGAAGAGATGCCGCCGGATGTCTGAACGCGTTCAATCGCCTCAGGTAGCGTCGGTCCGATCCGTTCCACAAATGCAGGACTTTCTTCTCCAATCCAACGCCGGAAGGCATCGTTGCGATCGGCCGCGTAACCCTTTTGCACCAGCACCTGTGCGAAATGCGGACGTCCGGTGACGCTCCGTCCAACAGCCTCTACCTCTTTAAGGGTGATGTCCACCTCGAGCCCACGCAACCGCTCCACGAGCTTCAGATTCCGCACGCGCCGCGACTCGAGAATCGAGTCG
>CAZCPL010000074.1:5654-22991 GCA_964500255.1 uncultured Solibacteraceae bacterium | reverse complement strand
CACTGCCATACCACTACGCACCCCAATTCCTTGACATCGTCTGCTACAAAAAGAACAGAAGGAGACCAACACAAACATGTCATTGGAAGCCCAAATCGTAGCCAAAGGGCGCAACGCAATCGAACATGGTATCAATTCCCAAATCAAAATCCTCTACAACGAACGCCACGCGGATTACGACGTCAATACCCAAGCCTTTATCGCCGTCGGGCGCCGCCTCGTCGATCGCATGGCCGACTGCGAAACCGCGGCGCTCATCGACGAGCGCTTCGAAAACATCCAGAAACCCGCCCGCGTGGCATCATACGCGCTACATCTCCTGGGCCGCAGCCAGGCTGGAGCCTACGAAAACGTCCAGCGTCATCACTACGAACGCGCCTCCAAAACACTCCGTGAGATCCAGAAGGAAACGCACAAAAAAATATCGCACAACGAAGCCAATTCCGCTCGGCCCGAGTACCCGCAGCAATAACCGTTCCGGGCCAGGGGCCCAGCGAGTGGCACCCTAACTAAGAATGAGCAGTCTGTTCTTTGACATTTGAAAACACCAGCCCACGATAGGCTGGTGAACGGCGGACCCAAAACAACTCATGGGCGATTCCGCTGACTACCTCTGGGCCCTTCGAAGTGTGCTTGATTGGCGGAAAAGGTGAACTGGAAGGCATCCCCTCACAAGCCCGGCGTTTGTCAACCTTCCGAGATCACGCAAGCCTGACATGCCAAGAGCCGATGCAGTTGCCAAAGGAGGAACCTGCGGGCCTTTGCGAAAGCCATGTTCACCGCGTGATCATCACCAAAGAAGCTCCAAACTATAGACTGGAGTAGTGGCCTTAGAAGATCAGCTACTCGAGGCATTCGAGTACCACTCTCCGGCGAAGATCCAAGACGCGCTCGACGCTGGTGCGAGCGCGTTCGAACTCATCAAGGGCAAGACGCCGATCGATAGCCTGATTGAGTTCTACCCGCGTACTTCGCGTCTGGCGGATTGTCTGCGGGTCATGTTCAAGGCAGGCGCGCGCATTGAGGATTCGCTGTTGCAAGCGATCCTGCTGGATGATCCGAAACAGTTGCCTGCTGAAACCCACTCGTTTCATCTCGAATGCACCTATACATCCCTGCACGATGTTTCCGCGCTGCATGTCTGCGCCGAATACAACTCAGTGGAATGCGCGAAAGTGTTGCTGGCCAGAGGCATGGACGTCGACATCCGCGCGGGCATCGACGCCGAGGGACTCGGCGGCCACACGCCGCTCTTCCACACAGTCAACAGCAACGGCAATCATTGCCGCCCGATGATGGAACTGCTGGTGGAAGCTGGGGCATCGCTGGATATCCGCTTGAAAGGTCTCGTCTGGGCGGGCGGTTTCGATTGGGAAACCGTCGTCTTCGATGTCACGCCTTTCTCTTACGCGCAGTGCGGCCTGTACAAGCAGTTCCATCGCATTGAGCAAGATGTCTACAGCAACATCCACTATCTTTACCGCAAGCGCTTTGGGGTCGCCGCGCCGGTGCGCAATGTTCCGAATAAGTATCTGCTCCGATGTTGACCATCCCCCTAACTCCGGTGCTGGAACTCATTCTGCTGGTCGCTGCCTTGTCGGTGGGCGGTTGGCCATGGGCTCTGATCGCACTCATGGGTACCTTGTCCAAGGCGCGTTACTACTCAACCTTGGCGATCGCGGCCGCGTGGATCATCGCATTCTGGATCGGTGGAGACCGCCGTCTGTTCTTTCCTTTCACCATGCTTTGGGCTGTTTCGGCGGCGGTCTGCCTGCGGCCGCGGCGTATCTGGGCGGGAGTAGCCATCGTTGCTGCTTTCCTCGCGATCCGTGCCTGGCAGAACGCCACTCGCGAGGTTCTGCTCTTTGAGTTGATCGTGGCGGTCGTGATTCTAGCACTCGCAGCGGAGACCGTGAAAGCGTTTGAGAATCGAGGCGTGCTCATCGCCGCGATAGGGTCCTTACTCGCCTTCATCAGCCTTGCCCTGTAGAATGGCAGGATGCCGCTTCGCCTGTTTCTCTTGACCCTGCCCTTGCTCGCCCTCGCGGAAATCCGTGAGTTCCCCGGTGGTGCCGTTGTGCCGCATGAAAAGTACATCCGCATGATCGGCGAAACCGATTCGCCAATCGAACCCATGTATATTAAATCCAAAGACGGCCTCTACGTCGCCGCCGTGATGCGCAAGCCCAAAGGCGATGGTCCGTTTCCAGTGTTGATCCACTTTCACGGCGCGCCCGGCGGACGCGGTATGGACCAGCTCATCGGTTGGATCCGCGGCGATCACGGCAGCCCGTTGTTGCAGCGCTATTTGCAGGAGGGCTTCATCGTTGTTTCAGCGGATTATCGCGGCGGTCACAACCTCGCCAAGCTCGCGGATCCGTTTCACTCCGATGTTGCCAGCTACATCGACGACGCAGCCGCCGTGTTGGAACATGTGAAGAAACAGCCGCTGGTCGACGCCAGCCGCATCAATGTCTACGGCGTCAGCCTTGGCGGCGATGTGGTGATGCATCTGTTGGCCCGTGTGCAAGGAATCCATGCCGCGGTGCTGGGCGCAGGCGCGCCGATCAATTTTCTAGGCGCGCGATCGAAGCCCGGTTCCAAACCCGAAGACCGATTCAAAGATGCCACGCTTGAAACCGAACGCATCAAGGTCAACATTTCGAAGATCCACACGCCGGTGTTGGTGCAAGTGGGCACCGCAGACAGCCTGATCCATCTCGATCGCATCGTTTACGAGCAACTTACGGCGGCGGGCAAACGGGCGCGGCTGGAAATTTACGAGAAGGGATACCACGATTTTGTGATGGGTCCGCAGGGGCATCCAGGAAGGGATGAGCCTTTGCTGGATATCTCGCTCAAAGCTCTGGAAAACTCGCTGCAATGGGTGAGGGATCTGAAGTAACCTACCGCTCGATCTTGCGCACCGATACAATCTGGCTCACCAGCAACTCGGCATAGTAACCCTTGGATTGGCCGAATCCGTCGGGCATTGGTTGTCCGGACTTGGCATCGGTTCCAACGAAATAGGCGGCCTTGGTGCGCAGCGTGCCTCTGATCATCAACTGAAACTGTCCGCCGTCGCGCTTGCTGTCTTCAAACGCTTTTCCTGCGGGGCCTGGATAGGATTCGGATCCACTCTTGTTTCTCGGAAAGACCAACGTCACCCCACTCGCCCAGACAAACGACCCGGTGCGGGGCGGGCGGGTGCATTCCAATTGGGAATAAAGAGCATCGTCTGGATCCCCAACGCTGTAAACGCCGGATACTTGGACGGTCTTTCCGCGTCGGGCGGAGATGTGGTCGAGAAGTTCGCAGATCGTCTCGCCTGAGGCAAGTTGTTGCGAACCCAAGGCCAACAGAAGAGAGATCGCTAGACCGGCGATTTGTCTGCTGCGTCCTTTTTCGGTGCCGGCACGCGGCACGTCGAGTTGGGCGCCATTCAAGTTGCTACGCCGAATCGCGGCAGGATCCAGCGCTGCAGGGCGATCCACACTGCTACGAAGAGGACAATTTGTAACCACTCGGGCATACTCTTTTGATGCACCAACTTCGAATCGGTGACAAATTCAGTGTACGCGGTTGTGAAGCCGAGCTCAACCGGACACTACCGTCGATGGAGTTCGGCAGCGTTAGCGCACACCATCGAAGCGCACCGCAATCACACAGCCTTCGCGAGCCTCACCCGACGCTCCGCTGGCCTGAAAGAAATACGGTCGGAAATCCACCCCAGGCTCCGTAGCCGCGAAATACAAAGTCACCGCCTCCCCCGCCCGCGCCGCCGCCGTGATGTACGCCACCAACGCATGTTCCAGCGAGTGATACCCATTCTTCCAGGGCCATTGCTTCGGTAGGTCACCAATCGGCAGATTCGTCGCACCGCTGACCGTCGTCCAAACCTCCCCGTGCAATGGATCCACAAAATAGCGCTGCCAATAGTCGTAGGTTCGATCCAGATACTGGGCCGCCAAAGTGGGATCCTGAATCGATAGCGTCGCCGCGAATTGATCCAACTCCGCGTAAATCCACCAACTCTTGTCTAAGTCCAACGCGCCGTCCGCCTTGACACCGCTAACCCACGATCCATTCCGATACGCGCGCTCCAACACGCGACGCCCACCGCTCTCGACGAGCCTCGGATTTCCCGTCAACACACCCGTCCAGCGGATCATCCAGAAGCTCTTGATCGTATGCCCAAAATCTGTCCCGGACACTTTCGGATCCCGATCCGCGGGCTTGTCGGAAGCCAGGTAAAAGAGATTCTCGTCCCAGTTGTAGTAGTGATCGATGAGCACGATCGAAAGTCGCGTCAGATCGTCGAGCCATTCCTGGCGGTGCGGTTCCGGCAGGATCGGCGCGAGCAACACCATATAAGCATTCATCTGATCAAGCGTCGCCACAATCCGACGGCCATCCGCGCGCTCGGTGGCCGTTGTCCTCGCGCAGCCACTTCATCACGTTGTTGTCGTAGTCGAAGTAGTTCTCGAAAATATGGCGTTTGATCGCGAGGATATCTTCGAGGACCTCTGCATCGCGCGTCAGGTAGTTAGTAGAAGCCAAACCCGATCAGCCCATAGGCGAGCTCCTGCGGATTCCGCCACTCCGGCTTCGGACCCCACACGCCCGTCCGCGGATCCTGATTCGTCGCGATGCCACCATTGCCGCGATCCACCACCTCGCGCCGCAAGTAATCCAATCCGGACTTCATCGAATCCAGATACTTCCGATCCGCCGGTCATATGGAAAGCGACGCCATAGGCGTACGGCACGGGCGCACCCAATTCACGGCCGTACCGTCATCGCAGCGGATCGCGGGAAAGTCGCCCTTGGCTCCGAGCGCATCCGGATGTGACCAGAAGGGCAGCAGATCTCGGTTGAGGTGGTCAAGCCAAGCGGCAGCAGGCTGCGCGAACGCACCACAGACCGCGACAAAAGAGATCAGGATGAGACGCATTCGATTCGATGGTATCCGACGGATTAACACCCTGCAGGGCAATTTTCAGAAAGCGAGATTCCTGCTAAGATCAGGCAGCTTGGTAATCCTCTTTCGGCTGTTCGTAGCAGGCGACAATCCGCGATCCCGCAATGCGATTGACCACGCGCGAGGTGTCTGTGGCCAGTTGCCCTCGGGCCGTTGGAAGCTCGATGTTGTGGACGTCCTGTCTGACAGTGAACAGGCCCAAGCCGAAGGCATCCTCGCGACACCTACCCTGCTCTGCCATGCTCCCTATGCCGACTTTCGCGTAGTAGGGAAGTTCCAGGCTGCCGATCTTTTGCTGCGACTTTTCTCCGCATCCGATCAAATCATGTGAGAAACTTTCCGACACCATCGCACTAATAACATAGAGGAGCCGTATCCCGTGCCGAACTCCACCTTTGACCCGATTCTCGCCGCGCTCAGCCTTCAGTCCCCCGGGCTTTGGCAAGCTCCCGGGGGACTGAGTTCCCTGCTGCTGAGGGCAGGCGATCCATGTTTGGTGCTAGACGCCGCGGGCTATATCGTCGCCGCGAACGAACGCGCAGCAGAACTTCTCGGTCGCAGCACTGAGACGCTCCAAGGCGAGTTCTTTGGAGTATGGGGTCCTGAGCTGGACCATGCGGATCTCGATCTCATCCGAGTGCGGGATGGCGTTGCGGAATCCTCTGGCGTCCGGGCACGCCGGTATTCTGAATGCGCCGACTCAAGGATGACCGTTTCGATCGTTTTCGAACCGTTGCTGGAGGCACAGATCCCGCTGGCAGCCGCGATTGGAATGACCGCACTGGAAGTCCCCGCAGTCAACCTGAGACTCTCGTTCTCGCATCTGCCATCGGATGTCCGCGTCGGGCTTGAGTTTCAAAAGATGATCCGTGCGTGGGTTGTCTTCTTCCGAAACACCGCCGACAGTGGCGAGGCCGATCTACAGATCCGCGCCAGGAGTGAACCTGGATGGTTGAAAATCGAGTTTTGTTTGCATCAGCCCGAGCCTCCACCGCTGCGAAGTGCTGGCTATGAGTCCGACGACCTGGACGAAGCGGCGGCGGCCCTGGAAAAGCTCGGAGGGACTTTTCAGTTACGCGTGGATTATCCGGAGATCACGGCTCAGCTACGGGTTCCGCACGGTTCGCAGTAGTTTGGCAATCTTTAGCAGTACTTCCGCGACGTACCCAGGATTATGGATCGCATCGGAGAGTCTCGCGCCCGGATTCCGCAGCTTGACCGAGGCCATCGGCGGACGTCGTCCGAAGCTGACACCTCAGCAGCAGGCTGAAATCCGGAACATGGTTTCAATGGGCGACAAGACAGCCGCCGACGCCGCACGACTGTTCAAGATTCACCCGGCGACCGTCAGCAAGCTTCTTGCTCGGACGCTGCCGTCAGGGAGGAAGGCTAGCTAAACATGCCAAATGATGTTGACGGAAGTACGCCACTTAATTCTGAAAGTGACAGATCATGGATCGGAGAGTCGGGCGCCGGATTCCGCAGCTTGACGGAGGCCATCGATACGACCACACCGGCAGGGCGGATGATGATGCAGATGGTCGGGGCGTTCGCCGGGTTTGAAAGAGCGATGCTCAAAGAGCGCCTCAAGGTCGAGTTGAATACCGCCCTCGAAGAGGGGCGCATCGGCGGCCGTCTTCCGAATCTGGTCAACAAGTGCTGAACCGAGGCAGCGTTGGATTGCCCGCCCACTGCCGCAGGTACGAACTCGGGAGAGTTGAGATCCGAGGATTGGGCGCGAGGAATCGCGGCTGGTCGGATGGGCTGAGAATCAAAAGCGCGCCAGTCCTTGGTGGTGGGCGGGCGCGCTTGTCCCTAGTCGACATACTCCCATTCTCTAATGCGCCATCCGCTTCGAAAACGTTTCACTACAGTGGCAAAATCTCTTCGCGCTGCGGATCGAAGGTTAACCGGCGCTTCTGCAGATAGGCAATGTTTCCCAGATGAGACGCCTGCGCGGAGCGGTGTCCGATCAGCACGTCGCCGTTCGGTTTTTGCCGCGACTTCACGCAATCGAGAAAGTTCGCCACGTGATCGTAGGTCATATCCGGACCCTCGGCCTTTACCTCAACGCCCGTCCGCTGGCCCACTTCCTGAAACTCATACCGGCTGCGATCAATGTAGAGTTTGCCCTTGGTTCCGCAGAACTCGATACCAAAGCCCCGGATGCCCGGCGACAGAGTCGCTTCAAACGTCACGGTATACTCGCCCGTTGCCGGAGCCTGATATTCCAACAACACATTGATCGTATCGGGAGCCGTCCGGCCATCTTTATAGGTGTAGACGCCACCCGAAGCCACTGCCGATACCGGCACATCCGGACCCATAAACATATGCACCACATCGATCCAATGCGTGAACAGATCGGTGACCTGGCCACCGCCGAAATCGAGGTAAGCGCGCCAGTTCCAGTACTGCTGCGGATCCCACTCGCGCCACTTCAACGGTCCTAGAAAGCGAGCCCAATCGAGGTTAGAGGGGCGCGTCGCTAGAGAGGCGGGAGCCTTCCGTAAGTGGTAGGTATTGCCATGCCACCAGGTGCGAACCAGGCTGATCTTGCCGAGCGCGCCGGTGTCCATGTATTTCTTCTTGGCCTCGATGTAGTGGCGTCCAGAACGCTGCTGCATTCCCACCTGACAGACGGGTTCGTTGATGCGTGCCGCTTTCACAAGTTCGGGACCCTCTTCGATCTTCAGCGACAGCGGCTTCTCAATGTAAACATCCTTGCCGGCGCGCAGCGCGTCGAGTGCGACGGTCGAATGCCAGTGATCGGGTGTGGCGATCAACACGGCATCGAGTTCTTTCACTTCCACTACTTTGCGATGGTCGCTGAAATTCTTGGCGGCAGTGGCCTTTTGCCGCGCTTTATCGATATTCTCGCTGTATATGTCGCAGACGGCGGCTACATTGACGCGATTGGTGGCCTGAAACTGCGACATCACGAAGCGCCCACGCTCGCCTGCGCCGATGAGGCCCATCTGCACGGTATCGTGCACCCATGACCCGCTGATACGATGCCGCCGTCATTGCGGTCGCAGCGGCGGAAACCCGGCGCAAGAGATCTCTTCTCCGCATCATTGTGAACCCGAGTATATCAGGCGAATCGAGCTAGACAGCCGTTTGTTCGCCCACGCCCCGCTTGCGATGTTCCGCGAACGCACCTTCCTTGCTTCCCTGCCTTCCAAGTGGAAAAGCTCAACCGTCGGCAAGTCGCGGACGTCCTGGTAGACCTGAAGCTCCGAATGCACGGTGACTCTACATCGTTGAGGACCCCGAAGAAAAGATTGTTCGGCGACATCGCAGTCGAAAATGCTTGGCCGAGGGGGCCGCTGTGGAAGTTGTGGCCTCGGCTGTGGGCGGCGTGAAGGCGCACGACGCCACGTTGATCGAGAGCCAGAAGAAAATCGCTGGCGAATGAGATATGGACGATGGATTTCACGCCGCTTTCCTCAGCGAAGAATGCCAGCGCGTTCCTCAAGTCTTGCCGGAAACTTCGCCATCCGCTGTGTGAATCGCCCGCGTCCGGAATGCCGCCATCGGTTCTCGTAGTACCCCCGGACGTCGCTCATCGTCTTGCCAAGCACCGGACGCGAAGGGGGACAAACAAGAATGCAACAGCCGCCAGAGGATGATGACGCAGAGAGGAACAAAGGGAAGGCGCGACGGTAGGAGGAGGATTCGCCGCGCCTCACGAACATGCGAAACAAGTTAGCTAGCTGCTTCGCCTTCGCAATTTTACATTATCGCGCAACTCGAAGCGTGCCTTGGGGGGTGAAGACACCGAACACTTCGAGCGTCACCGGAAGGTCTCCTTCGCTGGCATCGTCCGGAACCCGGAACGTCGTCTGATACAAGCCCGCCGTTCCGAGCACAAGGCTCGAACGAAGCGCCGCGATCGAACGCCCGTTTAGTACTACTCGTACTGGAGCAACGAGCGCATTCTCAATAGCCGGAATCACACCGGGTGCAATGATCGGATCCGTTGTGCCCCAGCCTGTTCCGTAGATCGTGATCGTTTCCCCGGGCCGCGCCGGTGCGAACCGCGTACCGAAGAATGTCACTGGCGGACCCACCGATTCGCCCTGCGAATTCACCGCCGCGATGTTGTCGTTGAAGTAGTAGTACATCTCAGGCGTCACGCCGCGCGCGGCCACTTCGCGCTGGCCGCTTCTCAGCTCGTTCGGAGTGCCGCAGTTCGTAACCACTTCTACGAACGTGTTCCCCGTTGCCGGAACCACCGGCACTTGTACGCTCAAACGCGTCGGCGAGACACTGAACAGAAACGCGGCATTCTCGTTGATCCTGACGCAAGTGCCGCCGAGATTCGTCGGCAACATCCCAAGCGCATAATCCTGCGGCAGCAAGCCGCGGACGCCCGTGGCCAAATTCGTCCCCGTAATGACAATCGCCGCGCCGGAGGAGAGGGCCTGCACCGGCGGATTGCTTTGCGGCGCACCGGAAATCGTGTTGATCACCGGGGCTTCCGGCGACAAAGTCGAAGGGCTCACCGTCGCCACCACCGGCACAGATCCCGCAACCGTCGCCGACACGCGAACCACATCGCGATTCTGTCCGAAGCGCACTTCCGTCGAAGCCGTGCCATCCACATCCGTGACAGCCTTCGCCACCGACAATGTACCGTCACCACTAACAATGGCAAAGTCCACCGTCACACCCTGCACAGGCAAGCCCGATGCGGTGGTGACGCGAGCCACAATCTTCGGTACTCCCGCCGTAATCACGACACTCGACGAGAGCGGAACACTCACCGTATTGAAAAGCATCTTCACTCGGCTGTCGAGTTGATCGGTGAAGTAGATGTTGTCATTCCGATCGATCGCCATACGCACCGGCTGGATACGCACATCGGTGGCACGCGCCAACTCGGCATAGGTTCCGCCGGTGGTGCGGCCCGTTCCAGCGATCGTGCTGATGAATCCAAATTGATCGACGCGGCGAATCACGCCATTGCCCGAATCGGCTATGAACAGGTTGCCCCTCGAATCATAGACAACCGATGTCGGAAAGTTGATGCGCGCAACGTTGGCACGCTGGCCATCGTCACCCGTGTATCCCGCAACCCCGGTTCCTGCGATCGTGGTGACAACGCCGTTGAGCGCGATCTTGAGAATACGGTGGAAGCTGCCACCCGCAACAATCAGGTTGCCAGAAGGATCCATCGTCATATCGTAAGGATCGATGACGGCAGCCATCTCCGGCAGTTCGGATTTCGCCGTTGTATAAATCGTATCCAGAAAGAGGTTGGTGTTTACGCGATACAACGACCCAGATCCTAGTTGCGCGCGGCCCTTATCGGCGATGAAGAGGTTGCCGCGCGGATCGTAGAAGAGTCCGTTGGGCCACCGCAAGCCAGCCTGCGTCGCGGGAATTCCCTCGCCGCAACATCCGGCTTCTGCGCCGGCCACGGTGATCAGGGAGTTGCCCACAATGCGCTTCACGCGATGCCGGTTCGGACCTTCACCCACCACCACATTGCCCAGCGGATCCACTGCGACAACCGTAGGTTCGAATATGCCCACGCCTTGCGGATCCGCCTGAAACGGCGGCGTGTTCGCGTCCGCAATCGTGGCCACTCTTCCATTCAGGGGCGATGCCGGATTCACAGTCAGGCGGCGCACAGCGTCATTGCGCGAATCCGCGATGATCAGATTGCCATCGCGATCGAATGCCAACCCGCGCGGCGAACTCAGGCGAACCACATGGGCGCGATTCTCAGCCGGATCGTCCACAGATCCAGCGATGGTGGTGATGATGCTGGCTGAAGCGTCGATGCGGCGCACGCGGCGGTTGCCGACGGCCGCGGCGAGTCGCGAATCGCCGATCGCGCCGCCATCGATAAAGAGCAGATTGCCACGCGCATCGAAAGCCATCGAAATCGCCCGTGAGATTAACGAGTTTCCAAAAGCTCGCTGTCCGTCACCCGCAAATCCGCTGCGCGCAGTGTTCCCTGCGACGGTTTCGTAGATTTGCGTATCGGGGTTAATTTTCACGATGCGCGGATCGAGATAGTCGCCATAGTGAACGACACCGTTGCGATCCAAAGCGACGGAAACAATCTGCTGATTGGAAAGGCCACCCGCGACGCGCTGATAGTTGAGGTTGTTCGGCAGAAGCCGAAGCAGATCCGGACCCGCGGCAATATAGATGATGTTCTGAGAATCGACCGCGAGCCCATACATGCCCGTGAGGGGGTTGAACTGCGTCAGCGGTCCGCCAATCGTGATGGTGCGTCCGCTGGTGACGTTCACCCGCCGGATCTGCCAGATGAGTCGCGCAGGCGCAGTGGGCGCTTGACGGTCGGCGACGTAAAGTTCGCCATCGTTGTCTAGCGCAAGCGCGACGGGCGTGAACTGAACGTCGGGTCCAAGCAGGTTGTCTTCAATGTAGAACGGGTTGCCGTTGCCAGCTACGGTGCGAATGGTGCCACCGGAAAGTTCCACCGCGCGCACGCGATTGTTGCCGGTGTCGGCGATGTAGAGAAGGTTGTTGCGATCGATTGCAAGCCCTTCTGGCGAGTTGAGGCTGGCGTTGATAGCGCGTCCGCCATCGCCGGAGAATCCGGCTGCGCCATTGCCGGCCACCGTGGTGATCGCGCCGGTGGGCGAAATGCGGCGGACACGGTTATCCTCTGTATCGGCAATGTAAATGTTGCCTTGCGGATCGACAGCCATGGCTCGCGGATTGCGGAACATGGCTGTAGTTGCCGGTGCGCCCTCGCGCAAATGGTCGCCGCCGACGACCGTCGCAATGCGATACTGCGCCGCGAGGGGCAGGACGCAGCAAAACAAAACGCCCGCTAAATGTTTCATGCCTGCGCCGATGATACCAGAGTCCGGAGGCGGATGAAAGGGGTTTCTGTTTAGTTTCAGCGCCGTTGGATGTGAATTTCCTGAGGAGCGACGACAGATGGGGACAAAACTTTATGCCAGAACGCCTCGAACTCTAACGCTCGTCGCCACATCCATGGATTGGTCGATCAGTTACCCCGCTTTTCGGTGAAGCTCGCTCTGGCTCCTTAGACGATGAGCCGTTCGCCGCTCAGTACCGACGGTTGGTCGCAGAGGCCGATGAGCATGAGTGGTCAAAGCACAAGCAGTTCATCCCGATGGATGAAACTCCGTCGATTTCGGACTCTCGGCGAGCGACCGGGAAACCATGGAGCTAGTTCTTCAACCGAATGAAATAGTTCGTTTGGTTCCGCGCACATTATGGGCGCGGCTCTGAACGACTCGCTTCGGACTGCCAATGGCCATTCGAAGCCGCGACCGTCAGGGACAGGGCACACTGGAAAGTAGCTCGAAACGAATCACGCGGTCGCAGAACTAGCCTTCGCCTAGCGGCCAGGAGTATTTGCACAATCGTATACAGATTTACAAAACAAGATAGTTTCAATCGCACCTTTGCGATGGGCTCCCGGAAGCCTCCGCGAACATGCTGGTGGAGTTCCCGGCCAGCATGCGGACCGAAGCCACCTTGCACCAGCCCTTACGTGGGCCGATGTGTTCGATCTTCAAAGATCCGTTGCGTACGCTTACCAAGACCGTGTTCGGCGACCAGGTGAGCCCTGGGTTACTGAGCACAAGGAACCGGCACGAGGTCCGCGGACGGTTTCTGTTTTGCGGGTGTTGACTGGAAAGTTTGTTCGATTGCTGGCATGTACTTCGTCCTTTCACCAGCCCTTACGCGGGCCGCTGTGTTCGATTTTCAAAGATCCATTGCGTATTGTTTGCGAGATGATTTTACGGGGTTGTAGCCATACTGGATGAGGCTGGATTGAGAAAGATCTGTCGAGCTATGAGAGTGCGTCCCGGGGCGGCGAAAATGGGTTTGTTTTGCGAATTTTTTTTTGTTTGGCGCCATTCCCCTTGGAGACTGGCTAGCCGACCAGGCGACTGAACAGGACCTTGGGTTCTTGGGTTCCGGCGAAACCAGGTGTCCGTACAGTATTGATTCTATTCAGTCGTGTCAGGTTCGTTTCGTCTATTTGCTGTTGCGTGCTACCGGCGGACCGCCCGGATTGCGACAACGAGTCGATCCGAGCAGTGCTCGGCGACTGCAGGTTGATTGTGATCACTGGGTTTACCTTTCCTTTCTGGAAATACAAAAAGCCGCCGGGTGAGTTGCTGGGCGGCTTTTCGCGGGCAAGTTCTGTCTTGCTGATTCCATTATGGCGTGTGTCCACCAAGGAATTGGGGGTGCTCGGCGTGCAAGTGGTTGATACCGTGCGAGAAATAAATCTCAAAAACGCGAACTGAGCTTCTGCAGTGGCATGCTGTTTCACGAAGGACCCGCGGAGGTCTGTTCGGTCACCCCGATCGAAGGGAGCCGGCGGACACTCGACCGCAGACGGTGCGCTTGCGTAGGTCCGGGCTAGACTCCCTTAACTGAATTTCGAGAAGCGTCCATACCCGGCGGAACGCTTACTACCGATGCCTTCGAGCTTCAGGAACGACTGAGCTGCATCGCGAATGAATTTCTCCCATTTTTCGGACTCCGTCTCGGCGAGGATTCGAAACGAGAAATAGAAGTCCCCTGTGACTGTCAAGAAATGGTTCGGAATGGGAGACTCGCGATCTTGAGGAAGGGTGCCCCCTGCGCTGCTGTAATACTTCTGATGATGAACGGTAATGACGTCGGGTGCGAGTCCGCTGCCACCAGATGACGGGACCCACCAGGCATCGTAGACTTCGACAGCGCCACGGCCAGACTCGGGATGTCCAAAGAGGGGCCTAACATGCTCGCGGTATTCGGGCATGCGTGAGAGTCCGGCGCGCAGCAGGCCTTTCAATGAGCTGCCCGGGATGACAGGAACACCGTAGGTGGCGTGCAGCCGACATCCAATCTCATGGACGTTTTCGATACCGAGACCGATTGCCATTCGATTCCGGAGAGTGCCTTTGAAGGTGACCGACCCGCTTGTGTGATCCAGCCAGCGCTTGTAGGCGAGCGGGTAGGCGGAGGGCGTGAGTCCGGAATCGCAGAGCGAACGCCACTGCGGCAAGGATCCGTTTTTGTCGTCCTTTTTCTTGGGGGCGAAATATTTGTCGAGCAGGAGACCGCGATTGGCGGTGGCAAGTTTGGCGCGATCGATTGCCCAGCCGGTGTTGGGAATGTAGTCGGGCCTGATCATGATGGCAACTTGTCTTTTGAGAGTAGAGCTTGGGCGAAGCGCTTGTGCCAGTAGGCGATTTTGTCGGCCATGCGAGTCCAAGCCATGTATTCGGCGGTGCCGAGATTGGCGACGGTGGTGGCGAGGTTGGCGTTTTCTTTCGCAAGACCAAGTGCAGTGAAGTGCTGTTTGAGTTGGTTCAGAAGGGTTCCGTGCGGATGGTCGCGTTTGGCCTCAAGAAAGAGGAGTGTTTGGAGGAGTCCGGCATTGCGAAGGAGCGTGGGAAAGCCCTCGCAAAAAGACTTATATGCGGCTGGGTCCTTCTTCTCGGAGAGAATGTCTTCTACGCACTTGGCGGCTTTGGCCGCGATTTGGTGTTGGAGTCGATCGGATGTTGCTGCCATGGATTATCCTCTATTGGAAGCTGCGATCAGTTTGACGACGCCGAGCCCGGTGGTGGCTTTGCCTCCCAGTTGCAGGGACGAAACGGCGGTGGCTTTTGCGATGATGTCGCTGGCTTTCAGTTTGCAGTCCGGTTTTTTCGAGTCTTCCGCGTGGAAACACGAGACCAGAATGGATTCGGCGGGGAGGCATTCCTGGTACCAGAGAGCGCCGTCGGCGACAATGCCGGTTTTATCGTCGATGCTGATGTGGGCATTTACTTCGGTGGCGAATTCGGCTAGAAAGGTGAAGATGTCGTCGGAGACGATGGCGAAGCGCTTCTGAAATTCGCCCTGCCAAGCAGGATCATCGGGGAACAGATTTTTGGCAAACCAAGTCGCCCACTCGGTGGCCTCGGCCTGTGTTCCGGGGTCGACGAGAAGGTCGAGTTCTTCGAGCACGAGTCGCTTGCCGGAAGCGAAAGTGACGGTGTTGGTTGCTGCCGTTGTGCGCGCTTTGGTGGCTTCGATGGCGCTAATGTTTTTGGGAAGACCTGTGAGTTGGCAGGCCTCGGCGTCGCGTTTGAGGCGGCGGAGATTGAAAGGGGAAGTGACCCAAACGAAGGTGGCGCTGAGGGAACGGACTGGAAGCAGGGTCAGTCTGGCGTCGCCGACGCGGAGCGCTCCGGCGTGGCCATTTTGGTCTTTGATTTCTTTCGGGCCGAAGATCGCCGTTTTGTCGGATTCAGGGATATCGGGTGAATCGCGAAGACAGCCCTTGATGCTGGATCCGGGAACGATCGGGAGCCCAGTGGGTCGTTCGCGAGCAATGGGAAGGTCAATGGATCCGACACCTTGTCCGGTTCCGGCGTGGAGGGGTGTCCAGGCGTGAACAAAAACCACACGTGCGCTGCTGCTCATATTTGAAGAACTCCAGTCAGGACGCGGCCAAAGCCGTCGAGGCGGTCTTGCGGTTGGTCGCAGATGGACTTCAACCACAGATTTGAGATATCGTTCCCATCGTGGTTGAGAATTTCGAAGAAATAGACGCTGCCCGCAGGGGCGAGCCAGCGGGTTGGCTTTGGTTTGCGGGTTTTGTAATCCCAGCCGGAGAGCGGTTGAGGGCGTCGCAGTGCGACGGCTGTCAGCCGTAGACGGAGGGTTTCGGCTGAGCCGGGAGGTGTGCCTTCGCCGGTTTGGGCGTTGATCCACTGTGGGCGCCAGCCATGGTCGAAGACGGCGGGAGTGGCGAGGATGAGGCGGATTCCCTTGGTTTTGATTTCCGGTGGACTCGGCCATTCGACGGCTGCGTTCTGTGTCCAGAAGGCGAGGCGTCCTTCGCCTCCGAGGTGTGAGAGTTGCGGGATTTGGGAGTCGTCCGCGGATGCGTTGAAGCGGTTGACGAGGGAATATTGGATTTTGCCACCATTGGAAAGGAATTCGATGGAATTGGTTGTGAACAGCATTCCATCGTCGGCGGTTTGTGACTCGGGTTTTATGGCGAGTTGGACTCTGCGCTGGCGTTGCAGGGGTTGAATTCCTTCGAACGATTTTGGAGGTGCGCCGCCCAACCACGCGGCCATCTCGTCGGCAGTCCAGAAGGAAGCGGGTTTGGATTCTGGCTTGCCTTCTGGTGGGTTTTCCTGGAATGCGAGGGGCGAGAGAAAGTCGCCCGGCAGGTCGCAATTGTTGCGCCATGCCTGCATCGGAACGAGTCGAGAAATCGATTGTTTGGGGAATTGAACGGCATCCGCCGGGGCGTGGAAAGCCAGTTCCCATGGAGTTTTAGGGTCGGTGAAGGCATCGCGGTAGCCGAGATAGGGACCCTCGAATTCAATTTTGAGGAGTTCGGCGATTTTATGGTCGACGAAGGCTTCGTCGGTGGTTCCGAGGCGGGTGCGGAGTGCGCCTACGACAGCGGAAGGGGTTGCGAAGGGCAGACTGGTGGCTCCGAGACCGGCGGAGAAGTCTTTGCCATCGCGGAAGATGAGCGGATCGCGGGGTTGGATGACGAGGTTTGTCATTTCTGTATTGCCTCGCGTTTGGCTCGGGCGAAGGGTCGTGCGACGTAGAGGCAGTTCGTCAGGTTTTCGAGGTTTTCTCTTGGTTTTTCGGGGAGTCTGAAGAAGTCGTCAATGAGTTGGATGGCGGGTTCTTTGGATTGTTTCTTGCGGGCGATGGCGATCGCCATTTTATTGAGATGCTGGTCCAAACCTGAGGCGGCAGTCCACTCGGAGAGAAGTTTGCGGAAGTCGTGGGCCAGACCGAGGGTCAGCTCCTTTGTTAGATAGAGCACGACCACCTTTTCGAGGAGATGGAACGACTGATCCCACTTTCCTTTGAAAGAGGCTTCTGCGCCGGAGCGGGGGACGACGGTGATACAGAAGGCGTCTTTGCCGGTGATTCTTTTGGCCGTTTTTTCTGCGGCTTCGGCGGAGTTGCGGGATTCGGTGAGGGGGTCGAGGGCGTGGCAGACGGCGAGTCCGGCGCTGAAGGTGACACCTGCGTAGCTACCCATGGCTTGCTCGAAGGCGCCGCGCACTGCCCACATAGATTCCAGTGCGGTGTGCAGGGGTAGGAATGCAACTACATCGTCACCGCCTGTGTAGACGGGTTCGGCATCCTGTTGGCGGATTGCGGATTTGGCTGCGCCCGCAAACCCCGAGAGTTTCCTGGAGAAGTCGCGGTGCTCTGGTGGTGAAGCCAGCTTTCCGATCGCGTTGCCCATGTTGTCGCCGTCGCCAACGAAGATGCCGTAGTAGGCGGGTTGGGGATTGCGAATGGCTTTGATGATTCGAACGGCAGGAGCAACGAGCTTGGAAAGATCCTTGTCGTCGTGGTAGATG
>CAZCPL010000074.1:0-5644 GCA_964500255.1 uncultured Solibacteraceae bacterium | reverse complement strand
GAAGGTATTTGCCTTCGAGACCCGGCGCGAGACCGGCGATGAAGGGTCTGGCGGCGACGTCATGGGTGGAGTCGAAACGAAACTCGACGGGCCAGAATCGCTTGAGAAGTCCGAGGCCGTCGAGGAGTTCGCCGGGTTTGATCTGGAAGGTCTGCGGTTCGAGGCGCTCTTTGAGAACGATGACGGATTCGCGGTTGCCGTCGAGCGATGACTTGGGGCGGTTCGATCCAGTGTGGGGCTCGAAATTGCGGAGGTTCTTGCGGGCGGCCAGGATGTCTTCGAGGGTTTCGCGATCTTGCCCGTAGTCCGATGAGGTCTCGATCCACGCCGCGTAGAACTCGAAGAGATGCTTGAGTTGTTCAGCGGCTGAATCGAGGTCGACGTCGAAGGCGAGGTCAATTTGATCGCGGAGTTTCAGCGCGTTGAATCTTGCGACGATCCAATCGTTGAGGTCCTTCTTGCACGCTGAGGCGAGGTGTTGGGGGTGCTCCGAGCGTTTCCATTCCGCGAGGATCTTGTTGGCGACGATGCCTTCTGCGGCGTGGGGAAAGATGAGACCTGCGCCGCGATTTTTGAGGAAAGCGGCGCAATGTTTGCTGGCTTCACTCAAAAGGTCGGAGCCAGCGAAGAGATCTTTGGTTTTGCGGGCTGCGGCTATGAATTCCTGTATGGGGCCGATGGCGATCAGAATGAGGTAATCCTGGCTCATTTCAGGAGTCCTCGTTTGGCTGGAGCCCAGACGCGTTCCGCTTTTTTGAAAAGATCTTCTATGGCGTCGATGTCGCCTTGGGTGACGTGGATATCTTTGTCTCGGGCCTGTTTCAAGACCAGATTCCGAGGAGCCTCAGGACCGCGAAGGGCGAGAATCAGGGGGAATCCTTCTGTTTCGCTAGCGGCGATGGCCTTGGTGATGACGGGACTCGCCATGCGATCGCTGCCCTCTTCGGCAATTTCCAAGGTATTATCCTGTGGATCGCCAGTTCTAGAATCCTTGAAATGGAAAATAATTGGGAGGCCCATTTGTGCCCGGGGGAATACATTTTCTTCGGTCACCGGCTCGCTGTGGCGGCGATCGGCTGTTCCACGGAGGCGGCGGATGGCATCCGGTTCTTCCCAATAACTGCGGCCGGGGCGGTTTGGAGTTTGACCTGGGCGGCGATCCTGGCGGAAGTCCTTGTAGAGGTTGACTGCGTCATTCCAGGCTTGGACCGGAGTGGATTTCTTGCCCAGAATAAAGCTGGATTGCCCGAGGGTCGACCAATCCGGCGAGGCCGACGGAGGCAGGGTCTGTATGAAAGCGGCAAACATGCTCAGTTTGAATTTTGGGTCGGAAACGGCGAGGAGTGAGCCGAGTCCGCGACGTGTGCGTGAACCGACTCCGCCGAAGAAGACCCAGGCGCGGACGGCGTTTTCAATTTCCAATAAGAAGTGTTTGGGGCAGGTAACGACAAGGTCGAAGCTGCCGGTTTTGTGAAATTTGCGAACAATTTCCTGTTGAGCGGGAAATAGGGCGTAGCCGGGTTGTTCGAAGACTTTGCGACCGCCATCATCGCGGACGGCGTCCACGCCGGGAGAAAGAAAAGGGTTGTGGATTTCGACAGAAACTGGGGATTTGCAATCGGTTGAGCCCCAGATGGTGGATTCTTTTTTGTAGAGTTCGGGACCGGATTGGCATTTTGCGCCAGCGGTAGCCCGCCACCACCAGCGCAACATGCCGCGAACGGCAGCAGGGCGGATGGGACTGAGCGGGTCATTGATGCCGGCCTCGACGCCTCCGCCGAGGACAGGGGTAACGATCTTGAGCGAGAGTTGGATTCCGGCGGAAGCGGGGGCTGCTTGAAAGACGGGCGCGGAGCCGAGTTTAGGCATTGTGCACCAGCCTTGGTTGCGGATTGGGGGGAAATTCACCGACAGTGCGCCGTGACAAGGCGTCCGATGCGGGAGGCATATTCAGAGTATGAGTGCAGGAGGACAAAATTTCAAGCATTTTTTCTGTTTTGTTTGAGGCGGAGGCCCGTACGAGAGGCCTCCGCTATCCTTCGGGGCAGTCGCCCGCGCGAGATAATTTTCGCACGAGTGACAACCTGGGTGTCAGTCATAATCCCCTTCAAATCGGGGTACAATCGGCACCCCGAGACCGATTGCCCCGGGATGCCGTGAACTCAAGGCGCTATTTTCGCTGGACAACCTCGGCCAGATCGTGTCTGAGGGGGCTGACGAAGTTCTCGACACTCACTTGCAGACGAACGAGTAGCTCTTTGAGATCAATGCCAATTGCTTTCGCCTGTTCCACCAAGACGAACATGACGGTTTTCGGATCAGAAGGATAAAAATCGCACAGAAAGTCACTGGGGTGAATCGCGTGAACCCCAAGGTGACCGATCACTTCGGGCTTGAAGTGCTAGAGGTTCGCCGTGACAATCGTTTCCGAGTTCGATTCGATAGCCAGTGCGACGCAGTGGCGATCGCTTTCTTCATTCGGCATCGAGGCGATTCGATGTTCAAATGGGAAGACCATAGCGTCTTCGAAGGCCGCATTCATTCGGTTCGAGCGACGAAGTGCTTGTTATTGCGAGTTTTTCCAAAATTTCTTCTCCGACGTGAGATTTCGGCACATTTCATCCATGATGGTTGGCGACCACTTCGGACGGAAAAGGCCAACTTCCGCCAAGCGCCAAAGCGTGTCAGCGAGAGGCATGGGGAGAAGAACGCACGTATCGAGAACTACGTTGTTCTGGGTTGAGGGTGGGAGCATCCGGTTGTCAGTCATGAGAAAATTAGGGGACACGGGTAATGGCGGCCCCAGATGCTCTTTTCTGGATAAAGGTTTTTGATCCCCTTTACATTGACTCATACTCTCGGTTTGAAGGCAAGGTCCTTCTCGTTTTCTTCAAACGGAACTCCGAAATAAGAGCCCTCTGCGAATTCCTCGCGGGCCATTCGATCGAGAATGGCCCTCCGTTCGGCGTCCCGGACCTTCTTATACGCAAGCACATCCCGCAGCAGGATCCGGCGGTGGGTACCGGTCATTGTATACGGGAGCGTCCCGGATTCCAGGAGCTTGATGAAGAACGGTCGGGAGACGTTGAGCAAATCGGCGGCGGCCTGGGTGGTGAGTTCTTCTTCCTCTCTCACGAGGCAGACAGGTTTACCTGCGCTCAAGTCGTCGATCAGGTGCTTGAACGCGCGGTAGAGCGAGGGGGGAAGCGTCAACTGCTGATCGGAACTTGCAAGGGACGCGGATCCCCCGGAGTCTGCCAACAAGGCGCTAAGTTTTTGAATTTGCAGCACATCGGACTCAGATGACGCAACGATTTCGAGGTGGGACACGGCGTTTACCTAAGTCCAGTGTACTCTCTATCGCAATAATCGCAACGACGAGTTTAGCGGCGGAGTTCCAGGCGGAGGCAATCCAGGATCACTTCGGCCAGTGCGGTGATTGCGGGGCGAGTTGAAGCGATGTCGCCTCGCTCGAGATGGTGAATGCTGGCGCGGAGCGGCGGGCCGGTGGACTCAACGGAGTCCTGCGCACCGTGATAGTCACTGATCAGTTCCGCAAGGATCTTCAGACCACAGGTTGTGGCGAAGTGCCGCCATTCCTCGAAGGCCTCGATGGAGGGGGCAATGAGAATGGCATGGGTGGCGAGGGCGCAAATGCGATAGTTCTTTGGGTCGACTCGACCGCCCAGGTCAATGAAAGTTAGGGGCAAGGTGACGTTCCGAACATCGGAGGCGTATTTGTCGGCGTGGGCGTCGGTCCAGTTTTGTTTGGCAAGTTTCTTGGCGGCCTGAGCGGCATCGGGATCTGTATGAACCGCCTGTTGAAACCAGGAGCCTTCGCCATCGGGGTTGGCAGTAATCACGTAAGGATAAAAGGTTGGATCCAGTGCCAGGAGCGCGGACTTGAGGCGCTCGCGGAGCACGGACTTGCCGGATTGGGGGGGGCCACACAGGGCAATTTTCATGCGATGAGATCCCCCGGGCGGACAGCAGGGGAATGGGAGATGGCGACGACGTACTTGGCCATTTTGGGGTCGTAGCAGGCGACGAATTGGTAGAGATGGGCGACGGCGTGTGC
This sequence comes from uncultured Solibacteraceae bacterium, assembly GCA_964500255.1. Taxonomy (GTDB): domain Bacteria; phylum Acidobacteriota; class Terriglobia; order Bryobacterales; family Bryobacteraceae; genus F-183. The sequence goes on along the minus strand of CAZCPL010000074.1, from coordinate 1,566 downwards.
CAAAGCCATACCGACGGGAAGCGAAGCAGCACCGTTGAAGAGGATGCCTTTGCCGCCGGGCAAGTTGAGGCTTTGAATCGCCTGGATGGCTGCCGGGACGATCTTGTCGTTATCGGCAGGCTCGCCGAATTTGAGTTCCAGGAGAGTGAGGGAATCCGGGCGCGGTGGGCCAAAAGTGATTTTGTAGTACATGAGCAGATTAGACTACCGCTTCGGTGATTTGGTTTCGTCCGCGAAGAAGACCGGGAATTCCAACAGGTCTGCGGTGAGGAATCCCATCAATTGCAGGACTCCGTCGAGCAGATCTTCGGCGTCGGTTTGGGAAACGGGCCCGTAGCCGTGGGCGAGGATGGATTGGTTGCGCCTGGACAGCAGCGATTTGACCCTGGAGCGGCGGAAAGCGAGCCCAAGGGGGTGGTTGATTCTGGCCAATTCGGAGTAATTCTTGCGGAGACCCTCTTTAGGAATTGGCACGCGGGCGTTGAGCAACTCGACCTGAGAGAGCGCCTCGCAAGCGCGATAGAGTCTGGCGACTGCGTCGTCATAGCGTTTCTCGCGGATCCGGCGTTTGGCGTTCGAGAGAAGGTCGATCACCATTTCCCTACTGCGCGGGCCTTTGGAAATCAGGCGGTTGAGGTAGGCGAGATCCCGAGAGGCGTGCTTGTGCAAGCGGGCTCCGATGGGTGGATCGACAAAGTGATGGAGGGCGTCTGACTGCGGCAAGAACTGGTGCAGACGATGGGAGGCGCTTTGGTGATCGAACCGGTCCCAGGCCTCGTAGGCTTCGGTGAAGAGGAGCAGGGCCTGCAACGCGGCGATCGTATTGGTGTGAGGCGAGGCGCCTTTGAGGGCAGGAATCAAGAGGGCGGTGGAGGCCGCGGGGCTGCCTTGGTCGAAGAGTTCCATCGCCTGTTCGGCGGTTTGATAGCCTAGCAAGTCCCAGGGGTTAGCGGAGGGGCGAATGGAGGCGGATTCACCCGTGACCCGGTCAATGCCACCGCCTGTGCGATCGCCTTGTATATAGTCGAACTGGACGGACCATCTGCGGCAGATGAGGGCGAGGGCGGCGGTCATGACTTTGGTTCCACCGGTGAAATTGACAGAAACGGGGACGGAAGGGTTGAGACGGATCCACTCGCGGGCGGCGGGATGGAGTTCACGCCGGAGGGTGTCGACGACGGCGGGGAAGTCGTCGGCATCGGTGAGGACAATAGGGCGATAGTGCTGGTTGGCGATGAGTCCGATTTGGCTTGGAATTTCGGCGGTTTTGCTGGAGACAACGAGAAAGGCGAAGGTAGGTTGGGTGAGCTGCCAGATGGTCTGGAGGGGATCCTTGTTGCCGACGGTGGCGATGAGTAGGCGGGTTTGAGGTGTCATTGTGTATTTACTTTGCGATGGGCTTCCGGAAGCCCTCGAGATCCAACAGCAGATGGAACGGCAAGAAAAACTAGTTTCAATCGCACCTTTGCGATGGGCTTCCGGAAGCCAGGCGCAAAAAAATGGGACTAGGATCTGGATTGACCATCGAGTTTCAATCGCACCTTTGCGATGGGCTTCCGGAAGCCG
>CAZCPL010000073.1:0-23543 GCA_964500255.1 uncultured Solibacteraceae bacterium | reverse complement strand
ACGAAATGCCGTGGCGGAACCATCGCGGGTTAGAATCACGCCTGCGACCAAGATCAGCATTGCGCCGACACCGTAGCTTCCGACGAAGCCGAGAACCTGTGTCCACTTGCCGTATTTTAAACCGATGAGGTGGCTGCCAAGCGAGATCCAGATGAGTACCAGTGAGGCGCAAATCACGTAAGTTCTGTCGTTGGCGAGATAGGTGAATGAAGGCCCCAGTGCATAGACAGCCATGCTCGAATACGCCATCACGGCGTTGGGAAACCAGAGCGCGATGCCGAACCAGTAGAGCCAGAAGCAGAGGAATCCGTGCCAGTCGCCGAAGTCGTTGCGGGCCCAGATGTAGAGTCCGCCTTGTTGCGGATACTTCTTCGAGAGCGCTGCGATCGCCCACGCGCAGGGCACTAGAAACAGCGCGGCGGCGAGCATCCACAAGGTCACCGCCCCAGGACCCGCATGCGCACTCGCCGAAAGCCAGCGAGTGCCGAGAATACCAGAGATGGTAAAGAAGACTACGTCGCGAAGCGTCAGTTCACGCCGGGGTCCATTCACGCCGTGTGGTCTCGCGTCTGGGGCAGCTTAAACAGATTCATGAACTGTTCATCCTACCGCAGTTGGCTTGAGAGGGGGAAACTGACGGTTCGCGTGACGTATCGTTAGTAAGGAGCCCATGCACCACGTCATCATCGGCAATGGAGTTGCAGGCGTCACCGCTGCGCTCAAGCTGCGCGAGCGCGATCCAGACGCCGAAATCAGTATCATCAGCGGCGAGAGCGACTACTTCTTTTCCCGCACCGCGCTCATGTACGCCTATATGGATCAGATGGATCTCGCCGCTCTCGAACCCTTTGAGCGCAAGGTTTATACAAAGCAGAACATACGCCTCATCAAAGATTGGGTCACAGATTTGGACGCGAAGTCGCAAACATTGAAGCTCAAGGCAGGCAGCACGGTGAAGTACGACAAACTGCTGCTCGCCACCGGATCCACGGCCAATCCAGTTTCCTGGCCGGGATCTGAAAACGTCAAAGAAGGCTTCGTCAACTTTGTCTCGCTGCAGGATCTGCAGGCTTGCGAACGCCTTACGCCATCCACACGCCACGCTGTGGTCGTCGGCGGCGGACTCATTGGTATCGAACTCGTCGAATGTTTACGTCATCATGGCGTGGGCGTGACCTTTTTGGTCCGCGAGCCTTGGTATTGGCCGGTGGCACTCGACCAGCAGGAAGCGACGATGATCGCCGAGCACATCCGTGGGCATGGTGTCGATCTTCGCATCAAAGACGAGATCGAACGTGTGGCTGCGGATTCGACCGGGCGGATCTCCAGCGCCACCACGAAATCCGGAGAAAAGATCGAGTGCCAGATGCTTGGCATCGCCGCTGGCGTGCGGCCCGCAGTGGAATGGCTGCGCAACGTCACAACTCCGCCGGAGCTTGGCCGCGGCATTATCGCTGACGCATCGTTCGCGACTTCACTGCCCAATGTTTATGCGGCTGGCGATTGCGCGGAACTGCATTTGGGAGGCGGGAAGCCAGTGATCGAACAGATCTGGTATTCCGCCAAGCGCCACGGCGAACTCGCCGCCCTCGCGATGGTCGGTGACAAGATGGACTATACGCCGCCGCTCTTCTTTAACAGCGCCAAGTTCTTCGAGATCGAGTTCACCACCGTCGGCGCGATCACGCAAGCCCCTGCGGATTCACACCATCTCTACCATCGGCTGCCCGGCAAGCATGCCAGCGTCCGGATCGTTTCGCGGGAAGGCGCAGTGATCGGATTCAACATGCTGGGATCGCGCTGGAACCACAACGTGCTCGAGCGCTGGATCCATGAGCGGAGGTCGGTGAAGCATGTGGCCGCCAATCTGCATCTCGCGCAGTTCGATGTAGAGTTCGGCCGAGTGGATGTTAGCAGCGTGAAAGGTGCAACAGCATGATCAAAGCCGGATCGCTCAACCGTCTCGCACACGATTTGACGCATCGGGGTCCTTCAGCCTGGTTGCTCAGCGCCGCGCTGTTCGGATTCTATATCGCGCTCTACTACTACGAGATCTTTACCGACATGGCCAAGGCCATTGGACTCGATAGCAAGTGGACCCTCTACGGCCTGCTGTACAGCTTCGCCATTGTCGCGGGAGGCATCTACGTCATCCGCAAGTACAAACACAACCGCTATCAGATCGTCCGCACCTGTTGTGTGATGTTCGTTCAAGTGGTGTTCGGATTCTCGCTGCCGCAGATTCTGAAGTTCTTCAAGCAGCCTGAGTTTTACTTCAGCTACTTCTGGCCGTTGAAGCTCGACTATCTGAATCCGAATTACATCTTCCAACTGCCGCTACCGATGCTCTTGTTCTGTTTTGCCGCATCGTTCGTGATGGTGCCGCTTTTCGCCGTGTTCTTCGGCAAGCGCTGGTATTGTTCGTGGGTCTGCGGATGTGGCGGCCTTGCCAATACCGCTGGCGATCCGTTCCGCCAACTCAGCAGCAAATCGAGCAGCGCCTGGAAGTTTGAGCGCGTTGCGATTTATTCGGTGCTGGGCTTGTGCGTCGTATTGACTGCGCTGCTGTTCGTTGCGTGGGGATCGCATGGCAAGTATCCACAACTCGACAAGTTCACTTACAAGTACCAGGAATGGTATGGCATCCTCGCGGCGTCGTGGCTGTCGGGAATCATCGGCGTCGGCCTGTATCCGATCAACGGAACCCGCGTCTGGTGCCGGTTCGCGTGCCCGATGGCCGCCGTCCTTGGACTCACCCAAAAGGTCGGACGCTTCCGCATCGCCGTGAAGAAAGACATGTGCATTTCGTGCGGCATGTGTTCGAACTACTGCGAAATGGGGATCGATGTCCGCTCCTATGCCCAAGCCAATGAGAGCTTTACGCGAGCATCGTGCGTTGGCTGCGGACTCTGCGCCGAAGTCTGTCCTAGAGGCGTGCTGCGCTTGGAGAATGCACCGCGACGGAATCCGCAAGAAAGCCTAGTCCAAATACAAAACGCGGGTTAGGTACTGGGCCAGCTTTCATCTTGGTTCATACAATCACAGAGGGCACGCTGGAATCGTGCGAAGAAGTCTTGCCCTGTGTGTTTTTGTCGCCGCGCTGCGCCTCGGTGCCACGTCCATTACCCAAACCAGTTCGATGATCGTGACGCCTTCCAACGGCCCTTCCAACTGCAACAACAGCGGAACAGCCCGAATCACGTGTTCGTCCGCAGATCCGCAAGGGTTCACCGCGGCGAATTCCATCGCCAATGCCAGCGCTGGCTTTGTGAGCGTTGAGCTCAATGGCGGCGCGACGCTCTATGGATCGTTCGCATCCGCCACGAGCCGCGCCAGCAACAGCGAGAGCTATCTTTGGGTGAATGGATCCGGCACTGGGACGCTCACCTATTCCGTCGCACTGACCGGCTTTGCCAACGGCAACCCCTTCGAACCAGCCTCGGTACTGTTCAACGGAGCGAGCTATTCCGTGCTGCCTTACGCGGTTCCAACGTACTATTCGTTCACACGAAGCTTCACCTATGGGCAGCCATTCTTGTTGGCGCTCTCGGTCGAAATGACCAGCAACTGGGATGGATTCCGCGCAGACAGCGGATCACGGTTCGCTTCGGCGCAACTTGTCAGCATGAACGTGGTCGAAGATTTCTCCGTCGGAGCGGCCTCGGTCGGAGAAGTTCCGGAACCAACCACCGTAGCGATGTGGATCGGCGGAGTGCTGCTGATTCTGTTTGGCCTGCGCCGCAAGACGAAGCAGCGCTAACATCAGTTTCATGTGGCTCACGCGCCCCAAGGAACCAGAGCCGCCTCCACGCTTTGCCCCGATCGAGGCCAATCTCCGCGAAATGATGAAGTTCTTCGCGCTGGCGCACACGGCGGGAATCGTCGAACAGCGCGACGGACTGCAACTCGTCTCCTCTGGCATCAACTTTTCGCCCTTCAATTCCGCGCTCCTGACCCGGGCCCTGCTATCGCTTGAGAGCAAGGACTTCGAACTGCGTGTCGACATGGCGGCCGGCTTCTTTCGCGATCGCGGCGAGCGTTGGTCATTCTGGCTGTGCAACGATTTGTTGCCGCCGATGGTTTTGAAACGCGTCAAGTGGATCATGCAGCAACATCGGATGCGTCTTTCCACCGAGCCGCCCGGGATGTTCGCCGATCGATTGGAACCGATCGTCCGAAGTTTGCCAGAAGATTTGCTCGTCAGCCAAGTTCACGATGCCGCTACGCGCAACGACTTCAGCGGCGTCACCGCCTGCACATTCGACTTGCCGCATTCGATCTGCCGCGAAGTGTATCAGGGCGAAAAGAGCTGGTCAGGATCGATGCGAGGATGGATCGGCTATGTCCGCGGAGAGCCCGTCACCACCTGCGCCACTGTCATCGCATCCGGGGTGATCGGTGTCTATACGGTGGGCACGATGCCGCACTTTCGCAAGCGTGGATACAGCGAATTGATGATGCGCTATGTGCTGGCCGAAACCCAGGCACAAACGGGCATCGGTTCTTATATTCTGCAGGCGACTCCCGCGGGTTACGCGATGTACCATAAACTGGGCTTCCGCAAAGCCACTCAGTTTTCGATCTTCCTGTCAGAACACTAAATGTCCGATTCGCGCACACCGTTTCTCGCCACGCAAGGGTCCGCACCCTATGACAATATCACCTCATTGCCAGTGCAGGTTTTGCTGGACAATGTCCGGTCGATGTACAACGTCGGATCGTTCTTCCGCACTGCGGATGCCGTGCGTCTTGAAAGGCTAATACTGGGCGGCATCACAGCGTATCCACCCAAGAATCAGATCAGCAAGACGGCGCTCGGCGCAGAAGAAACCGTGCCTTGGGAACACCATCAGGATCCCGTGGCGCGCATTCAAGAGTTGCATGCCTCTGGTTGTGAGATCGCGGCGATTGAAACTTCGGTTCATGCCGTCGATCTCTTTGACTGGCATCCGCGATTCCCGGTCTGCCTCGTCTTCGGGCACGAAACCGACGGCATCCGTCCGGAAATCATGAACCTATGCGACACGCATGTGAGAATCCCGATGCTGGGGCGCAAGCATTCTCTGAACGTCGCCACAGCGGGAGGCGTGATGCTTTATGAGCTGCTGCGCAAGTTTCGCCGGCTTCAGGAACCGAGCAGTTCGAGATAGCGGCCCATTGCGTCAATCCCACGGAACAGATTGGGCAGGTGGAACTTCTCGTTAGGCGCATGCAGGTTGTCGTCTGGAAGTCCGAAGCCCATCATCACACTGGGAATTCCCAGGTGCTTGTCGAAGAGACCCACAACGGGGATCGAGCCGCCGGAACGGATGTAGACGGTCTCTTTGCCGAACACCTGCTTCATGGCCTCCGCGGCACATTCAATGAACCGATTGCCGGTGTTCACGACAGAGGGCGGCGCAGCGTGCAGCAGTTTGAATTCGGCCGTCGCTCCGCGCGGGCAAGCTTTGCGGACGGCGGCCTGCAGTTGCGCCACTGCCTCGTCAGGACGCTGATCTGGAACCAGACGCGCGCTCACCTTGGCCACGGCGGAGCAAGGGATCACGGTCTTTGCGCCTTCACCGATGAATCCACCGCGGATGCCATGCACCTCAAGCGTTGGCCTTGACCAAGTTCGCTCGAAGACATCGAAGCCCGCTTCGCCAGTCAATGCCGAAACCTTCACTTCCTTTTCGCGATACTCGTTTTCATTGAACGGAAGTGTGGCCCAAGCCGCTCGCTCTGCTGCTGTGGGTTGTGTCACGCGATCGTAGAAGCCTTCGACGTGGATCCGGCCATCGCGATCCTTGAGCGCGGCGATCACCTCGCAAATGGCCTGTATCGCATTGGGTGCGGCACCGCCATAGACGCCAGAATGAAGATCGGTCGCTCCAGTCCGTAGATGGATCTCACCATAGACGATGCCGCGCAATCCAACGCACAATGTCGGCAGATTCGGCGCGAACATCTCGGTATCGCAGACAATCGCCGCGTCGGCCTGCAATCGCGGATCGCCGGACGCCACGAAATGTTCGAGGACCTCGCCGCCCGATTCCTCTTCCCCTTCGATCAGGAACCGCACATTCACTGGCAGTTTGCCGTCGCGGCGCATGAGTTGCTCAACCGCTTTGATTTGCAGATAGACCTGTCCTTTGTCGTCCGCGGCACCGCGCGCGAAGATGTCGTCACCGCGAACTTCCGGCGCAAACGGACCCGACACCCATTCGTGCAAAGGATCCGGCGGCTGCACGTCATAGTGACCATAGAACAAGACGGTCGGCTGACCAGGGGCACCCAGCCATTCACCATAAACCATCGGATGGCCGTCGCCCTGAATCAGCCCTACATTGTGCAGCCCCGCAGCGGCAAGCAGATCGCGCGTAAACTCCGCGCATCGACGCACGTCCGGCGCGTGCTCGGGCGTAGTGCCTACGCTCGGAATCCGCAGGAACTGCTTCAATTCCTCGATCCAGATCTCTTGTTGGGACATACTGGAACACACCATAACATGCACCCGCACCACCTCATTCAAAGAATTGATTGACAGCGGTAACCTCATCGCCACACAATGGCTTCTACAGAGGTTTCGGTCATCCTGTCGGCTGACTCCTCTCGCCGTCCTGCTTACCGCCCTGCCTTCCAACGTTGGAAATTCCCTGACAACTCAAATCTCTGCTGGAGGCCTCAAAACATATGGCTGCTGCTTTCCCACGAGCTGCCCTTCTCGTCCTCTTTCCAATGCTCGGAATGTACGCGCAATCCACGACGTCGCTGCGAGGAGTGGTTACCGATCCGCAAGGTGCCGTCATCACCGGTGCCGCGGTGACGTTGATGAGCCCTGCGACATCCCTCACCCGGACCGCGGTGTCGAGCGAGGCGGGGGAGTACCAATTTCTGCTCATTCCGCCCGGAAGCTATCGGATCAAGGCAGAAAAGCCAGGATTCTCAACTCTCAGCCGTACGGGCCTGACCTTGCAAGTGAACACCCCGGCCACTCTCGATCTTAAGTTGGAAGTGGGCCTCCACCGGCTGAGCGTCCTTGATTGGCACCCTGCCCGCCGACGGTGACGCGGAATTCCTGAATTCGCCACCAACGAATACGAATTCTACGTGCAGGATCAGTGGCGCGCACGCCGCGACCTCACTTTGACATTGGGTCTTCGCTACGGTTACTACACACCGCCATACGAACGGAATGGCTTGCAGGTCGGTCCAACAGTTGGCATCGATCAGTACTTCGCCGAGCGCGTCGGGGGGCAGGCCGCCGGTATCCCCGGCAACGCTCTCGCCAATCAACGGCTGAAGTACGACCTCATCGGACCCGTCAACGGTAAGGACAGTTGGTACCGCCCCGACAAGAACAACTTCGCACCACGCTTCTCGTTCGCCTACTCGCCCAGCAAAGATGGCGGTTGGCTGAACAAGGTGTTCGGCAAGAACGGCGTTCTTCGCGGTGGTGCGGCGATGGTCTATGACCGTTTCGGAAGCCAGATGATCACCGACTTCGACGCCGTCGGAAGCGTTGGTGTTGCAACCCGTTTAGGTTTCCCCACCAGCTATCGTTGGAACAACGCCCCGCGCGTGGACGCAGGCGTCCCGGTGTTTCCGGGTGCGCCCAGAGGCGGTTTCCCCAACACGCCTCCGGATGTCACTGCGGTCGCCGGTACCTTTCTCGGCATCTCGCCCGATCTCGTCAACCCGTATTCGATGCTGCTCAATCTGAACTTCGCCCGCGATCTCAAGGGCGGACTCACGATGGAAGTCGGTTATGTGGGGCGCCTGTCGCGCAAGCTGTTGCTGCAGGCTGACACGTACTCTCCGCTAACCAAGTTCAAAGATCCGGCCTCGGGGCAGACTTGGCAGCAGGCTGCTGGACTCACTCGCAAACTATCCGACGGCGGCCTGACACCGGCGGCGGTCAAGGCCAATCCTGGAGCATTCGCCAAGATCCCCTTCGTGGAGAATCTCTTCCCGGGTCTCGCGAACGAGTACTTCCCCGGAAGCGCCTCGGCCAACTATTTTTGGCATATCTACGCGGAAAACGACGGCAGCGATCTTGACGGCCTGCACCTTCTCGATCGCGTGGATTGCATCAGCAAGCCCGGCTGCTTCACGTTCTACTCACGTCAAGGATCTGCGAATCCGACTTGGATGAACGCCGGCAATGCCAACTTCCACGGCGGAACGCTCAGCATCCGCAAGCCGCTCAGCAAAGGCTTTGCGTTCGACATCAACTACACACTCTCGCACTCGATCGACAACGGTTCGGCTGCGGAAGGCGGTTCGGGACAGTTCGGCGGTACGCTGCAAAGCGCATTCGATCCGGGCGCGTTCCGCGGCTCTTCTGACTTCGACATCCGCCACAACCTCAACGTCAACGGCCTGATCGAAATGCCGTTCGGCAAGGGCAAGAAGTTCTTAAACACCGCGCCGGGCTGGGTGAATCAGGCGATCGGCGGATGGCAGCTTTCGGGCATCATGCGCGCTCGTTCGGGTCTGCCTTCGGCCATCAGCGGCTCAGGCCTTTGGAATACCAACTACTGGCTCGGTTCGCCAGCGATCTCAAGCCCGGCTCGACCCTGCCTGAAATTGGCACTGGTTTCAATGAAAAGGGCAACCCATCGCTCTTCCGCAACACCAACGCCACCAAGGCATTCACCGATCAACAACCTGGCCTTACCGGAACTCGTGCGCTTGTCCGTCTGGCCGGTTTTGTCAACTTCGACATGTCGTTGGCAAAGTCCTTCACAATGCCTTGGAAGGAATCGCACCGCATCCAGTTGCGCGGCGAAGCGTTCAATGTGTTCAACCACGTGAACTTCTTCAACCCCAGCTTGGCGTTGTCAGCCCCAGCCACCTTTGGCGAATATCGCGATGCTTCTGCGCCGCGCGTGATGCAGTTCGCGCTTCGCTACGAGTTCTAGAATTCATTTCCACCAATAGAATGAACCTTCAATCAAGAGATACTCTTCCCGGCAGGATCCAGCAATGGGTCCGGCCGGGACTTTTTCCCCTTCGCCTCTTCCTCGCAACCCTGTTCGTTGCAGCCCTGTTATTGGCCCAAGTCGCACAACCGGACGGCGCTGGCGTACGCTACGGCGTACTTCCGCAAGCCTGGCTCACCGGCGGACCCAAGTGCATGGAGGTCGAGGAGTTCCGCACACATGAATACAACGAAGACTTCTACATCATTCGCCAATCAGGATGTTCGCACTACGAGAAACCGTTCTTGTACATGCTCTTTGGAAACGACAAAGCGATCCTCTTCGATACCGGCGCGGGACAAACCAATGTGGCTCGTCATATTTTGGAGGTTCGAGACCGCTGGCTGAAGCGCAAGGAACGCACTTCGATCCCACTCGTCGTTGCTCACACGCACGGCCATAGCGATCACACCGCCGGAGACCCGCAGTTTCAGAATCTGCCTGGCGTGACGTTCGTTGCTGGCACCGTTGAATCGCAGAAGCAGTTCTTTGGTATCGCGAACTGGCCCGAGCAGTTCGTCACCTACGATCTTGGCGGCCGCGTGCTCGATATTTTCCCAATTCCAGGGCACGAGCAAGCAGCGATCGCCATCTACGATCGTCAGACCGGTGTGTTCCTAAGCGGCGACAACTTGTATCCGGGTCGGCTGTACATCAACGATGACCCCGCATTTATCGCCAGTACGGAACGCATGGTCACCTTCACAGAAGGCAAGATCATCGCCCATGTACTCGGCTGCCATATTGAGCAAACCAACACACCCTATCTTGAATACTCCATCGGCTCGATCTTTCAGCCCGACGAAGCGCATCTCGACATGACTCGCGGTCATATCCTTGAACTCAACGAATCTTTGAAGCCATTCAAAAGCGGCCGGAAGATCGAGCGCGTCGCCATGCGGAACTTCACGCTTTGGCCCATGGGAGGTTCCAATATGCGGGAATGGCGCAAGGTCACAGAAGAGGGCCAGCGCAAGACACAGTGGGATCAACCGCCTGGCAAGCAGCCTCGTGTACCTGAACCGCCGATAATGAAGAAGTGATTCGCGCTCTCTTCTTTTTCACTGCGCTGGCCGTGACCGCAGCGGAACTCAGACCTCTTCTGGTGATTTCAGTTGACGGACTCGACTACCGTTACATTCGCGATCGCGACAAGATGGGCCTGAAGATTCCCTATCTTCGGGCCTTTCTTGCGCATGCGGATGTCGCCGATGGCGTGACGGGCGTATTCGGAACAGTGACCTGGCCCTCGCATACGTCAATGATTACGGGCGTCCGGCCGGTGCAACACGGCATCCTCAACAACAAACGTCCGGCTGCAGAAGGTGGCGATTACTACTGGACTCCTTCGCTGCTGAAGGCCAAGACGCTCTGGCAACGCGTCCGCGAAGTTGGAGGCAAGACCGCGGCGGTCACTTGGCCGGTGACCACGGATGCAGACATCGACTACAATCTACCCGAGTACTTCAAACGCCGCAACGGCGGAGCGATGGATATCGACGCGATCGAAGAGAAGTCCACACCGCGCGATCTCGTAAAGCAGATCCGCTCGGTTTATCCATCCTTCGGAACCGAGTGGATGGATGACCGCAATCGCGCGCTCGGCACGATGTACATCGTGAGCCGACTGAAGCCGCATCTGACACTTCTGCATCTGGTGGATCTCGATTCCGAACAGCATGAACGTGGTCCGTTCAGTCCGGAAGCGTTCGCGATGCTCGAGTACACGGACGAATTGATCGGCAGGATTCTTGCCGTAACGCCCAAGGATTTCCGCGTCGCCATTGTCTCCGATCATGGCTTTGAGCTCACCAAACGCATCATGAATCCATATGTACTGTTGCAGGGCACACCCTACAAAGCCACCGTCGCTGCGGGTGTCGTTATTGCGCGCGATGCAGCCACAGCGGCGTTTCTTGAAGGCAAAGAAGGCATTGGACGCAGGATCCCTATCGATGAGCTGAAGTTCCACGCGCCCGAACTTGCTGCTGACGCGGTTGCCGCTTTTGAATCCTCACCGGGAGTGAACTTCGCGCGAGGCGTCGACGGGCTCTGGCCGGAACACAAACCGCGAGGCGAACACGGACTCTGGCCGGGGCACCCGGACTATCGCTCGGTCTACTTCGTGGCAGGACCGGGCATAAAGCCTGCAAAATCCGCTGGAATCCAGATGCTCGAAATCAATGAGCGCTTGGAGAAGCTGCTTGGGCTCGGCCAATGATCATCCGTGCAGCCGTGGTGCAAGCGACTCCCGTCGCCTTCGATGTCGATGCTTCATTGGATCGCGTGGCGCATTGGATGAGCAAGGCTGCTCCAGCGCAGCTTGTCGTTTTTCCTGAGGTCTTTCTGAGCGGCTATCCGCGCGGCGTGGATTTTGGCGTGAGCATCGGCAATCGCACCGATGCGGGTCGCGAACAGTATCTGCGGTATTGGAACGGAGCAATCGATGTCCCAGGACCCGCCACAGCGCGCCTCGGCGAACTGGCGAGAGAGCACGCAGCGCACTTAGTCATCGGAATCAGCGAACGCGAGGGAGGCACGATTTACTGCACCGTGCTCTTCTTCGGCCCCGATGGATCGTTGCTGGGCAAGCACCGAAAACTCGTGCCCACGGCGCAAGAACGCGTCATCTGGGCCTGCGGCGATGGATCCACCATGCAGGTGTACGACACAGCGATCGGCAAAATCGGAGCGGCCATCTGCTGGGAAAACTACATGCCGCTCTATCGCACGGCCCTCTATCAACAAGGCATTGAGTTCTATTGCGCGCCGACTGCGGATGGGCGGGAAAGCTGGATCGCGACGGTCCGCCACATTGCTATGGAAGGCCGATGCTTCGTGCTCAGCGCAAACCAGTTTGGCGGCTCACCGGTCGCTTCGACGGGAGGATCATGCATCGTGGATCCATTGGGCCGCTTGATTGCGGGTCTAAACTACGATGGCGAATGCGTGATTGCGGCGGATCTGGATCGCGACGACATCGTCCGTGGTAAGTTTGACTTCGACGTGATCGGCCATTACGCGCGTAACGATGTCTTCCGACTCATCGTCAGGAAGTCAGATGACAAATGATACGCTGAGAGTTCCAATGAAGTTGCTGTTGCTTCTCACACCCTTGGCATGCCTCGCCGCCGATGTCGATGGCTGGGCCAAATGGCGAGGCCCCAAAGACGATGGAATGGCCCGCGGTGACGCTCCCGCCGAATGGTCAGATACAAAAAACATCGCGTGGAAAACTAAGATTCCCGGCAAAGGCATGTCGTCGCCGATCATTTGGGGCGACAGGATTTTTGTGACTTCGGCAATCGCGGGCGAAGCCCCCTCCAAGCCCGCAGCCAATGATGCGCAACAGGGCCGCCGTCGCGGGATGTCTCCCGGCGGAGACAAAGGCGTTGACCACAAGTTCATGGTCTATTGTGTGGATCGCAAGACGGGCAAGATCATCTGGGAACGCCTGGCTAACACCGCTGCACCGCACGAGGGCTATCACAACCGCTATGGCTCATACGCGTCAAACACGCCAGCCACCGACGGCAAGATGCTCTATGCATTCTTCGGATCTTTTGGACTCTATGCCTACGATCTCGACGGCAAATTGGCCTGGAAGAAGTCGTTCGCGCCGATGCGGATGCGAATGGAATTCGGCGAGGGCGTCCCGCTCACACTGCATGCTGACTGCTTGCTGGTGAAGCTCGATTCGGAGACCAACTCCTACATGGTGGTGTTCGACAAGACCACGGGCAAAGAGCTATGGCGCGTCGACCGCGGCGAACCGAGTTCCTGGTCGCCTCCGTTGGTAGTGACCGTGAAGGGCAAGAAACAGATCGTCACCAGTGCCAGCAATAAAACACGCGCGTATGATTATGATTCGGGCAAGGTCGTTTGGGAATGCGCGGGTTTGGGCACCAACGTAATCCCCGCTCCGGTCGTTCTGGATGATCTCATTGTGGTGATGAGCGGCCATCGCGAACCGAATCTACAAGCGATTCGCCTCGGGCGTGAGGGGGATCTCAGCGGAACCGACGCCGTGGTCTGGCAGAATCAGCGTGGCAATTCCTACACCCCGTCGCCGGTGCTGCACGATGGTAAACTATACTTCATCACCGATAGCGGGCAGTTGAGTTGTTTCGACATGAAGACCGGCAAGCCCTATTATCATCAACAGCGTCTACCCAAGCCCTACAACTTCAAGGCTTCGCCTGTGGGCGCGAACGGCAAGCTGTATCTATCGACAGAAGAAGGCGATGTGGTGGTGATCAAGATGGGTGAGAAGTACGAAGTGCTCGCTACCAACACGCTCGACAACGCGTCTTTCATCGCGACGCCTGCAATCGTCGATGGATCGATCTATCTGCGCAGTCAAGACACGCTCTACGCGATTCGCTAATGTTCATCAACAAAGTCAAAAAAGCGCTGCAAGAAGGCCAGGTTCAGATCGGCACCAACTTCAGCCACATAGCGTCCGTTGAAGTGATTCGAATTCTCGCCGCTGCCGGATTTCATTGGGCATTCATCGATACTGAGCATGGCGTCTTCAATCCCGAAACGCTCTGGCAGGTCTGCAAGACGTCGCAGTTGGTCGGATTCACACCGATCTTGCGGGTCACCAGTCTCGAGTACGATCTCGTGGCGCGCGCGCTCGATCTCGGTGCCCATGGTGTGATCTTTCCGCGCGTCGAAGATCCGAAGCTGCTGGAAGAAGCCGTTTCGTGGACCAAATTTCCGCCGATCGGCATGCGCGGCTACGGACTGATTCCACCCGGTCTCGACTATGAAAAGGTCACGATTCCGCAGGCCATCGAACAGATGAACCGCGAAACACTTGTGGTCTTGCAGATCGAAACCAAGCGCGCTTACGAAGCTCGCGAAGAGTTGCTCAGCGTGCCGGGAATCGATTGCGTGATGATCGGGCCCGCGGACCTTTCCATTTCACTCGGCGTTGCGGGAGAATTTCAGCATCCCAAGATGGTGGAAGCAATGGAGGCGATCCGCGACAGTTGCAACGCACGCGGCATATTCCCTGGAACACAAACGCGCACCTTGGAACTCGCCAAGTTCTGGAAGGCCCGCGGCATGAAGTTTCTGGGATGTTCCGGCGACGCGGCCATGCTGTTTGACCGCGCCACCGAGTTGGTCAACGCAATCTCAACGTAGAACCTGAACGGTAATCGAAGACGGCGCGGTGCGCGAACGATAAACGCGCTGCGTCGCCTTTTGAAAGTCCGAAGCCTTCGCATTGGGGATACTCGGTACGAACTTCTGAGGGTTGCGATCGGTCAACGGAAACCACGAACTCTGAATCTGAACCATGACGCGATGCCCGCGGCGGAACGTGTGATAGATATCCGGCAGTTCGAAATCGATCTTGGCCGGCTTGCCGGGTTCGAAAGCCTCCGGCTTGTCAAAGCCATTGCGAAACCGGCCTCGGAACGGCTCACCACGTATCAACTGCTGATAACCGGACATCGGCATCACATAGCCGAACGGCTTGTTACCGGCAGGCTGCTCTTGCTCTGGATAGGCGTCTGGATACACATCGACGAGCTTCACTACGAAATCCGAATCTGTTCCCGTCGTCGAAACATGCAACAACGCTTTGATCGGACCGGCGAAGGTCAGATCATCCTCCAATGGATCTGTTTGAAACACCAGCACGTCAGGACGTTTCGAGGCAAAACGCTGGTCATCGGTCATATAATTGCCGGTCATGCCTCCGGCCGGATACCCGAGATACGGCACTGGCTTGTTTGGATCGCTTAGATACTCGTCAAAACCGTCAGTTGCCGGAGCATCGAACGACAACTTCCCTGCCTCGCGAAAATAGAGTGATTCGGTTTGCGCACCAGCCGGCGGCCAGGATTCTTCGGCGTGCCATTCGTTGCGGCCAGTCTCGAAAACATAGGCCTCTTTGAACTTGCCGTCCCCTTTGTCTTTGAGAAAGTACTGGAAGAACGGCGCTTCGATGTTGTCGCGATAGTAGGCCGCGGTTTTGGTGGCGAAGTCCACGTTGCCAACTTTGTTGCCATCGCCGCGTGACCAGCTTCCGTGCGTCCAAGGGCCCATCACCAGCATGTTCGGAGCCGCACCGCCATTGTTTTTCTCGTTCCTGCGATAGATATTGAGCGGACCGGCCAGATCTTCGGCGTCGAACCAACCGCCCACGGTCATAACCGCCGCTTTCACGTTCTTGATCTGATGCTGAATCGCGCGGCTCTTCCAGAACTCATCGTAGTTGGTGTGATCGACATTGATCGTCCAATAGGGGTTCTCGCGCTTGAAGTAGCGCTCGTCGGCGTTGGCCAGCGGACCGAGATTCAGAAAGAACTCGTAGGCATCCGGGGTGCCGTAGTCAAAGCCCTGGCGGAACTTCGAGGGCGGAGCGGGTCCGCCGGCGCGCGGCTTGTAGCCGGTGTAGAAGCCAAAGTTCGCGCCAAGCATAAACGCCCCGTTGTGGAACGAATCGTCGCCCATGAAATAGTCGCCGATGGGCGCTTGTGGCGACGCGGCCTTCAGCGCGGGATGCGAATCGATCATACCTGCTGCGACGTAAAAGCCCGGATACGAGATGCCCCAGGTGCCGACGCGCCCGTTGTTGCCGGGGATCTTCTTCACAAGCCAGTCGATTGTGTCGTAGGCGTCTGTGCTTTCGTCGACATCTTTCGCGGATGTTTTCACAGAGATCTGAGGACGCACTTCCACCCATTCGCCTTCTGACATGTAGCGGCCGCGCACATCCTGGTACACGACGATGAAGCCGTCTTTCATGAGCTTTTCGGACGGCGCGATGGATTCGCGGTAGAGATCCGGTCCGTAAGGCCCGACGCTATAAGGCGTGCGATTCAACAGAATCGGATACTTCTGGGCTTTGTCCTTCGGAACATACACAGAAGTGAACAGCTTCGCACCATCGCGCATGGGGATGCGGAATTCATACTTCGTGAAGTTCGTACGAACGTAGTTGGCTTCGACAGGTTTGTCTTGAGCCAAGAGCAGAAGAATACTCAGTAGCATGGATCCTTCCATTGTCCAATACGAGAGTCCGATACACTGGTGGGCTATGACTACGAATCGCAAGATCGTTCTCGCGAGCCGCCCGGCAGGGCCTGCCACGGAAGAGAACTTTCGTCTTGAGGAATCTCCGATTCCGGATCCGGCTGAAGGAGAGTTCACCGTCAAGATCCACTACCTTTCCGTGGATCCTTACATGCGTGGACGCATGAACGACAGCCGCTCGTACGCGGCACCGGTGCAGATCGGCGAGGTCATGACTGGCGGCGCAGCGGGAACCGTCATCGCATCGAAAAGCAGCAAATATACGGTCGGCGATGTCGTGCAAGGGCAGTTCGGATGGCAGGAATACGCGATCTCCAATGGCGCGGGAACGCGCAAGGTCGATGCCTCACTTGCGCCGATTTCCACTTCACTCGGTATCCTCGGCATGCCGGGACTCACAGCTTACTTCGGCCTGCTCGACATCTGCGACCCCAAGCCTGGTGAGACGGTAGTGGTGTCCGGCGCTGCTGGCGCGGTCGGATCGTACGTCGGTCAGATCGCGAAGATCAAGGGCTGCAAGACAGTTGGCATCGCGGGAACGGACGACAAGGTGAAGCATCTTGTTGACGACCTCGGCTACGCTGTTGCCTACAACTATCGAACTGTTGAGAACCACTATAAGAAGCTGCGCGAACTCTGCCCAGATGGTATCGATGTGTACTTCGACAACGTCGGTGGTGCGATCACCGATGCGGTGTTGATGCAGTTGAACGTCCACGCGCGCGTGGGCATTTGCGGGCAGATTTCGCAGTACAACAACGCGAAGCCGGAGATGGGTCCTAGGCTGCTGGGGATGCTGATCGTTGCGCGGGCAAAGGTGCAAGGCTTTCTGGTGAGCGACTACGCACCTCGTTTCGCTGAAGGTCTGCAGGCTATGGCAGGGTGGATGCGTGACGGCAAACTCCAGTATCGCGAACAGTTTGAAGAGGGAATTGAGAACGCTCCGAAGGCGTTCTTGGGCTTGCTTGAAGGCAAAAATACCGGCAAGCAGTTGGTCCGCATTTCGGCTGAGTAGATGCCCGACGCAGCAATGATTGATTGGAAGCACCGCGCGCGAGGGTTTGCCATCCTCATCGCCGTCTATCTGGCAATCCAGTTCCTGATTCCCAAGCCTGCGGCCGTTAGCGCCGCAGGCTGGCGGCTCACTGGGATTTTCATGGCGACAATTGTGGGATCCATCATCCGCCCGATCCCCGGCGGCGCGCTGGTTCTGATTGCAGTGACACTTGCCGCCGCCATCGGCGGACTCACGATCAAGCAGGCACTCGAAGGCTATGCGGATCCTTCTGTGTGGCTGGTACAAGCCGCGTTCTTCATCTCCAACGCGCTCATCGCCACGGGCCTCGCACGGCGCATCGCGTTGTTTTTCGTACGAATCTTCGGAAAGAGTTCGCTCGGCATCTCGTATGCGGTGTCCCTCTTGGAACTAGAAATCGCACCCGCCATTCCCGCCAATGGCGCGCGCAGCGGTGGCGTGATTCTGCCCATCGTACGCTCCATCGCAGAACTCTACGGATCCACGCCTGGCGCAACGGCGAGTCTGCTGGGATGCTTCTTATTCACCGCCGTCTACCAAGGTATTTGCGTCACCGCAGCGATGTTCTATACGGGGCAAGCGAGCAATCCGCTGGCTGCGCAAATGGCCAAGGGCGCCGGCGTAACGATCACGATCACGAGTTGGTTTCTGGCAGGAATCGTGCCTGGGTTGTTGTCGATCCTCATCGTGCCTTGGATCGCATCGAAGCTGAATCCCCCATCGATCACGCATACGCCGCAAGCCCCAGAGTTCGCACGCGCGGAACTCGCGAAGATGGGCCGCATGTCTCGCAACGAATGGATCGTTTTTGCCGTGTTCACGACGGTGGTCTGGTTCTGGATCAACGCCGGAAACTACGGCATAGACGTCACCATCACGGCCCTGGCAGGCGCTGTTGTGCTGCTCGTCGCCGGAGTTCTCGACTGGAAGGATGTCCTTGGAGACCAGACAGCCTGGGACATCTTTATCTGGTACGGAGGCATGGTCCGCTTGGGACGCGCGTTGGGCGAAACGGGCGTGCCCACCGAGTTCGCGAAAGCCATCGGTGGGATCTTCGGTGACTTCACTTGGCCCGCGTTGTTCGTGATTGCGCTTGCGATTTACTTTTACGCGCACTATGCCTTCGCATCGATCACCGCGCATTTGTTGGCGATGTACACGCCATTTGTCGCGGTGCTGATCGCGAAAGGCGCGCCGGCTGGGCTTGTGGCATACGCCTTCGCGACGTTCACGAACCTTTCCTCGGGGCTCACCAACTACGGCACCACGCCTTCACCCATGTTCTTCGCCCATGGCTACGTGCCACTCAAGACCTGGTGGAAAGTCGGATTCGTCTGCTCTCTGGCCAACCTCGCCATCTGGGGGACCGTGGGGTTCACCTGGTGGAAGTATCTTGGGATCTGGTAGGCGTTACAGACGGCCCATGCGGCCTTCCTGGTAGTCTTTGAAGGCTTGCACCAGTTCTTCGCGGGTGTTCATCACGAACGGTCCATGCTGGGCAACTGGCTCGTCGATCACCTCGCCACTAAGCACTAGAATCTTGCTGTCCGCCGTGGCAGTGAGTTGCACTGACGCGGTTCCGCCCGGAAGCACGGCGAGTTTCGCTTCGCCCTGCACGGATTGCTTGTCCACGGTCACATCGCCATCCAATAGGAACAGGGTCGTGTTGAACGCGGGATTGAGGTTCAATGTCATCTCGTCGCCCGCTGCCAAACGTAGGTTGAATACGCCCATCGGAGTGAAAGTCGAAGCGGCACCGTTCGCGCCGGCGTATTCACCCGCGATGACACGCAGCGTACTCTTTGAACCAACCGCGACATTCGGTATATCAGCCGCAGTGAGAGCCTGATACTTCGGCGGTGACATTTTGTGAGCCTTTGGCAGATTCACCCATAGCTGCACCATCTCGAACATGCCGCCCCTGGCTGTGAAATCCGGATCGTGCTTCTCTTCGTGCACTACGCCCGAGGCCGCGGTCATCCACTGTACGTCGCCCGGATGGATCACACCAGCGTTACCACCCGAGTCGCGATGCGCGACGCTGCCTTGGTAAGCGATGGTGACGGTTTCGAATCCGCGATGCGGATGCTGATCGACCCCGCGTGGCTGATTCGCCGGTTCAAACAACAGCGGACCCGCGTAGTCGAGCATGAGAAAAGGACTGATTTTCGAGGGTTCTAGATGGTTCGAGGGAAACATGTTACGGACAGGAAAGCCGTCGCCGACCCAGTAGGCGGCTCCTTGTGGAAGGACTTCGATCTTCATACCGGTTGGATGCGAATCGACAATTTTGGATTCGGCACCCCAAAGGAGGCCCGAAGGCCTCCCTCTGTGTGCAAATCACTTACTTGACGATGTTCGCGCTACGCGTTGCGTAGTCTAGCACCAACGACGGAACGATGCCTAGCGCGATCGTTGCAATCGCGGAACCCGCCAGCACGGCCTTAACGCCGAAGGACGCTTCTGGAGCATCCGTTGCCGCTTCGCCCGGCTCCTGGAACCACATCACGACAAGAATCCGCAGATAATAGTAAGCCGCAACAGCGGAGTTCAACAATCCAAGGATACTGAGCCAAACCAAGCCGCTATCGAGAGCCGCTTTGAAGATGTAGAACTTGCCGAAGAAGCCCGCCGTGAGCGGCACGCCAATCAGCGACAACATGAAGATGGTCAGCGTCGTTGCCAGGAAAGGCTGTTTCTGTCCGAGTCCTGCGAGGTCCGAGATGTTGACGAACTTCTCGTTCTTCCGAGAGTAGTCGGCCACAAGGGCGAACGCACCCACGTTCATGAACGCATACGAGAAGAGATAGAACATGACTGCGGCGGTTCCGGCTTCGGAATTCGCGGCAATCGCTACCATCACATATCCGGCGTGCGCGATCGAGCTATATGCCAGCATACGTTTGAGATTCGTTTGTGTCAACGCGGCGAAGTTGCCGATGATCATCGTCAGCAGAGCGGACGCCCAAACGATCGGTTCCCAACGCTCAGCGATAGGTCCGAAAGCAGTGAGGAATACTCGCACGAACACAGCGAAAGCCGCAGCCTTGGGGCCAGCGGACATGAAGCCCGAGACCGGTGAAGGCGCGCCCTGGTAAACGTCCGGAGCCCAGATCTGAAACGGTGCCGCGGAAACCTTGAAGGCGAATCCGACAAACATCAGCGCGGCCGCCGCTCCAACCGCGGGGACCGAGATGATCGGCATGTTGTTCAAGAGTGCCTGGCGGATGGCATCGATGTTCGTCGAACCGGTGATGCCGTAGATCCATGCAATGCCGTACAACAGAAAGGCGGTGGCGAAAGATCCCAACAGAAAGTACTTCAATGCTGCTTCGTTGTTGCGCTTGTCGTCGCGATTGTAGCCGGTCATGATGTAGCTGGCGATCGAAGAGATTTCGAGGCCGATGAAGATCATAATCAGTTCGTTGGCCGCGCACATAAGCGTTTGGCCGACCATGGAGAACAGCAGCAGCGCATAGAATTCACCGACGAGCGCACCTTCGCGTTCGAGGTAACTCTGCGAAGCGAGCACGGTCATTAGGCCGACAACGAGAACCAGCACTCTGAAGAACGTCGCGAAGCCATCCACAAAAATCATTTCGTGGAAGGCTGGGCCGGATGTCGTCATGAACGTCGCGATGATCGTAACGACGATGGTCGCGATCGTGAGACCGCCGGCAATCGATTTCTGACTGTCTTTGCGAAGAGCCTCAAGGAACACGATCAGAACGCCAACCGACGTCATGATCAATTCCGGAAGGATCCGGATGTACTCTTCGGTGGTGGGCATGAAGTTAGTGGGCGTCATGCTTCACCTCCGATTTTGGGACGGCCGCAGCCGCAGTTGGTTTATGATCCGTATTCCAGTCAGGCTTTCGAGTATCCTTGCTCATTTCCAGGATCTTTGTATTTTGGGCGGAAATCGCAGGCAGGAAGCTCTGCGAGTAGACGCCGCCCCAAACCATCAGGGCGATCATCGGGATGACCGCGATCCACTCGCGTCCGGTGAGATCGGGCATGCCGTGGTCGTGGTCAGCACCGGGTTGATGGCCGTGATCGTGCCCGGATGCCACCGCAGCACCGGGAACTCTGCCATAGAACACGCGCTGCACCATCCACAGCATATAGACCGACGAGAGGATCACGCCAATCGATGCGCCAGCGGTCCATGAGAAGTTGACCATCGCGGTTCCCTGCAACACCAGGAACTCACCGACGAAATTACACAGCATCGGCAGTCCCACAGAAGCCAGCATTGTGATCACAAACACCACGGTGAGGTTCGGAGCCGGAGTCGCCACACCGCCGTAATCTTTGATTTCGAGCGAATGCTTGCGTTCGTACAGCATGCCGACCAGCATGAAGAGCGCGCCGGTCGAGATACCGTGCGCGAGCATCACATAAACCGCGCCATCGAGGCCCTGCTGCGTGAAAGAGAAGATGCCCAACACGACGAATCCCAAGTGGCTGACCGACGAGTACGCCACCAACTTCTTGATGTTCGGCTGCACCATCGCGACAAGAGCGCCATAGACGATGCCGATGATCGCGAGCATATTGATCCAACCCGCGTTCTCGTGAGACGCACCGGGAAACATCGGCAGACAGAAGCGGACCAATCCGTAACAACCCATCTTCAGCATGACCGAGGCCAGCATCACGGATCCGGCAGTCGGCGCCTCAACGTGTGCATCCGGCAGCCAGGTGTGCAGCGGGAACAGCGGCACCTTGATCGCAAACGCGAGGAAGAAAGCCAGGAACAGCAGCAGTTCTTCGGTATGCGTGAACGTCAGGTTGTGCTTCTGAATCTGCGTGACGATCTCAACGTAATCGAAGGTCTTCGCCCGATTGTAGATGAAGATTATCGCCGCAAGCATCAGCACCGAGCCAACCAGCGTGTACAGGAAGAACTTGACGGCCGCATAGATGCGCCGGTCGTGTCCCCAGATACCGATGAGCATGTACATCGGAACCAACGCTACCTCCCAGAACACATAGAAGAGAAAGAGATCGAGCGAAACGAACACGCCAATCATGCCGAACTCAAGCAGCAACAGATAGGCGAAGAATTCTTTTGAGCGATGTGCGATGTAGTTCCACGAGATCACCACCGCGATCGGCGTAAGGAACGTTGCCAGCACCACGAGCCAGAGCGACAATCCGTCGAGACCAACGTGGTAGTTGATCTTGGGCATCGCGATCCAAGGCACCGTCGTATCGAACGAGTAGCTTTGGGGATCGCTCAACACGGGGCCGATCAAGCCTAACGATAAGACGAACAGCAGCAGCGAGAAGCCAAGCACGAACTTCTTGGTCAGATCCGCCCCCGGCAACAGCAGGGCGATGAAGAATCCGGCGAGCGGCAGAAAGAGAACCATGTCGAGAAGCGTCATTTATTTCGAACCTCCCGCCACACCAACGGCCAGCAGCGCGAGGATGGATCCGAAGACCACCCAGGCGGCGTAGTTCCGGATCGATCCGGATTGCGCCCAGCGCAACATGCGGCCCAAACCTTGCGATCTGCCACCGGCACCATTGACCAGCGCATCGATGACACCGACATCCAAGCCTTTCCATAGGATCTGGCGTGAGCCTTCCTCCATCGGATGCACGATTGCCGAATCGTAAGCTTCGTCGATGAAGTACTTGTTGTAGATCAAGCGGTAGAGTCCGCTGAAGCTGCGCGCGATCGAATCCGGAAGGCCAGGGCTGATCACGTACATGAAGTACGCGAGACCGATGCCCAGGAATCCAGCCGCGAACGGCAGCATCGCGATCAAAGTATCCACATGCGGATGTTCTTCATGCGTGAGAGGCTCAAGCCAATGAGGGATGTCGATGAATCCTCCAGCGAGCGAGAGCACCGCGAGAATCATCAGTGGCACGGTCATGGTGAGCGGCGATTCATGCGGATGCGCATGGCCACGATACTCGCCCATGAACGTCATGAACAGGGCGCGGAAGACATAGAAGGCCGTCATCAGGGCGGTGAACAAACCAACCCAGTACATCCAGGGATGGTGCACATACGCCGCTTCGAGAATCAGATCTTTCGAAGCCGCACCGGAGGTGAAAGGCAAGCCGGCGATCGCGACACCTGCGCAAAAGAGTGTCAAAGCCGTGATCGGCATCTTTTTCAGAAGTCCGCCCATCTGCGACATTTCCTGTTCATGGTGGCAGCCGTGGATCACAGATCCGGCACCCAGGAACAGCAACGCCTTGAAGAATGCGTGGGTCATCAGGTGAAAGACGCCGCCACTGTAGCAGCCAACGCCCAAGGCCAGGAACATGAAGCCAAGTTGCGAAACTGTCGAGTACGCAAAAACCTTTTTGATGTCGGTCTGCGCGAGGCCGATGGTCGCGGCGAAAAACGCTGTTGCGAGGCCGATGATGGCTACCGTATCCATCGCAATCGGAGCGTTGTTAAAAAGGGAGAGCGAGCGCGTGATCATGTACACACCCGCGGTCACCATGGTCGCCGCGTGGATGAG
>CAZCPL010000072.1:0-23583 GCA_964500255.1 uncultured Solibacteraceae bacterium | reverse complement strand
CGCTTGGACTGTTTGCGGAGGGCGATTAGGGTGTTGAGCGCGCGAAAGTAATCGCGATTGACGCGCGCCTGGCAGCGGTGGAGGTGCGGGAGCGAGCGGGTGCGAGCAAGCGAGGTTTCGAGGGCGTCGGCCGTGCGTGCGGATTCTTCGCACGATTCGTCGAAGGTTTCGCTGAAGCGTTCGTGGTTCTTGACCATCTCGATGTTGTAGATGGCGGTTTCGGTGATCAGACCGCGGTACTGCTGCCACTTGGCGATGGCGAGATCTTCGACGAGGTTGGTCTCGATGGGGCCCTCTGGGCGGAGTTCGGCCATGTAGTCGGCGAGGACGGCGTTGAAGGCGTCCTGATCTTCGTTGGCGAGGGTGAGGTTGCGAGCAGTGAGTCCGTGGCGAAGGGCGTTTTGAGAGCAGATGGCCTTGCCCATGGGGCTGACGGGCCCGCGGGATTTGGTTCCGTTGACGCGGGCGGCTTCCCTTTGGGCTTCGGTGCGCGGGGCTTTGGGCTTGATGACGATGTTGTTGTCATGCATTTCGGGCATGGGGATCCTTTCTGCTGCCAGGATCAGGGGGCGGGCCGTTTTTATTGAGTGGAGGTTTGGCTGTAAGTGATTGCAGGGATTGCGAAGATAATTTTTGGCCGGATGTGAAAAGCGATTCTGAGATTTCCGGTTTTTTCAGGGGTCCTGAGCCGGGTGTCATACATGGGGCATGTTTTGCCGATCTGGCTTGCGGTATAGCTTCCAAGGCGTCGACAGGATCCACAACAGCGGCGCGGTGCTGCCGTTGTCAGTCGGACGGACTCAGATGCCGGATTCCAAGGTCGAAGTCGTTCGCAGTGCAATCTTCCCTTGCCAGCAGGGCATGCCACCCTCTTGACCACAGGTGCCCCAAGCCGAAGCTGGCGCGGACACCGAAGATTCCGCTTACGGCGGGTCGTCCGGCTCGTTGGCAGCATCTCGACCGGACTATCAAGGCCCGTTCGCGGAGATTTCTCGCATCTTGGGACTGCACCCCCGGGTTTCGAACGGTGCGCTGGAAGGCTTGCGAACGCCGTGGGAGTTTCGATCTCGACAAGCCAAAGCCCTGACTCAATTGCCCAGCGAAATTAAGCCGAGTGTTGCAGTACAATATGTACAATATCAGCAATGCCAGTAGCATTTGGACGACCAGCGCCGCCGGCATTTCGGGGGCTCGCGGCACACATTGACGAAATTCTTCGAATCAAGCCTGGTGATACGCAACTGCGTGCGCTCGCTTGGAATTTGCAAAACGATCACCGCATCAGTAAAGCGCGCGCAAAAACCTTTGTGGCGCTTTGGGAACGCGAGTTTAAAACGAATCCAAAGCCATCTCTTTCGAATGCCCTAAAGCAAATGCTCGAGACTCAAATACGGGTCGATCCGGCGGCAACATTTCTCCACGGCTCTAACTCAAACAACTTCGTTCGTAATAGCATTCGCAAAAGTCGCAAAAGTGGCCCCGCCGCTGGCCCGTTCGCTACTGTCCTGTCGGTTGGTGCCGTTGCCCGTTTCGCGTCGGATGCCGGAGTCCTACGGTCGGATGAGGCGGCCCTGTTTTCGATGCCCCGATTGAATCCTCAGCCGGATTTCTACCCGAATGGAATCGTAAAAGCGGGTCGCGAGAATTTCGTTCGCCTGTTGGCTGTCCGGGATCGATGTATCGAAAAGCGCGGAAATCCGCCGAGGTCGGCCGCGCCAAAGAACCCCTGTTGGGCAGCCGTGTGGGACGATTTTGCGCAGTCGATTGGCACTGCGGCGCCAGCAAGTTGGAAGCATTCCGTAGGCTTGCCCGTCCGGGAATCAGGAGAGTGCCTGATTCTGTTTCGATACCAAGTCCCGCCTACAATTCAGTTGGTCCGGCCGACGCAGTTGGATGCTGGAAATTTCAGCCTTCACTATCCATCTCCCAAGAAATGGCCGCCACAACGTGGCGGTTGTTGTGTTCAGGCTGGCCCGTGCGGCAGCGGTTCGGAGTCGGTGTTCGTGAGGGAATTCATTCATGAGGAGTTTTCGCTGGGGTTGGATCAGTGGAAGAGCGCTGGCGAGATAGTTGGAGACGCAGGACCCATTTGGGTTGCAGGGACGACCGCTGACGACCGTGCAGGCAATCGGCCGAAGCCAGTTTCCTGGTCGCCGGGTGAGTCGCGAGCATTTCATGAGTACCGCCTGACATCCTTCTTGTAAATATGCTATTTATGTGATATCTTGTCATTGTGAGTCAACTGAAGCTCCTTTGGGACGCAAAAGGAACCAATGGTCGCAATCGGATTCGCAGTTGGGCCGATTCGGCCCGACTGTCCTCCCGGGACCGAGCCGCTTTGAATCATCGTTTCCATATGTTGGAATCGATGGACTACGACTTGGCGATCGGCACCAAGGTGCTCAACGGTCCATTGAAGCGCACCAAGGGGATCTACAAGCTGAAGGCGTTTGGCGACCATGCCTTGCGTCCGATGCTCTGTTTGGGGCCGGTAGATGCCGCCGGCGAGTACACAATTCTCGAAGGCGCGACCGAGCCGAACACGGGTTCGATCATACCTTCGGATGTGCAAGATCGAGCCATAAAAACTCGGGATTATGTCAAAGCTGCGCCAGCCGCCCGGAGACAAGCGCATGAGCACTTCTAACCTATTCCTTTCACTTGTCAAGCCTCCCGTTGCCGCCCTCACGGCGAAGGTCAAGGCGCGTCGACAGGAGTTGATTGGATCATTCGATGATCGAACGGTTCGGGAAGAGTACGGTGTGCAGCACACAGCGTGGATCGGGCCGCAGTTGCGTGCGGTGCGAGAACAACGTGGACTTTCGCAGAAGTTCGTTGCGGAGCAGACGAAGACAAATCAGAGTGCGATTTCTCGCTTTGAGAGTGTCGACTACGGCCGGTGGAGTATCAAGAAACTGCAGCAAATCGCCAAAGTATTTGGCTGTTGGGTTGAGATCCGTCTGCGGTCCTATGGCGACCTGGTGGATGGGCTTCCTCAACAGAACAGACAAGGGCTGCTGGTTGCTGCATTTGAAGAGGATCACCGGCTCGATCCGAGTATTCCTCCATTTCCGGATGCGGAGAAGGAGACGGTCCGGAATGTTCAGCACCAAATTCGGCAATGGTACGTGGCGCATCGCAAAGATGAGGACCTGGAGAGCAAGTGCGCTTCACAGTTGGAGCGATGGCTAGGTGGTTGGGACTTGCCGGGAGTAACCGAGGATGACGAACCGTCACTTTTTCTGGCAGAAGCCTTTTCTTCGGCTGGCTGGAGTGGAGTTCGTTTCGAATGGTTTGAGGATGCGATTGCGTTCCATCTGGGGCGGGCAATTTGGGGTCCTGGAGACCGAGTGGGATTCGGGGTGTTAGTTCTGGCCGCTCGCGTTCCAGCAGCCTCTCG
The DNA here is from genome assembly GCA_964500255.1 of uncultured Solibacteraceae bacterium. Taxonomy (GTDB): domain Bacteria; phylum Acidobacteriota; class Terriglobia; order Bryobacterales; family Bryobacteraceae; genus F-183. The sequence goes on along the minus strand of CAZCPL010000072.1, from coordinate 20,183 downwards.
ATTCGAGCCCCACCTACTTCGGGTGTGGCGGCAGATCGAGGCGGGTAGGCTGGTCCTTGAGCCCGATATGGAGCGAGCGTTTGTGATGGCGGTGGCGGCGAACCAGACGGGTGCCGGGTTCCTGTCAATGTGGTTGGATTCAATCCACAAACCGACCCAAGAGCGGCATTCGTTAGGCATTTCTCTATCGCTAGAAGAGACTTTGGAGGGAATGCTTCAAATTCCGCCTGTGATGACCGACGAAGACACTCTAAATTGCGTTTTGTGGATCACTGAGCAAGTGTGCGGCAGGTACTTTGACACCCCGTTAACTGATCGCAATGTAGATCTCAAGTCGCACTACGTAGCACTGCTCACAGACTTCTACAAACAACTGAAGAGTTTTAGGCAGAAGCCGCTTTTGGTGGCGGTTCTTGTCTCGCGACTTTTGAAGACCGAATTGTGGAATGGCCTGACTCATCCATCCGTTGCTGCCGCCTTTCTTAGTAACATTGACCCTGGGTGGATTCGGGAGGTCATGATAGAGGCAACCCGTGCCAAGGATTGGGATCGTGCCACATTGAGCGAACTGAAAAGGATCGCGGTGGAAGAGAATCAATCCTCAACTCCCGAGATGTGGACCCAACATGAAGAGATAGCCCGTTCGGTTGAAAGTAGGGTTTGGCTTTCAAAGCAACTCCAGATCTTGGATCGTGCTGGATAGATCGGATGGCTATTGCTTTGGCACCCGTAGCCGAATCGCTTCGACGAGTTTGTCACCGTTGTCGCCCTTCGAGATGATTTCGATGCTCTTTTCATCGAGCTGCTGTTCTTTCAGTGCCTCTACAATCTTTGACGACGGCACATTGGAATAGAAGAGTGTGGGAATCTTCGCATACTCGGGCGACTGCCGTAGTAACCCAAGCACTCGTACCCCCGCTCTCAGATAGCCTTCCTCTTCGATCTCACCCGGGGCCGACTCTATCGAATTGGGTTGTTGGTAGCCAACCATCACGTCCAGGATGATGACCACTACCTCAGGGTCTGGATGGTCCGTCAGGTAAGCCCGCATGTCTTTCTCGTAGCGGATCGGCACAATGGAACAGTCTGGAAACTCACTTTTCAGCCTTTTCTCGATGGCCTTTGCGAACGAGTAGTCGTCTTCAAAGTACAGTATTTTCATAAACTTCTCCTACAGGGAAAACCGCCCTGACCTCCGTCATCTTCTGCTTCGGGATCACATCCAGGCGACCATGGTGCGCCTCCATGATCTCTTGTGCAATGTAGAGGCCCAACCCCGCCCCTTTCTTACCCTTGACCACTCGTTCCGATCGGCGACCGCGTTCCGTTAGCCGACTGATCTCCTGTGGACTGATCTCCTGTCCACTGTTCGAAATTGAAAGGTAGAATTTCTGGTTTCGCTCGATCAGCCCAGCGCCGATCTCTATTTTGCTGTGGTCGTCGCCATATTTGATTGCGTTGTCCAAGAGGATATCCAGAACTTGATCCACCATTGCTTCCTCCGCCTGCACCACATTCCAGTCGAGAGGCTCAAAATCCGCCGAGCGAACTTGACACTGAACGTCCCTGACTGGGTCGACGCCGACCTCAAACAGAGCGCAGGTCTCGTCCAGCCGTTTCACAAAAGCGGAACGGGTCAACCTTTCCGGCTTTGTCACTCGGAGCGCTTCGCCCCTGGCCAGTGTTGTATACATTTCGACGTTGTTCACGATCGAAAGCCCCCGTCGCGCCGCCGCTTCCAACTCTTTCAGATCGTCGCGTGTGACCCGGGCAGTGCCAGACTTCACGAGTGTGCGGATCTGGGTGCTCAACAGGCGGACAGGAGTCTTGATCTGGTGCTGCAAATTTTCAAGGCCGTCATGAAGCTCTCGTGTCTCCTTTCTGCGCTCCGCCAGCAGGTTTCGCTCCTTGCGCTGCAGGTCAATGGTCCAAGCCAAGCGGCCCAACTCTTCCGCGACTCTTTCCAATGCGGTGACTGTGTCTTGCGAGAATGTGTGCGGACCCTTGGAATAGATCTCCAGCGTGCCGAGCGGTGCCGCACCGCCCGGTGAGACGTAAGCCACGACAAGTGATCGAAAGCCAAACTCGTGCTGCAAGCGGACTTGGCCTGAGGCTCGTGTATCCGGAATGCTGCAAATGCCACGTGTGTTTCGTGTCCATGCGCCAGCATCAACGCCGGAACCAACACGAATGCTAGGGGGAATGGGCAAACGGCCGTCCCGCCGCCACTCAAAACCAATCGTTAGCGTCGCTTGCCCATCGGCGTCCTGATACTTGCGGAACACCGCCGCATCGATATGTGTGTCCAATGCGTGAAGTTGGTCAACCGTGGTTCTCGATAAGCTATATTCCAGCGCCGGGTCGCTCATGTTGGAACGATAGGATTTCGTGAGCATGCGGGTGAGCGCGAAGGCAGCGGTTTCGCGAACCCGCAACTCGGCAATCTCCGCAAGGCGAAGTTGAGCCCAAAGCCACTGACCAATGCGCAAACCAACTTCGTCCAGGCACTTTAGGCGTACTTGGTCCACAAAATAGGGTGCCTTCATGAAGCCGCAGATGCGCATCACCCCGACCACCTCGGTGCCAACTTGCAAGGGAATACAAATGAGCGGGACAGGCGGCAAAGCTCCGGTCTTGGCGTGAGGCGCGAGCGCAGTTGTGACTTCGCTGAGTTGCCAAGTGGGCTTCATCCCCGGATACTCCCCCTCGCGATCGAGTTCGTTCCGGTTCTCAAAATAGGTGACGATATCTTCAATGATGATCCGGGTCCGCTTTCTCAGACAGTATCCGGTCACACCTTCAGCCTCTTCGTAGGACTTTTTGTAGTCTCTGTTCTTCCAGGGCCAATGACCTGCGATCCATTTGATGGGTGCCTTTTCCACAGCATTCGTTCTGACATAGATCGCGTATTCGTACATTTCAAATACTTCTTGCAGCACACGGCCGATCTCGGCCATGGCTCGGTCCCATTGAGGCTGGACGCCAGCGATGCGATTGGCCGGGGATGTATGTTGCGATTGGATCTGGAGATGACTCACACGATTCAGCAACTTGTTGCCGACAGATTCCATTAGAGTGTCGACGAGTAGCGGAAAGAGCCGGGCCAGGGCCTCCGCTTTCGTTTTCATCTCTTTGAAATTGACATCTTCGCGTCCGAAGGTGAACGAGAGGCACCCGGTTGGGGCGCGCGATCCTTCGAGGACTGGGACGGTGACAAAGCTTGCGACGCCATATTGCTGGAGTAGGCTGTGTTCGGGATGATATTGGGGAACCCGTGAGGTCTCGCTGACAATTTGAGCGTCGGGGGCACACCGAGCCATGACCTGCGCTGTCGGAGAGTTGACGCTCAAGTCCTGAAAAAGCGGAGTTTCGTTCGCTACGAAGTAACTCGAAGCACAATAAAGATAGTGTTCGGGCGTAACTTGACGGTCACGAAGCCGCCACCAAACGAGGCCGTCGGCACCGCATTCGACGGCCATCGCACGCAGCAAATGCCGTATACCGCTGAACTGTGTTTGCTCTCGGACGGCTGCCAGGAGCCCCGGCAGGACCCGTAACTCTTCTGGATCTGACGCCATCATGACATATATGATATCTCGACAAGCGTCCCATGTCCAGCGGTTTTCAGCAAGCCTTATGGCCACCGCCTTCGAGAGACCAAGGAGCAGGGTGCAGCGAAATTCGCCGGGGCTTTCTATTTTGTAAGGGCTGAAAGGGCTAGGCCCGATCCACCAAGCCAAGGTGATTTCATTGTCACGGGCCTGAACCTCAAGGACGACTCGCTCCGCCATGCGACTGCACCTCGAAAAAGAAAGTGGCTGCATGATTCTATCGCTATCACCACCGAAAGACGTTCGGCGCCATTTAGGCATGCTTGACTGTGGCGGTGCATTGGCCGAAGATAAATGACAATGGCTAGAAAATACGTATTGATTCCCTCGCAGAACATTTGGAACGCGGGTAGTCCGGGTCCGGCCATGGCTTTCATGTCCGGCGTCGGGCGGGCGCTGGAAAGCGGTGGTCGGCTTGGCGGAATGTCTTTCGGAGTCGGTAAACGAAAAAGCAGCATGAAGGTCCACGACAGCCTTGGTTCCGGGGACACCGCCCTGGTGGCGCTTTCCGAAGAGGAACGCCTCCGGCTGCACGCGGAGCAACCCGGATTGCTGATCTCGCCGGTGTTGGAACTGAGGCCGCTGTGGTTGCGCCGGAGGCTCACCTCGCCGGCGGTGGCAATGGCGGAGTCCGGGGGACCCGTGCAGAAGATCAGCATCTCGGTCAAGGCGATCGACGGCGTAACGAAGCTACCAATCGCGGGTGCCCTGGTGCAGGGCATCCGCAATTTCGAAAAGGCCTGGGGAGTTGAGAACCAAACGAACCAGCAGGGGGTCGCCGTCTTGAAGTTTAAAGGCGTCGTTCCCGAGCTGGAAAGCATTAGTGTGGAGGCCGCGAGCGGTTATTGGCCGAAATATGTCGAGCCGTTTTCCATTACCGAGCCCTCGATGTCGGTCGAACTGGAGTTGCAGCCCATTTTATTCGGAGCAAACAAGAGCCTTGGCGATTTGCACGCCATCGGCGATTTGAACGCCGGAGCCGGCGTCAAGGTTGGGGTTGTGGATAGCGGTATCACGCCGGGTGCCGATCTCGTGGTGGAGGGCGGGGCCAATCTGGTGGTCGGCCGAATTCGAGGGTTCGGGTCCGATATCTTAGGATCGAATGGCGAAGATTGTGGTGAGGTATCGTCACGCCCTGGATCCGCCGAAAGAGGCCATGGCGACACTTGAGAACAAACTCGGCGGACTGGCCGTTTTGGATCGGATGCCGGGGGCGTTGCTGGTGGAAGGGACTCTTGAAGAGGTTTCGGCAAAGGTCGTTGAGCTGGGTGCCGACTGGGTCGCGAACCGGCAGCAACAGGCGATCTCCAGGCCTCCCGGTCGAAAGTTGAAAGGCCCCTCGCGGTTGGGCTCAATACGATAGTCCGCTGCGGAACGGCGGTTGGGAGGAATCCATGCGAGTTGCGAAGCGAAGTGGGAGCTTTCATCCCCGGCCGGGACCGCCGAGGCGTTCAAGATCGCGAAGACCCTTCGAGATCCATCCGAATATCTCGACCGTGCGGGTTACGACCCCGCCTTCATCGGCGCAGGACCCGCCATCGAACTGCCGGGCCTCGGGGCATGGAGTTCGGATGCAGTGCAATTCGAGTGGAATGGCAAGGAGACCACAAGCTTGCGTCCACCAAACAGATCCGTGGCAGCCACAACCAGATATAGGAGCCACGCAAGAGTGAAGTGTGTAAGTAATCGTTCCATATTCGCTCCAGTAAACAAGTTCTTGCCAAGTGATCGGCATCTAAGCGACGAAATAATAAAGGCGTTTTGCAAAAAGAGCTAAACGCTACTCAACGGGTCCCAGTCACGCCACCTGCCGCAGGACTTCGTCAAAGATCCGCTGCGCGGTCGCGTTGAGTTTTGTCCGCTTGATCTCCGTGCGGGGATCAGTCCACGTTCGAGAGCCTGCCGGATCGCTTGCCGTACAAATCCTCGTTCGACTGTATCCGCTTCGGCGACATCAATGATGGTCCGCAGCGGGCGAGTCAGGCGGAACCCTTGCGCGGACTGAACGTCGGCATCGGCAAGGTCCGCTCGGTGCGGTACTAGAGCGTTTTCAGAAATTGTGCAGACGCTGGGCGAGGCTGAAGCCTCGCCCAAGCTAAAGCTCGCCCCACCGAGACCAGCTACAGAAAGTCCGAAAATGCGCTAGAATTCCCAGCAATCGCGCTGTTCCTCCGGAACCGAGTCGGCACCGTCAAATGAAGCTTGGCCGGATTGAGGTCGGAAAGTTCGAAGAAACCCAGCGAGGTCTGGTGACTATAGACGCCCTCCGTGATCTCGTTGCGGTTCCTGGACCAGAGCGACCATTTCACAAGGTCCGGATGCTCGGCGACGGGAAACATCGCAAGCCGATAGATGCCGCGATGTTCGCGAATCCAATTGTTGACCTGCACATGATACGGATGCGTATTCTCGGCGAGGCCCGCAGCCTTTGCCTGCATACGCCTGCGAGATCGAAACTTCATCTGCGATAAGATCGGAGTTCGGATCCACACCATGACCAGACGTCGATTTCTGCCTGCTGCCGCCGCTGCCAGCGCATCGCTTACAAGTGCAGCCGCGCAAACCAGCAACCCCGCGATCCTCGAACTTCGCACCGCCTACCTGCGCAATGGCGCGGATGCGCAACGGGCACGCATGGCGGACTTCATCGAGAAGTCGACGCTGCCGATGCTGCAGAAATACGGTGCAGGTCCGGTCGCCGTCTTCGGCAACACCATCGGCCCCGACGGACCCTACATTCGCATCGCTGTCCAATATCCTTCGCTTGCCGCCATGGAAGAGACACGCGCCAAGATGAACGTGGACGCATCTTATAAGAAGGCCACTGACAAATATCTCGCAGCGCCGGGGCTGCCGTATGTCCGCCTCGAAAACGAGATCATCAAAACTGTGCCCTGGATGAGCGGCATCGAGATCCCCAAGCATGACGGCAAGCGCGCTAATCTAATTTTCGAATTGCGCACCTACGAATCGAACACCAGCGCGACGCTCGAACACAAAGTGAAAATGTTCGCCGATGGCGAGATGGCGCTGTTCAGAAGGCTCGGCATGGTGCCCGTCTTCTTCGGAACCACCATCATCGGCAAGCGAATGCCCAACCTCGTCTATATGCTCGGCTATGAAAGCCTGGCGCATCGCGAGAAGGTTTGGGGAGCCTTTGTGAAAGATCCGGAATGGGTCAAGATGCGCGACACGCCCGGCAACTCCGACGCGGAAATCGTCTCGAATATCTCTTCGGTGATGCTCTCACCGCTATCGTTTTCACAGGTGAAATAGACCATGAATCGCAGAACTCTCATCAAAGCCACTGGCATCTCGGCGCTTTCTTATTCCAGGATCCTTGGTGCGAACGATCGCATCCGCATGGGCCTCATCGGCTGTGGCGGCCGCGGGGTCGGCGTCATGGGCACTTTCATGCGCCCTGAGAATAACGTCACTTTTACTGCTGTTTGCGACGTCTGGGCGGAACGCATCGACGCCGCGCGCAACAAGGCGACGGATGCCAAGAGCTACAAGGATCACCGCAAGGTGCTCGAATCCAACGATGTCGATGCCGTGCAGATCGCAACGCCCGATCACTGGCACGCGCAGATCGCCATCGATGCGTTGAATGCCAGGAAAGACGTCTACGTGGAGAAGCCTCTGACGCTTAAGCCGGAAGAGGGTCCGCCGATCGTCAAGGCTGCGCGCGTCAACGAACGTATCTGCCAGGTGGGTATGCAGCAGCGTTCCGGACCCCTGTATTTGCGGGCGAAAGAAGAGTACATCAAATCCGGCAAGCTCGGCAAGATCACCATGGCACGCACGTGGTGGCATGGCAACGGAGCGCATTTGATGAAGGCTCCGGCGCGTGTGGCGCAGCAACCTTCGAACCTGGATTGGGGTCGTTTCTTGGGTCCCGTGAAGTGGCGCGATTGGGATCCGCAACAATACTGGAACTTCCGCGCTTATCTCGACTTCGGCGGCGGACAGGTGACCGATCTCTTCACGCACTGGATCGACGTTGTCCATATGTTTATGGAACAGGACAACCCTGTTTCCGCAGTGGCGTCGGGCGGCGTTTATCACTACAAAGACGGCCGAACTGCGCCCGATACCATCAATGTTTTGTTGGAGTATCCCGACGAGTGGACCGCCACGTTCGAAGCAACACTCGCCCCTGGAATCACAGGAGCGGCAGTGGAAATGTGCGGCACTGAAGGCAAGCTCTGGATCACGCGCGGGCGCTATGAATACACGCCCAAAGGCCGCGGCGCAGTTCCGGTTGTGGTGCAGAACGAACGCGATCAAACCATCGATCACGTCGAAAATTTCCTCTCGTGCGTGAAGTCACGCAAGCTGCCCAATGGCGATGTCTATATCGGCCACCGCTCCGCGCAGGCCTCGCACCTCGGCAACATCGCGTATGTCGAAAAGCGCAGGCTGAAGTTCGACCCCGTTCGCGAGGAGATTCTACCGCTGTGATCGTGTTTGTTCTTGCGCTCATCGCACAGGACGCCGGCCAAGCCTTGCAGGCGCTCAAAGACTGCACGGTTTGCCACAACGCCAACATGGCCCAGGCCAAATTGCGTCTCGATTCCCTGGACGAGATCGCGAAAGGAGGCATGTCGGGACCCGTCATCAAGCCCGGTGACGCGCAAACGAGCCTGCTCATCAAGCGAATTACCGCCACCGACCCGGCTATGCGGATGCCGCCCACAGGAGCGCTGCTCAAGGCCGAATCCATTGCGACGTTGAAGTCTTGGATCGATGCCGGCGCGCCGGGCCTGCCCTCGCCGACGGACTTCGAAAAGGACATTGAGCCGATCCTCACCGCCAACTGCAACGGCTGCCATAGCGGAGCCTCCGCCAAAGGCCAGTTGCAACTCGATGCGGGATCGACGGCGATGCGCGTCATCAAGCCCGGCAAGGCGGAGGAGAGCCGCATCGTTCATCGCATCGAAGGCACCGGCAATGAGCGGCGCATGCCTTTGAATGGTCAACCACTCAAGCCCGAAGAAATCGCCAAGCTCAAAGCCTGGATCAACCAAGGCGCCTCATGGCCCGTGTCGAAGATGGCCGCAAAACAGACCGGCAAGCATTGGGCCTATGTGAAGCCAGTGAAGACGACACCGCCCGGAACCGGACATCCGATCGACGCGTTTCTTTCCGCGCGCCTCGCCAAACACGGCCTGAAGTTCTCTCCGCCTGCGTCCCGCGAGACGCTGATCCGCCGCGTGACTTTGGATCTCACAGGATTGCCGCCAACGCCCGCGGAAGTCGACGCCTTCGTCAACGACACTCGCGTCGACGGATACCAGCGGCTGGTGGAACGGCTGCTAGCCTCGCCCCACTATGGCGAACGCTGGGCGAGACCCTGGCTCGATCAGGCTCGTTACGCCGACACCAACGGCTTTGAAAAAGATCTGCGCCGCAGCATGTGGCTCTATCGCGATTGGGTGATCGACGCGCTCAATAGCGATATGGGCTTTGACCGCTTCACCGTCGAACAGATCGCTGGCGACATGCTGCCCAACGCGACGAATGAACAGAAGATCGCCACAGGCTTCCATCGCAACACGATGTACAACGAAGAAGGTGGCGTCGACAAAGAAGAGGCGCAGTTCGAAGTGCTGGTCGATCGCGTCAACACTACCGGAACCGTCTGGCTCGGATCCACCGTCACCTGCCATCAGTGCCACAACCACAAGTACGATCCGTTTACGCACAAAGAGTATTACCAGTGGATGGCATTCTTCAGCAACGGCCACAAGGACATTAAAGAGTACGGCGATACTTCGGTGAAATGGACCGAGCCCAAACTCGAACTACCCACACCGGAACAGGCCACCAAGCGCGCGGAACTTGAGACGCGGCGCAAGGCTCTCGATGAAAAGCTGAAGACTTCCACGCCGGAATTGCAGGCCGAGCAAGCCGAATGGGAACGGCAGATTCGCGTGGCCGATAGCGCTTGGGTGACTTTGAATCCTACCAAGCTCACCGCCGGGAACGGTAGCGAACTAAAGCTACTCGAAGAAGGCCGCATTCTCGCCGCAGGCCCGAATCCATTGCGCGAAACATACTTTGTCGAGTCGCGTGTCGACGCCAAAGCCACGGGACTTCGTATTGAGGCCCTGCCTCTTGCACAGCTTCCGCGCCAGGGCCCGGGGCGCGACGCCTACGGCAACTTCATCATTACCGGTATCGAAGTCCAGCTCGATGGCAAGCCCGTCGAAATCGCCCGCGTCCTTTCCGATGACGGACGTCCGGGACCCGACGGTCGCTGGAACGTCGACGCTTCCAAAGAAGACACACGCCTGCTGCGTCAGCTCGTGCTCGCCTTCAAAACGCCTGTGAATGCTGGCAATTTGCGTGTCAGCATCGCTTCGAATTCCGATCTCATCGGTCAATCGCTGGGACACTTCCGTCTTTCAACGACCAGCGCGCAGGATCCTTCCTGGGTAGTCCGCATCAGGCACAACCTTCGCGCGAACCGCGATGAAAAGGCATTGGCCACGTACTTCCGCTCAATCTCCAAAGTGCTGGCACCGGTTCGTGACGAACTCCGCGAGGTCAACAATCAGATCGATAAGCTCGATATTCCGACAGCATTGATTCTTCAAGAGGCCGCGGGAACCGACCGACCGTCGGATTTTCTGCGTACCCGCGGAGGCTTCTCCGCGAAAGCCGACAAGGTTTATGCGGATATTCCCGCCGTCTTCGGAGGACTCCCCGCCAACCTCCCGCCCAATCGCCTCGGTCTCGCCAAATGGCTCGCCAGCCGCGATAACCCGTTGACCGCGCGGGTCGCGGTGAACCGCATCTGGGAACAGTACTTCGGACGCGGCATCGTGGAAACTTCAGAAGACTTCGGCTCGCAGGGCGAACGCCCGAATCACCCGGAACTGCTCGATTGGCTCGCCGTCGAATTTATGGATCGGGGCTGGTCGATGAAACATCTGCATCGCCTGATCGTTAGCTCAGATGCCTATCGGCAGACCTCACGCGTGACGCCCGGGATCTTGCAATCGGATCCCTACAACAAGCTCATCTCGCGCGGTCCGCGCTTCCGAATGGAGGCCGAGATGATCCGAGACAATGCACTGGCTGCATCGGGACTGTTGAGTCACAAGGTCGGCGGACCGAGCGTATTTCCGTATCAGCCGGCGGGTATTTGGGATGTGCCGTATAGCAGCGATCAGTGGATCGAAAGCAAGGGTGAAGATCGTTACCGGCGCGGCCTGTACACCTTCATTCGACGCTCTGCCGCCTATCCTTCGATGTTGAACTTCGACGCCGTCAGTCGCGAGCAGTGTGCGGTGCGTCGCGTTCGCACCAACACGCCTCTACAGGCATTGACAACTTTGAACGATCCAGCGTTCTTTGAGAACGCCATGGCGCTCGCCAAGCGGTTGGTTGCAGAAGCATCCACCGATGGCGATCGCGTCAAACTCGGTTTCCGCCTAGTGGCCGCGCGCGAACCGAAGTCCGCTGAAATCGATCGGTTGCTGACCTGGAAGCAGGGCGAGGTCGCCTACTTCCGCAGTCACGCGGACGAAGCCGCGAAGCTGGGCGGCAGTTCGGATCAAGCCGCCTGGACGATGCTCGCCAACGTGTTGTTGAATCTCGATGAGGCATTGACAAAAGAATGATCAAGGACATCACCCGCCGCCACTTCTTTGGGTCCTTTGGACTCGGCGCACTGGGCCTCGCCTCAATGGGTTCGCAGAATCTCTTTGGAGGCCTGCACCACGCGGCCAAAGCCAAGCGCGTGATCTTTCTCTTCATGGCGGGCGCGCCATCGCAGCTCGACATGTTCGATCACAAGCCGAAGCTCAATGAATACGATGGCCAGCCTTGTCCCGATGAACTGATCAAAGGCGAACGCTTCGCGTTTATCAAGGGCGTGCCCAAGCTGCTGGGATCTCCGCACCAGTTCAAGCAGTACGGCCATAGCGGCGCGGAGATTTCGAATCTACTGCCGCATACAGCGAAGATCGTCGACGATCTCACGATTGTGAAGTCGATGCACACAACGCAGTTCAATCACGCGCCTGCGCAGATCTTCATGAACACGGGCCATCAGATTCCGGGACGTCCGTCGATGGGCGCCTGGCTTTCTTACGGCATCGGCACTGACAACAAAGATCTGCCCGGATTCGTGGTGCTGCTTTCCGGCCGCAACGCGCCCGATGGAGGCAAATCCTGCTGGGGTCCGGGATGGCTGCCATCGGCGCACCAGGGCGTGGAATTCCGCCGTCAGGGCGATCCCGTATTGTTCCTCTCGAATCCGGATGGCGTGACGCGCGATACGCGCCGCCGTTCGTTGGATGTATTGAAGGATCTCAATACGCAGCATCAGTTGGACACGGGCGATCCGGAGATCGCGTCGCGCATCTCGGCCTATGAGCTAGCGTACAAGATGCAAATGAGCGTGCCCGAACTTGCTGAGATCGCCTCGGAACCGAAGCACATTCAGGAACTCTACGGCGTCGAGCCGGGCAAGAATTCGTTCGCCAACAACTGCCTGCTTGCACGCCGTCTGGTGGAACGCGGCGTCCGCATGATCCAGCTCTATCATCGCGGTTGGGATACGCATGGAGCGTCGAACGATGAAGACATTGTGAACCGCCTCAACGGACTGTGCCGTGAAACCGATCGAGGGGCTGCGGCATTGATCGCCGACCTAAAACAACGGGGGTTGCTCGAAGATACGCTTGTCGTTTGGGGTGGCGAGTTCGGACGCACGCCGATGAACGAAGCACGCGCCGGTTCGAAGTTTCTGGGGCGCGATCATCACGCGCGCGCCTTCACGATGTGGATGGCGGGCGGTGGTTTCAAGCCAGGGCTTGTGCTGGGCAAGACCGACGATGTCGGCTACAACATTACTGAAGATCCGGTATCGGTGCACGATCTGCACGCCACCATGCTGCACCAATTGGGAATCGATCACACCAAGCTAACGTTCCGTTTCCAGGGGCGGGACTTCCGCTTGACCGATGTTCACGGCGAAGTCGTTGGCAAATTGCTGGCATAAACTCCAGCTTTCCATCGCCGCCCGTTCGTTGTGATATGCTCATGACGGAATTCCTCGATTAGAGTTCTCGTTATGTTTACAAAGCCCTGTACCGCTTTGGCAGCAATGTTGCTGCTGTCTGTGGCATCCCAAGCCCAGCCCTCGCTTCCAGTGGGCCAGCCACTGAACGTGTATCTTTCCAACGCCACAGCTGTGTCGCCTCACCTGCTTGAGTCGTTGCACTCTGAAATTGAGGAACTTCTTTTGCCAGCCAATGTGGCGATTCACTGGCACGATGGCAAAGGCAACGTCGCCGGTCAACTGGCGGTGGTCAGACTGCAAGGCGAGTGTCGCGCCGATGCGCCGTTGCCTTTCAGTTTGGCAATCGCTGGCAATCAGGATCCGGAAGCATTGGGCAAGACCCACATTTCGAATGGCGCGGTGCTGCCCTTCGCCGATATCCGGTGCGATCAGGTGCGCAAGTTCATTCAGTCTCCGTTGCGGTCGAGTCACGGCACGGAAGCTCGCGAACAAATGCTCGGACGCGCATTGGCTCGGGTGATCGCCCATGAGCTCTATCACATCCTTTTACGGACGGCCTCTCACGGGAAAACAGGCGTCGCGCGCGCAACCCAGACAGCGGCGCAACTGGTGGCACCTCGAACCTCATTCTCGAGAGTCGATGAACGCAAGCTTTCATCGGAAGTCGCCGCCGGTGTCAGCAGCCACGATTCGACCGCTGTTGAGGATGCCGAGCAAAGAGACCGTCGCAACTAGTCGATCGCTCCATTGCGCACAGCGAACCGCACGAGTTCTCCGGTCGGCCATCGTCACTTCGTCACGACGAGTTTCGGATCTAACCAATGCCGTTGCGAGTTCCAAAACCTCGCAGCTACGGGTTATCGTAAGGCGCGCACTCACCTTCGACACAGACGTTCGGTCTCGAACTCTTTTGAGGACGCTAGCGAAACCATTCTTGACACGCTCGAAGCGTTTTTCAGAGAACGCGGTGCAGCCGTGCTTCATGAAACCAGGCCACTCGCTGGCCCGGCGCTGTTGGAATTGCTCAACAATCGCGGCTATCGGCCAATCGAAGGGAAAGTCTGGGCGGAGACTGCAGCGCGCGGTTGGGCTCCTGAACAGATCTAGGCAGCGTCAACGCAGCGCGCACCGATCCACTCTGCTTTCTCGCGGAAATCGATGGGCAACCCGGCGCAACCGGCGACATGACGATTCACGATGGAGTCGCGCTGTTTGCCGGCGCGTCCACGGTCCCGGACATGCGGCGCCGCGGACTCCAATATGCATTGCTCGCCGCGCGCATGCAATATGCACTCGATCACGGCTGCGATCTGGCGATGATGTGCGCCGCGCCAGGCAGCGCCTCGCAGCGCAACGCGGAACGGCATGGATTCCGCATCGCGTATACGCGCGTGAAGTGGCAACTACAAACCGGGAAACCTTTGCCGCACTCGGTTCCGGCACCATTGCCTTTATCGCAAACGTGAAAGTTCAGAACTCTTCGCGTGGCTAAATCCAACCCGGAAGATCGCGCGGACGGAGGAACAATTCTCCAAACAAGGCCGTTGGCTGCAACGCGCGGCTGGCACGCACGGCGAACTGAACTCGGCTGTGATGGCCAAACCCGCTGGCCTTGAAGATCCGCAGGATGACCCCGCAAGACACGTCGATGACCGCTGTGGCTCCGCCCACTGGAGGCATCTGGATTGAAAGCGGGCAGGTATATAATCATCCCGATGTACCTTGTTCGTACCGTTGCGTTGTTCGTACTGCCGATCTTGGGTTTGTGCGCCGATACTCGTGGGAGCTTTCTGGCGATGATCGACCGCCCGCGCGTAGCGCTGAATATCCATGTCGACCCCTTCGCTGCGGCCGGTGAAGGAATCGATCGGCAGCCTTTTCAATTCGACTCGGAAGCTGGCGAGCGTGTGCCCGGTCTGCTGGTAAAGCGAGCTGCGTCGGATGCATCGATGAAGTTTCCGGTCGTGATCGTCTTGCACGGCACGGGAGGCAACAAAGAAGGTATGCTGCCCTATCTGCGGACCCTCGCCCACCGTGGATTTCTGGCTGTAGCGATCGATGGGCGGCATCATGGAGAACGGGCTGCGAATGGAAAGGGATCCGCCGCCTATGTCGCCGCAATGAGCCGACGCTTTCGTACTGGTAAAGGACTCCCCTTTCTCTACGACACCGTTTGGGATGTTTTGCGTTTGCTCGATTATCTGGAAACGCGTCCGGATATCGATGCCCGCAAGATCGGCGCGATCGGTTTTTCGAAGGGCGGCATGGAACTGTATCTGGCCGCGGCGGTGGACACGAGGATCCGCGTTGCCATCCCCTGCATTGGGCTGCAGAGTTTTCGTTGGGCGTTAGACCACGATGCCTGGCAGTCTCGAGTGGGGACGTTCCAGGCTGCGGTGGACGGGGCAACGGGCGATCGGCGTCTGACGGCGGATGTTGTCCGCAACTTCTACGATCGTGTTGCGCCGGGCGTGTACGCGGAGTTCGACGGTCCCAAGATGGCTCCGCTGATCGCGCCGAGGCCGCTGTTGGTGATCAATGGCGATTCCGATGCGCGCACGCCTTTGGCGGGATTGATGGAGTGTGTGAATGCGGCACAGGCTGCCTATAAAGATAGCGATGCGTTTGAGTTTCTGCTGCAGCGGAACACGGGGCACAAAGTGAATCCGGATTCGATTGAGAAGGCGGTGCAGTGGTTCGTGCGATGGCTGCGTTGAGATCTCTCCGGATGCGTTTTCGCGGAGAATACAGTCCTCAAGGGTTGCCTACCTCCCTGTTACTATAGGGAACAGAAGCCTGAGGGAACCCATGCCCTTGGCCCTCGTCTGCGACGCGGACCGCGCCGCTGAATGGAAGGTGTCTCCATGCAACTC
The DNA here is from genome assembly GCA_964500255.1 of uncultured Solibacteraceae bacterium. Taxonomy (GTDB): domain Bacteria; phylum Acidobacteriota; class Terriglobia; order Bryobacterales; family Bryobacteraceae; genus F-183. Next base: position 4,662 of record CAZCPL010000072.1, on the reverse strand, counting down.
CGGGCCGGTTACGAACTCATTTACAACTTCCCGCAACCAACCCCGATCATCCTGTTGGTCAACATCCACGACTCCCGTGCATCCGACATCCTCGTGCCCGACGTACTCAGTTCTGAACCCGAAATCCCGATCAGCATTTACCGCGACGGCTTCGGCAACCAGTGTACGCGCCTCCTCGCCCCCGCCGGACGTCTCCGTCTCACCGCTGACAGCGTCGTGCGGGACACTGGCGAACCCGATGAAATCATCGAAGCGGCTTGGCAGGACCCGGTTCCCGATATTCCCGAAGAAAACCTCGTGTATCTCTTGGGAAGCCGCTATTGTGAAACCGATATGTTGTCTCAAACCGCCTGGAACCTGTTCAGCGGCTTCACCCCTGGTTACCCTCGCGCCAAGGCGATTTGCAACTATGTCCACAATCATCTCGTCTTCAGCTATGGCAATGCGCGGTCAACCCGCACCGCAGCGCATGCCTTTGAAGAAGGATCCGGCGTCTGCCGCGACTTCGCGCATCTCGCCATCACGTTCTGCCGATGCCTGAATATCCCCGCCCGCTACTGCACTGGCTATCTCAGCGATATTGGCACGCCGCCTCCCTTTCCTCCGGGCGATTTCGCCGCCTGGTTCGAGGCTTGGATCGGAGGCCGATGGCATATGTTCGATCCGCGTAACAATGTGCCGCGCATCGGTCGCATTCTCATGGCCCGCGGACGCGACGCCTCCGATGTCGCCATCGCCACCACCTTCGGACCCAATACTCTCGAAAGTTTCCGGGTCTGGACCGACGAACAATAAATGTCCATTCTTACGGTGCAACATTCCACCGTTTACCGCTATAAGGAACCGGTCGGCATCGGAGAACATCGCATGATGTTCCGGCCGCGAGAAAGCTACGATCTGCGGCTGATCCACACCGATCTGCAAATCACACCAAGCCCTTCATCGGTGCGCTGGCTGCACGATCCCTTCGATAACTCTGTCGCCGTCATCGAATTCGAGGGCACGGCAACCTCCGAACTTCGCTTCGATAGCACCGTCACTCTGGAACATTTTGAGACGTCGGCGCCCGATTATCCGCTCGAAGAATATGCGCGGACCTATCCATTCCGCTATTCGGACGAGGATTATCCGAATATCGCCACCGCGCTCACTCGCCGATATCCGGGCGAAAGCGTAGCCGAATGGGCGCTTCAGTTTCTCGATCCGGCGGAAACTACTCCCACGATGAAAGTGCTGCGAGCCATGACCATGGGCATCAGGAAGCAATTCACCTATAATTTGCGCATCGAAAAAGGCGTGCAAACTCCCGAGGAGACTTTGCGCAATCAGCGGGGGAGTTGCCGCGATTTCGCCGTACTCATGCTCGAAGCCGCCCGCTCGCTGGGGGTGGCCACACGATTCGTCAGCGGTTATATCTTTGTGCCAACCAGTTCCGGCTTGGCCGGTGGAGGTGCAACCCATGCCTGGATGCAAGCGTATCTGCCGGGTGCCGGATGGATCGATTTCTGCCCGACCAACAGTATCGTGGGCAACCGCAATCTCATCCGAGTCGCGGTCGCCTGGACGCACGATCAGGTGTTGCCTCTCTGGGGCACCTACGAGGGTGCAGCGGATGCTTTTCTCGGCATGGATGTCACAGTGAATGTCACCGAAGTGGGCCAATAACGGCAGCATGGCGGAGCCTCTTATCTTGCGCCAGGGCGGATCCGGTAAATTCGTTTTCCTCTGCGATCACGCAAGCAATCATATCCCGGCGGAACTACGCAATCTCGATTTGCTGCCCACACAGTTGCTCCGCCACATCGCCTGGGATATCGGAGCGGCAGACGTGACAGCGTGTTTATCGGAAGTCTTCGACGCTCCCGCGATTCTCTGCGGCGTATCTCGGTTGGTGGTCGATTGCAACCGCCAGTTGCAGGCACCCGATCTGATCCCGCAACGGAGCGACGGCACGGATATTCCGGGCAACCACGGGCTCGACGGGGCAGCCCAGGCAGATCGCATCGATCGCTGGTTCCGTCCCTACCACGACGCCGTCGAATCGGTTCTAATGGCGCGTGAAACAGCGCGGATGCCCACCATTGCGGTCTCCATCCATTCCATGACACCTCGCCTCGCTGGCGGTGAGCCAAGGCCATGGCGGATCGCCATCTCAAGCCATCTGGATCGCAGCCTCGCAGATCCGCTGCTGGCGGCCCTGCGACGTCCCTGCGATGTCATGGTTGGAGACAACGAGCCCTACGATCTCGACCCAGCCGTGGATTACTCAATTCCGTTTCATGCGATGCGCCGGGGGCTACCGTGCGTGCAGGTGGAGTTCCGGCAGGACGAAATTACCGAGGCCGCAGGACAACGAAACTGGGCCCTGCGCTTTGCGCAGGCATTGAGCGACATTCTCTCTTAAGGCGCTCTAGGACTCTCGAAAAATCTTGCTCTTCTGTCCACTCATGATGACTTCGAGCGAAGATCGTAACGGCCAAACTGGCCGTCCGCTACGAGGCTCAACCGAAGCCGCTTCCGGCTGGTGCGTTGCAGCCACCGGCCGAAAAGCAGGAAAATAGCAGTTCTACCCGGTTCGAAGCGCACTGAGGACACACGAGATCGCGATCCGCATCCGCCATCCGGCGCAGTTGTTCGTACTTCTTCTGGCAGTCCTGACAACGATACTCGTAGACGGGCATACAATAATAATGTACCCGACCGCAATCATCCATCGACACACATGCCCGCCGACGAGCACAAAGACGAACTCACGCAGATGCTGCATAGCTGGAAGGATCAGGACGCCAGCCAGTTGGATAAGCTCGTCCCTGTGCTTTACCAAGAGCTTCGGATCCTGGCATCGAGCCACCTGCGTCGCGAACGCGTCGACCATACGCTGCAACGTACTGCTCTCGTCAACGAAGTCTTTATCCGGCTCATGGGGCAGCGCGTCGATTGGGAAAATCGAAGCCACTTCTTCGGTGTCGCCTCGCGCATGATGCGCCGCATTCTGGTGGATTACGCGCGCAAGAATCAGGCCGAAAAACGCGGTGGCGGAGCGCAGCGCGTCGACATGGACAAACTGGATGCCCTACTCGAAATGACCGCCGAGAGCAAGCATCCGCTGACCCTCACGATCCATCAGGCGCTCGAAAAACTGGAAGGTCTTGACCCTCGCCAAGCGCAGTTGGTTGAACTGCGTTTCTTTGGCGGCCACTCCATCGAAGAGGCCGCTGACTTGATGTCCATTTCCACATCGACGGCCAAGCGCGAATGGAAGTTTGTGCGCGCCTGGCTGAAGAACGAGATCCTGAAGGAACATGACCTCTCGTGAGTCATCGGCAGCATCGGCCTCAGCGGAACAGGCCTCGGTTGAAAAGCACAAGCGGCTGAAGCAACTGGTGGAAGCCGCGCTCGAACTGCCTGCGGGCGACCGTGACAGCTTTCTCGAACGCGAATGCGCAGGCGAGCCGGCGTTGCGCCAACAAGCGCAGGAACTGCTCGATGTCTATTCGGACGTGGAAGTGGAACCCGCTTCCGAACCAGAACAGATCGGCCCCTATCGCCTCATCACCGAACTCGGTGCCGGTGGAATGGGGGTTGTCTATCTCGCGCAACGCGAAGACGGGTTTTCGCGCACGGTTGCCGTCAAAATCATGCGTCGAGGCATGGACACAGACTTCTTTCTGAGCCGCTTTCAGCAGGAACGGGAAATTCTCGGCGCACTCGATCATCCCGGTATTGTTAGGATCGTCGACGCCGGATCCACCGACGATGGGCGTCCTTATCTGGTCATGGATTTTGTCGATGGCGTGCGCATCGACACGTTTTGCGAAACGCTGCCCATTCGCGAGCGAGTCTCGCTTTTTACCCGTGTCTGCGCTGCTGTACAGCATGCCCATCGCAACCTCATCGTCCACCGTGACCTCAAACCCGGCAACATTCTCGTTGCGCCCGACGGACAACCCAAACTACTCGACTTCGGCATCGCCAAGGTGCTCGATCAAGAAGACAACGAATCGACCAACGCAACGATTCCGATCATGACGCGGCAGTATGCCAGTCCGGAACAGGTTCGCGGACAGCGCATCAATACGGCAAGCGATGTCTACGCGCTGGGCTTGATTCTATACGAGTTGTTGGCGGGCACTCGAGCTTACGAATTGAAGGATATGCCCGCGGGCGACGCGGAGCGTTTCATCTGTGAGACTGAGCCGCCCGAACCGAGCCGCAAGGCCCCGCGGGCTGCGGCTATACATCTTCGCGGCGATCTCGATCGTATCATTCTGATGGCTCTGCGCAAAGAGCCCGAGCGCCGATATCATTCGGTGGAAGCTCTTTCCGCGGATCTCGAACGTTATCTCCAAGGGCGCCCGGTGAGTGCGCAAAACGATACCTGGGCCTATCGAGCAAGCAAGTTTGTGCAGCGCAATCGCACGGCGGTCGCGGTGGGGACAATGATGACGATCCTGCTGGGAGGCGGTATTGGCAGTACGCTTTGGCAAGCGCGCATTGCGGGATCGGAATGGGCGCGTGCGGAACGAGAAGCGACGTTTGCGAAGTCGAGCGAAGCGGAAGCACGGCGAATGGAAGCCAAAGCGGAAGAGTCCGCCAGAGTCGCCGTATCCGAACGAGAGCGTGCCGAAGTCGAACGAAAACGCGCCGAAGACAAGGCTGCGG